>CAYUEV010000001.1:0-167266 GCA_964443825.1 uncultured Eubacteriales bacterium
CCCCTTGATTATTCTACAACTTTGTGAAAAAAATATCAAGATTTTTCAGAAAAAATATTGATTTATCTCGACTTTAATATTAAAATGTCATATATAAGATTAAATTTATGAAAGAGCAAGGGTGAAACGTATGGATTTAAAAAAAGTAACGCGAGGGGTAAGCGTCGCGGCGACGGTGGGTTTGGCAGCCGCGAACGCCATAAAAGCGGTCGGGTACGTTCCCGAAAAAATCGAGAGCGAGCCGCTGCCGCCTGAAAATGTAAACGTCGAAAGATATACCAAAAACCTTGTCGACGCCGTTAGAATTAAGACGATTTCAAATGTCGACGAGAGCAAAGTCGACTGGGACGCGTTTAACGAACTTCACAATTTTTTCCGCGAAAGGTATCCTCTTATACATAAAACGTTGTCGTTAGAGGAAGTCGGAAAGGCGAGCCTCATTTATAAATGGGAAGGGAAGAATCCCGATTTGGAACCTATCGCGCTTTTAGGTCATCAAGACGTAGTGCCGATAAGCGAAGGGACCGAAGGCGACTGGCTGCACGATCCGTTTGGAGGCGAGATAGCCGACGGATGTCTTTGGGGCAGAGGTTCTCTTGATATGAAAAATCACCTGGTAGGCGTTCTTGAAAGCGTAGAAACGCTTATAGAAGAAGGGTTTGAGCCTGAGAGAACGGTTTATCTTCTTTTCGGTCATAATGAGGAAATCGTCGCGTCTAAAAATCCCGGAGCGGGTCAAATTTGCGAACTTCTTAAAAGCCGCGGCGTAAGGCTCGATTCTGTTTTAGACGAGGGCGGAGCGATTCTTCCGGTAAATGTTAAAGGCGTAATCAATAAAAATCTCGCCGGAGTGGGAGTCGCCGAAAAAGGATATTGCGATTTCCAAGTTTCGATTCCCGGCAAAGGCGGTCATTCTTCGGCTCCGCCCAACCACACGGCTTTAGGGGAACTTGCCGACGTTATAAAAGACATAGAAAACCATCAGTTTAAAGCGGAACTTACTCCCATAACCGAGGGCATGATAGATTGCATAGGCAGGAACGCTTCTTTTCTTGTAAGAAACGTCATGTGCCACACGACGCTTATGAGTCCCGTTATAAAGTTTGTTATGAAAAATATCCCCGCGTCCGCGACGTTTGTCAGAACCACTACGGCCGTCACTATGGCGAGCGGAAGCCCCGCCGCGAACGTCCTGCCCGGTAAAGCGTCCGCCACAGTCAATTTCAGGATCATGCCGGGGATGACCATCGACGACGTTGAACGCCACTTAGAGAAAGTCATAAAAAATAAAAAGGTCGAAATTGAGCTTTTAGGCGGCAGCAACCCATCTAATATATCTCCAACCGACTCAAGAGCTTTTAACGCGATTAAAGAAATATGCACGGGCATGAACAGTAAAAACGTCGTAGCGCCGTATCTCGTTATGGGCGGCACGGACGCTAAACATTATCAGGACATATGCGACAACATTTACAGGTATTCGCCGTTTATGGTTGACACAAGGCTTCTTATGAACACGCACGGCACAAACGAGAGAATAGAAACGGCTTCTTTCAAAGACGGCATAGCTTTCTTTAAGAGATACATTAAAAAACTGGCGAGACAGTAATAAAACAAATAAAAACAGACCCTGCGAAAACCGCGGGGTCCTAAATTTAAATTCTATATTTAACCTAATTCGGCAAAGTATTTAATGGTTCTTACCATCTGGCTTGTGTAACTGTTCTCGTTATCGTACCATGATACGACCTGGACTTCATAAAGACCGTCGTCAATCTTAGAAACCATCGTCTGAGTAGCGTCAAAGAGAGAACCGTATCTCATGCCGATAACGTCTGAGGAAACAATGGGATCTTCATTATAGCCGAACGACTCTGAAGAAGCGGCTTTCATGGCTTCGTTTATAGACTCTTTTGTTATATCCTGCCCCTTTACGACGGCTGTGAGAATCGTAGTAGAACCTGTGGCGACGGGAACGCGCTGGGCGGAGCCTATGAGTTTTCCGTTAAGCTCGGGGATAACGAGACCAATAGCTTTCGCGGCGCCCGTAGAGTTGGGGACTATGTTGGCGGCACCCGCTCTCGCTCTTCTTAAATCGCCTTTTCTGTGCGGTCCGTCGAGGATCATCTGGTCTCCCGTATAAGCGTGAATCGTCGACATAATTCCGCTCTGTATGGGGGCGTAGTCGTTAAGAGCCTTCGCCATGGGAGCTAAACAGTTCGTGGTGCAGGACGCGGCTGAGATTATGTTGTCTTCGGGCGTTAAGGTGTTTTCGTTTACGCTGTACACGATTGTTTTAAGGTCATTTCCGGCGGGAGCCGAGATAACGACTTTTTTAGCGCCCGCGTCTATATGAGCCTGCGATTTGGCTTTAGAGCAGTAAAAGCCCGTGCATTCAAGGACGACGTCTACTCCTATGTCGCCCCAAGGAAGATCTTTCGCGTCTTTTTCCGCGTAAATTTTAAGAGTTTTGCCGTCAACAGTTATTGCGCCCGCTTCGTCGTCCGCCGATACAGTGTGAAGATTCTGACCGATAACTCCGCAGTAACCGCCTTGAGCCGTGTCGTATTTAAGAAGATTCGCGAGCATCGAGGGCTTCGTGAGATCGTTAATAGCGACTATCTCGTAGCCGGGAGCGTCAAACATCTGTCTGAAAGCAAGACGACCTATTCTGCCGAAACCATTGATTGCAACTTTAACTGACATTATTATTTCCTCCGTTTGTAGCAGTTTTGACTATTCCAAAATTTTACGAATACATTTTACCGCCTTTTTTTTCAATATTCAAGACTTTTGTTAAAAATTTAACCAATTTCCGCAATCTTTGTTAAACTAACACAAAAAGTGTTCATAAAACTGCTCTTCTAATGAAAAATCTGTCAAAAAATAAACAAATTTTAGAAAACTACCTTTTTGCAACAATAACAGTAAACGTCAATTTTTTTCAAATATTCATTGACATAAATCGAAAAAAAGAATATAATTAAACTACGGCAATGGCGCTGAATGTATTTATACGTTCCGCGCTTTATTATTGTGAAAGGAACATTAAATAAAATGAAAACTCTCGGCTATTATAACGGCAGATACGATGAAATTGAGAATATGTACATCCCCATGAACGACCGCGTGTGTTATTTTGGCGACGGGTGTTACGACGCGACTTACTCAAGAAATCATATAATTTACAATATTGACGAGCATATAGAGAGATTTTACAACAGCGCGGCTCTTTTAAAAATCCATCTTCCGTATACTAAAGACGTGATGAAAGACCTTTTAAACGAAATGATACTTAAAGTCGACGACGGCGACTGCTTTGTATACTGGCAGACTACGAGAGGCACGGCTATGAGGAATCACGTCTTTCCCGAAGACGAAAAAGCCAATATCTGGATTACAATCAACCCTTGCCCCGTGCAGCCCATAGACGCGGAGATTAAGGTTATCACGATGGAGGATACGAGATTTCTTCATTGCAACATTAAAACTCTTAATCTTCTCCCGTCCGTTTTAGCGGCTCAAAAGGCGAAAGAAGCGGGTTGCGACGAGGCGATTTTTCACAGAGGGCAAAGGGTTACCGAGTGCGCTCACAGCAATATTCACATAATAAAAGACGACTGCCTCATAACAGCCCCCACGGATCATATGATTCTCCCCGGAATCGCGAGAGCGAACCTTATAAAGATGTGCAAAAAATTAGGCTACGCCGTAGATGAAACGGAATATACCGTGGAAGACCTTATGAACGCCGACGAAGTAATTCTTTCAAGTTCAGGTTCGTTTTGCATTAAAGTGAGCGAGGTTGACGGCAAAAAAGTCGGGGGCAAAAATCCCGCGATGTTAAAAGCCCTTCAAAACGCCCTTGTAGAGGATTTTATTAACGCTACGGGCGGGAAATAACTTTTACTTTTACACTTTAAAAAACGCTGAACGAGTTGATTTTATGCCTTCTAATATTAAGCCTAAATATTTAAATTGCGGAGACCGCGCCTTGTCGGTTCAGTTCGGCGACTCTATTTCCCCTTCTGTAAACGCTTATGTAAAGGGGCTTTGCGATTTACTATCAAGAAAGCCCGTTAAGGGCGTTACAGAATTTACCCCCTCTTATAGAGCCGTTTTAGTAAGTTACGACCCTTTGTTGCTTTCTCACGACGCTCTTATTAAAAAAATCAATAAGTTAATTCCGCTTATATTGTCGTCCGGCGGTAGCGAAAAAAAGATTTTCGAAATCCCGGTTTGCTACGACGGGGAATTTTCTCCCGACATGGAAAACGTAGTAAATCATTCGGGGCTTTCCAGGGAAGAAATTATAAAAATTCATTCAGGGACGGATTATCTCATTTATATGATAGGCTTTCTTCCGGGGTTTCCGTATTTAGGCGGGCTTGATGAGAGAATCAGTACGCCGAGACTTAAAGAGCCGAGAACGAGAATCCCCAGCGGGAGCGTGGGAATAGGCGGAGCTCAAACGGGCGTTTACCCTGTCGATTCGCCGGGCGGATGGCAGTTAATAGGAAGAACCCCCGTAAAGCTTTACGACCCGGAAAGAGCCGAGCCTATAGTTTATTCCGCGGGCGACTACATTCGTTTCAAGCCCGTCTCAATCGAAGAATATTATTCTATTAAAGAACAATGCGATAATGGGGAATACGATTTTCACATAATGAAGGGGTAGGCTATGGGACTTTATATCACATCCCCAGGACTTCTGACGACCGTACAGGATTTAGGAAGGTTCGGTCTTTCGGCTAAAGGTTTTTCGAGCGGAGGGGCGATGGATCGCGACAGTCTTCTTATCGCCAACAGGATTTTGTGCAATAACGACTCCGAAGGCGCTCTTGAAATGACGCTTACGGGGCTTTCGGGCGAGTTTTCGGAAGACTGCGTTATCTGCCTTACAGGCGCCGACATGAACTGGACTATTAACGAAAAAGACCTTCCGAGGTATAAAGCCGTAGAAGTTAAAAAAGGCGATAAGATAAGCTCTTCCTTATCATCGAACGGCATGAGAGCTTACTTATCGGTAGCCGGCGGATTTAATATTGACCCTGTGTTCGGGAGTTACTCCACAAACCTTAAATGCTCTTTAGGGGGCTTTAAAGGAAGAAAATTACAGTTGGGCGACGATATTCCGTTTAGATTTAAGAGAGACGAGCTTTTATACAAATACAGGGGATCTTCGGAAACGCCTAAATTTCCCGAAAAAGAAGCGGTCGTAAGAGTGGTTTTAGGTCCTCAGGACGATTATTTTGCGAAAAATGGCGTGGAAACGTTTTTGAACTCGGAGTATGCTATATCAAATGAATCCGACCGAATGGGAATACGTCTTGACGGCGAAAAAATAGAATCTTTAAAAGGAGTAGATATAATTTCCGACGGAATAGCCGAGGGCTCCGTTCAGATACCGTCTTCCGGCAAGCCTATAATCATGATGGCGGACAGGCAGACGGTGGGCGGCTACGCGAAAATCGCGACCGTGATTTCAGCCGATATACCGAAATTAGCCCAGTCAAAACCTGGAGTAAAAGTCAGATTTAAAGCGGTTTCACAAAAAGAAGCCGAAAAGATATGCATTAAAGAAAAAAGAAAAATGAAATGGCTTGAGTACAGACTTATATACCTATAAAAAGGAGCGGACTTTTAGTAAACATGAACGCTTATTCTGAATCTTCCCCAAAAGAAGTAAGGGAGCTTATAAGACATGGCAAAATTGATTGTCAAACGTCGGGAATGTGCCAAGGTTACGCTCAGGCGAATCTTTGCGTTTTACCGTATTCCGACGCTTACGATTTTTTGCTCTTCACTCAAAGAAATCCAAAATCCTGCCCTATACTTGAGGTGGGAGACGTCGGCGACCGCTTAATTAAAACTGTCGCCAACAATGCGGACGTAGCTACGGATATTCCCAAATACAGGGTTTATAAAGACGGCGTTTTAATCGAAGAGCGCAAATTTATAGACGACATATGGCGAGACGATTTTGTTTACTTTTTAATAGGATGCAGTTTTTCATTTGAGGCGGAGCTTTTGTCGTCCGATATTCCCGTAAGGCACATAGAAGAAGGCTCTAACGTGTCCATGTTTATTACAAATATAGACTGCGAACCGGCGGGAAAATTTCATGGAAAGTTAGTAGTCAGTATGCGCCCGATACCGTCTTCTTTGGTTGCTAAAGCGTCCGCCGTTACGGCTCAAATGCCGAGAGTTCACGGCGCTCCCATCCACGTTGGAAATCCTGATATGATAGGAATAAAAGATATAACAAAGCCTGATTTTGGCGATCCCGTCACGATTAAAGAAGGGGAAATACCCGTGTTCTGGTGTTGCGGAGTAACGCCGCAATCGGTGGTTATGAGTTCAAAACCGAAAATCGCCATAACTCACGCTCCCGGGCATATGTTTATAACAGACGTAAAAAATACGCTTCTCAAATTTTAAACGAGGAATTTTATTATGAATAAAATAGATCTTAACTGCGATTTAGGCGAGAGTTTCGGAGTTTATAAAATAGGGCTTGACGGCGAGGTTATCCCCTTTATAACGTCCGCTAACGTGGCGTGCGGTTTTCACGCGTCAGATCCCGTCACGATGAGTAAAACCGTGAAGCTCTGCGCTCAAAACGGCGTGTCGGTAGGCGCTCACCCCGGATACCCCGATTTATTGGGATTCGGCAGGCGCAGCATGAACGCGTCGCCGTCCGACGTTAAAGCTTACGTTATGTATCAAATAGGCGCTCTTTCGGCTTTTTGCAAATCAAACGGTATAAAAATAGAGCATATTAAGCCGCACGGCGCGTTATACAATACGGCCGCTAAAGATTACAATCTCGCCAAAGCCATTTGCGAAGGGATATACGAAATAGACCCGGAGTTTATACTTTTAGGTCTTTCCGGGAGCGAGCTAATAAAAGCGGCAAACGACACGGGACTTAGAGCCGCTAACGAGGTGTTCGCCGACAGAGCTTATATGGACGACGGCTCTTTAGTTCCAAGAACCAGGGAGGGGGCTGTTATTTCCGATGAAAACGTTATGATTAAGCGCGTAATAAAAATGGTTGGAGAAGGAACCGTGGAAACCATTTCGGGAAAAACCATAAAAATAAAAGCCGACTCCGTATGCGTTCACGGAGACGGCGAAAAAGCTCTGCTCTTTGTTAAAAAAATAAAGCAAAACCTTAACGAATCGGGAATTAAAACAGTTCCGTTAAAAGAAATCATTTAAAGAAGCGATTTAAATTGGATAAATATTTTAGAACTTTCGCCCAAATAGACTTAGACGCTGTTTTACATAATTTTAACGAACTAAAAAATTGCGTAAATTCTAACGTTAAACTTTGCGCCGTAATTAAAGCCGACGGGTACGGTCACGGGGCGGCGGCTCTCGCCGAGTTATTAAAGGACGAAGCGGATTATTTCGCCGTGGCGACAGTCGACGAGGCTCTCGAACTAAGAAACAACAACATAAAAAACCCTATACTTATTTTATCTTACGCTCATAAAAACGACTACAGGAGAATAGTGGAAAACGACATTTCTCTTACTGTTTTTACTAAAGAAGACGCGGTAAATTTTAACGAGAAAGCGGGCGTTTTAGGCAAAAAAGGACTTGTTCATATAGCCATAGACACAGGCATGACGAGAATAGGCTTTTCCCTTACCGATAAATCCGCGGACGAGATAAAATTTATAAGCAATCTTCCTAATTTGGAGCTACAGGGGATATTTTCCCATTACGCGTGCGCCGACCTTTACGACAAATCCGTTTCGGCTATGCAGACTAAGCGGTATGAGGATTTTATTAAAAAGTGCGAATCAGCGGGAGTGGTTTTCCCTATAAAGCACCTTTGCAACAGCGCGGGAATTTCAGAATTTAACAAACACTTCGATATGGTAAGAATGGGCATATCGCTTTATGGGCTTTACCCTTCTTATGAAGTCGATAAACAAAAAGTTAATCTTATACCCGCCATGACTTATAAAAGTCACGTAATTTTTGTAAAAGACGTGCCGCCGGGCGAGGGAATAAGCTACGGCCATATTTATAAGACCACTGAAACAAGACGGATAGCCACGGTGTCGGCGGGTTACGCGGACGGCTACCCGAGAGCTCTTTCAAATAGGGGCAGGGTAATAGTAAAAGGGGAGTACGCTCCCGTAGTCGGAAGAGTTTGCATGGATCAGTTTATGATTGACGTAACGGGTATACCCGGCGTTAAAAAAGACGACGAAGTGATTCTCTGGGGTTCCGACGGGGATAAATCGATTCCCGTCGAACAAATAGGCGATATGTCCGAAAGCTTTAATTACGAGGTCGTCTGTTCTGTTCCGAGGAGGTCGCCGAGAGTTTATAAAAGGAACGGCGAAACCGTAAAAATTGTAAACTATCTTGAATAAATATTTTGAGGAACGATTATCACCCATAAATAATTATGACTATAGAAGAAATAATCCTTAAACGCTCCAACAGGGGGATGGATATTTTAAAAAATTACCTTCCTCGCGATTTTTGTACGAGAGCGGCGAAAAAACTCTTATCGCTTAAAAGGGGCGTCGTTATTTTAGCAACCGGCTTTTACGTCGCGGGTTACGCCGAAACAGACGGTCCCGCCGGAACGTATTTTTTAGCGAAATCCCTTAAAAAAGCGGGGTTTAACCCGGTAATCGCGACCGATAGGTTTTGCGAAGGGTTTTTTGACGACATAAAAACTATATACCTCAATGATGATTTTGACCCTGAAGAAATTTTAAAAGAATACGACCCCATATCGCTTATTTCCATCGAAAGGTGCGGCGTAAATATAAACGGGCGCTACGAGAATATGAGGGGGGTTGATATTTCGGAGTTTACCGTGCCTATCGACAAACTCTTTGACCTGGCTAAAGAAAACGATATTTACACCATAGGAGTAGGCGACGGCGGGAATGAAATAGGCATGGGGAACTTAAAAGACGCTATTTTAAAAGAGCTTTCTTTAGTTCCTTGCAAAACCGAAACGTCGGATCTTATTATCGCGACAGTATCGAACTGGGGCGCTTATGGACTCTTAGCGGAAATTTCAGTTCTTTTAGGAGAGAATTTTTTTGTAAGTTACGATGAAATTTTCTCATATTTAGAGCGTACGGTATCCATAGGGAGCGTGGACGGCGTTACAAAAAAAAGAACTCCCACCGTGGACGGGTTTAACGAATTCATAGAAAGAACAGTCGTCGACGAAATCAATTCGTATATAGACGACAAATTAAAATAACGCTTGACATTTTAATCCCATTGTGTTAATATCCTAAGTGTGAACTGCGCTGATAGCTCAGCTGGATAGAGTGTCTGGCTACGAACCAGAAGGTCGGGGGTTCGAGTCCCTTTCAGCGCGCCAAAACTCGCCGCGTAATAAAGCGCGGCGAGTTTTTGTTTTTTAAGTTCAAATTCTTCCTTCTAAAAAAGAGAATGCAGGATTTTTTATTCTCTATTGGTAAAAAGCGTTCCGACGCTTTTGCCTTTTAATATATCGTAAATATTTTCAGGGTGTTTGCCGTTTGTAATCACCGTGTCGATTCCGTTGTTAAGAGCGAGTCCCGCCGCTCTTAATTTTGTTTTCATGCCGCCCGTGCCTCTTCTTGAACCAGCGCCGCCCGCTAACGACACAAATTCGTCTATTTTGGAAATTTTAGGTATAAGTTTCGCGTTAGTGTTAAGTCTGGGGTCGCTGTCGTAAAAGCCGTCTATATCGGATAGAATAATTAAAGTTTTCGCTTTGCATAGTACCGCCACGACCGCCGATAACATATCGTTATCGCCAAAAAGACGGTCTTCGGATTCTATTTCAGTGTAGCTTACGGAATCGTTTTCGTTTACGACGGGAATAATTCCCATTTCAAGAAGCGAGTTAAAAGTATTGGTTAGATTTTCTTTTTTCTCTTCCTGTTCTATATCTTCGGCGTTTAAAAGAATCTGCGCTATTTGCTTGTCGTAATCGCCGAAAAATTTATCGTAAAGGTATATTATGGAGCATTGACCGACTGCCGCGGCCGCTTGTTTCATACGAAGAGAATCCGTGTCGATGTTCAGTTTATTTTTGCCCACGGCGATAGCGCCCGACGACACGAGAACCACGTCGTACCCCATATTTTTTACGTCCGACAACGTCAAGGCGAGCCTGTCGAAAGAGCGCAAATCAGTTTTGCCAAATTCGTTTGTAAGCGTCGATGTGCCTACTTTTACTACAACTCTGTTGCTGAAAAGAGCCATTAAAAAACCTCTTTTAAAGAATTTGTTAAGATATTACCATATTGTCTATCTTTTGTAAAGTAAAAAACCTTCTAATATTAACTAAAATTTGCCGTTTTTTTAAAAAACTATTGTAAATCATTTATTTTTGATGTATTATTTACATGGGTGTTACTGATTTAAAACGAAATGTTTCTTAATAAGATTAAAGCTGTGTCTTTAAAGGTGATTGTTATGAGAAGATTTGTTATAGCGGCGCTCGCTGTTTTAATGATTTTTACTTTCGCATCCTGCAAAGGTTCTGAAGATAAAAGTGATCTGACCTCCCCTCCGTCTGAAAGCGGCGGAACCGAGGACGCGCCGGATAGCGCAAAGAAAAGCGCGTCTAAAACGCTAGTAGCGTATTTTTCGGTTACAAATAACACAGAAAGGGTCGCCCAAACCATAAGCGAAAGTTTAGGCGCCGATTTATACGAGATAACGCCCCGGCAGCCTTACAGCGAAGTGGATATCGACTATAACGACCCTGAAAGCCGCTGTTCGAAAGAAAACAACGATCCCGCCGCGAGACCGGCGATTTCGGGGGAACTTCCCAACACATACTCTTACGACGTTATATATCTGGGCTACCCGCTATGGTTTGGCAAAGCTCCCAAAATCATGAACACCTTTATAGAGAGCCTTGATCTTTCCGGCAAGACGATAATCCCGTTCTGCACGTCCGCAAGCAGCGATTTCGGAAACAGCGACGATGATTTAATAGCAGCGTCGGAAGCGGCTTTTTGGCAGGAGGGAAAAAGATTCGGCGCTCAGGCGACTGAAGATGAAGTAATAAGTTGGGCGAAAGCCGCCGTCAAGTAAGATTTTTTAAAAGGGTAATTAAAATGTATAAGATTAAAAAACAAGCGGCGTTTATTTTATCTTTACTTCTCACTTTTACATTATTTTTCTGCGCGTGCGGAGGCAAGGAGACGACTGATGTGAATGAAAACGGAACCGTTATAGACTCTTCTGAAACCGAGAAGCTAAATAACGAAACTAAAGGCGATACTATCGAAAATAACGGGAAGACGACTGAAACCACTAAAAAAGACGTTTCAACCGCGTCTTCCGCTAATGATAAAACCGCTAAGCCTTCCGAAACTAAAAATAGCGGCGGCGACAACAGTAACGGAAATGGCAATTCCGCCGCCTCTAAAACGACTGTCCCGGAGAGCGCTAAAAACCCGACGCCCGGCGCTCCCATCGTTTATTTTACGTCCGATATCAGTTCCGGCGGCATGATGAAAATATATAAAGCTTTAAACTGGACTCCCACGGGCAAAGTCGCCGTTAAACTTTCAACGGGAGAGCCTCCCGCCAGCAATTATTTGCGCCCCGAACTTATTAAAGAAGTCGTGAAAGCCGTGTCGGGCACGATAGTCGAATGCAACACGGCTTACGGCGGGTCGAGAAGCAATACGGCGATGCACTATCAAGTGGCGAAAGATCACGGTTTTACCGATATAGCCGATTTTAAGATTCTCGACGAGGACGGCTCTATGACCCTTCCCGTAAACGGCGGGAAAGTAATCGACAAAAATTACGTCGGCAAGGCTTTCGCCGATTATGATTCCTATCTCATTTTGTCTCATTTTAAGGGTCACCCTATGGCGGGTTACGGCGGCGCGATTAAAAATATCTCGATAGGGCTTGCGTCGAGCGAAGGAAAATCCTGGATTCACAGCGGCGGCAAAGGCGGCAATATGTGGGCGGGGGAGCAAAACGCTTTCCTAGAGGCTATGGCGGAGGCCGGCAAGTCCGTTTCAGATTACCTTGGAAACGGCAAGAGAATTACTTACATAAACGTTATGAACCGCTTATCGGTCGATTGCGACTGCGTGGGTCTTCCCGCCGAACCCGATATGCACGACGTCGGCATTTTGGCCTCTAACGACCCCGTAGCCCTTGATCAGGCTTGTCTCGATCTTATCTATGAGCAAAAAGACGGCGACGGAAAATCTCTTGTTAATCGCATAGAGTCAAAAAACGGTCTTCACACTGTCGAACACGCGTATGAAATAGGTCTTGGCGACCGCGAATACAATATTGTGAACATAGACTCATAATACGGCGCGGTTTAAGTTTTATGCTCGAAACATTAAAGCGTGAATTTACCTACATATGGTATTATTTTGATATACAGTTCCGTCAGATTTTCCCGTATTTTGTCGTTGGGATAATTCTCGGTTCCGTAATATCGGTATTCATAAAAGATAAAATTCACAACACGTTTAAGAGCCTTCACGATAAAAAGTTGGGCGTTTTCGGTATAGTTATAGCTAGTGTTCTCGGCATAGCGTCGCCCCTTTGTATGTACGGGACCATTCCTTTAGCCGCCTCGTTTAAAAAAGCCGGAATAGAAGACGACTGGCTCGCGGCTTTTATGATGAGTTCCATCCTTCTTAACCCTCAGCTTATTATATACAGCACGGCTTTAGGCGGGAAAGTTCTCGCTATCAGGATTATTTCATGTTTTATTTGCGGGATTATTTCAGGGCTTCTTGTAAGGTGGTTCTATAAGAATAAGTCGTTTTTTAATTTTAGCGGCTTCGAAGAGCCTAAAAATCACGATACCGACCCCAATATATTTTTAAGGCTTTTAAAAAACATCGGCAGAAACATTAAGGTCACGGGGCTCTGGTTTCTTTTAGGCGTGCTTTTATCGGCTCTTTTTCAAAGGTACGTGCCTGAGGAGTTTATTACAAAGCTTTTTGGCGAGAACGAGGGTTTTGGCGTTTTAATGGCCGCTACTATCGGCGTGCCGCTCTACGCGTGCGGGGGCGGGACGATTCCCATTTTAATAGAATGGCTTGAGGAAGGCATGAGCCTGGGTTCGGCCGCCGCGTTTATGATAACCGGCCCTTCCACAAAAATCACCAACTTAGGCGCTTTAAAAATCGTCTTAGGCGTTAAAAAGTTTGTAATCTATATACTGTTTGTGATGATATTCTCTATTCTCACGGGATTTATCGTAAATCTCTTTTGAAAATCAAAGTCCCCGTTAAACTAGAAGTTTAGCGGGGATTATTGCGCGCTCAAATCTGGTGCCGGTGGTGGGACTCGAACCCACACGAGTGATTAGCTCAACGGATTTTGAGTCCGTCACGTCTGCCAATTCCATCACACCGGCAAAACTGACAATAATTATATAATAATCCTTATTAAAAATCAAGTGCGGACAGATTTTTCATCAAAATAACCAAAAATATCTCTTTATTTATATTAAAAACTTCAAAACTGTGTTTTTTACAAAATTTTTTTAAAACAAGCTTGAAAACAACTCCCGTTTTTGCTACAATGTAGGCGAATAAATATGCGCGGGATTGTATTCTTGCGTTTATCCCAATGATTCTATTTAGGGGGATTTTAAATGAAAGTTATGAAAAAGGCGCTGTCCGTTTTTCTGGCTGTGCTGATGATGGCGTCCGCCTTTTCTGTAGGTCTTTACGCCTTCGCCGCCGACGCGCGTCTTGAAAGTCTTTACGCTCAGTTGGGCTATTCCTTTTTCGAGTATGACATGCTCTCGGATGGCGTTTACGATACGAAGCGCGAAGTTAAAAAGGACGAAAACGGCTATCCTTCAAGGAGTATAGTAGGCGATCTTGATTATTATCAGGTTTCAAACTCTTCCGGCGATTACGTTTACTCCAATGAGGAGGACGATTCCCCTATACGTTCCATGTCGTACACCCACGCCGTGAACGCTAAAGATAATAAGTCCGGCTCTATTAAAGCGGCTCTCACGGACTACTTGAGCATTGCCGACGAGCTTATCAGCACGGTATACGGCGAGGGTTATTATACCGTCCCATCAATGAACGACGCCGTTAAAAAAGCCGTGAAGTTCATTAAAGACGACGACGGAAATTATCTTTTCCTGGACGGTTACACTTACCTCGTCAATAACATAGGCGAGATTGTCGGTCGCTCCGCCGAGTCCACTTATTCTGTTGCCGGCGGCGCCATAAAAGAAAACGCCGCTCCTCTTACCGAAATTAAGTGGAACGTTACGGGCGCTATAGGCGACAGCGCGCCCTCCGATCTTATTGAGAGCGGCGCGTTAAGCGCTTTAAAATTGTACGAGTATTGCAATGTTGAAACAATCATTGATTATTTCTCCGGCAACTGCGTCCATTTGAATTCCGGCAACTGGTTTCATAAGTTTGTTTTTCAGTGTGATACCGACCTTGAAACCGTCCTTGTGAACGACGGCGGTCTTTCCGCTATCGACAGAACTAATGGTCTTACTATGCGCCACACTACCGTTACCTGGACTTTTAAGAGAGGTTTTGACGAGTCCGGAACCAAGGCTTACTACTATAACGGCGGGTATACGATCGAAGAAAATACTACTGAGAATACCGATTGTATAAAACTTATAGCTCTTCAGGCAAAGTTAGACGGTTATTTTTCTAAATATTACGCTGATGATGTTCTTGAAAGCTACAAAACAGATGATTTGAAAAGAGAGTATGACAGCTCTGAATTAAAAACTGATTTGGAAACATTTAACAGTCTTTCCGATTCGGCTAAGGTCGCGGCTTTCGGTCAGTCGGCTTATAGCTTTATGAATTTAGTCGCTCAGCTAAAGCCTATTGTAGAAAATGATACAGAGGCGACCGGAGAAAAATATCTTCCTGAGCGAGGATATGAAAATTACGAAGATAAAAGTTATAAAGTCACTACGGAAAAAGTAAGTACCGTCGTAAGCAATATCGATAAACTTTTAGAAGAACCGAAAGTCGTCGATATTATTAAACAATTTATTGATTTTGACGATCCGAAATATTCCGATAAGCCGTTCTATGAAGCTGACCCCAAAAACGCTCATGATCTTATTGTTCAAGTTATCCAGAACTACCTTTTCAGCGACGACACTATAAACAAAATTATCGGCGCTATCTATCCGATGGTCAGTAAGCTTATTGACCAAAATATTACCAATGATTTTATTCATAGCGCCATACAAGGCATTGAAAACATTCCTATCGACGTGCTGAAAGATTTGCTCGAGGAAGCTCTTGGAACGATCGTGGAGAAGAATAACGGCTGGCAGGCCGTTATATATCAGGTTCTTCTTCAAGGCGGTTACATTGCTCTCACTCCAGCGGGTTTTGCGTGGGTGATGTTGCGAGCGGGTTATCATACAAAGTACCCGGAGGCTTACGCCGAATTTAAAAAAGCCAAAGGCGGAACTTTATCAAAAGGAACAAACAATGGGGATTCTATAGAATTTATAGATGAGAATGGTCAACCTCTTATGGCAGTAGGTAAAGAGGGTGACGAATACAGTGAAAATCGTTGGAAAGATGTAAACTATGATAATGTAGTATGGGGAGTTAACGGCGACAGGCAGAGATTTGAAGACGCTCTTAATTGCGCTTTAGCTCCTCTTGCACAGCTTTTGGCGGCTGTATTGGGTCATGCTAAACTTGATGTTTATCTTGGTGATTTTGCGGTAGATTTCTATCTTCAAATATCCGATCTTGATCTTTATGACGACGTACTCTACCCGTTATTAGAAGCTATAGGTGTGACGGGACTTTGCGCTCCCGGAGATTTCAGGAAATATGCTGGAAATGTTATGGGAGATTTTAACATTAGCAGCATTAAAACATTCTTAGATGATGGCGTGATAGATCCGCTTCTTGACTGGATAACTGGCACGCTTCTTGAAGAACCTATTTCCGTGATAACCACAATGCTTCCCAATCTTTCTTACTATTTAACTTCCGGCGCTTTCCTTGCGACTATCAAAAATATTAATATCCCTTTAAAATTAAGAATTGATTTTTTGAGTGTCTTCGACGCTACGCCGACTATTTACACTCTGGAAATCAATAAACTTCTTGGAGATAGAATTGATTTCCTTGATTCCCTTCAGGGTATAATTGAGCTTATCGGTCTTAACGTAGATACCGGCATTCCCCTTGTAGGCTATAAAGATCCCAACGATAGTTCCGGGGCGGTTTTCAGACCTGGCGATCCCGAATATGACTTTGCAACTATGACGGAAGGCGTAAAAGTAGCTTACCGGAACTCTTCGGGCAACTTACTCGACCATCAAACGGATGAATACAATATCGAGGTTAAGGGAACCGACGAAAACGGCGCTATAATACTTGAAAACGTTGCGAAAAAATTCGCGGCATACGTTGACACGGCGGGTGACGTCGTATCTACCGACGTAAGCGACGATCCTAAAGCCGCTCCTACAGGTACCGATCCCGTTTACGAGTATTACGAGTGGGAAACGGTTGACGAGGCTACGGGAGAAAAAACTCTTCACAGAAATAAAGCCAATAATTCGGGCGACCCGAATCTTGAGCCCGTTCGCAATATCCCGACATACAGAGAATCCATACATCTTCCCGCTATAATGGATTATAAACTACAGTCCTGCGGTAAACTCGAGACAAATGTTTCTACGTTACGCGAAGGTCGGATTGACATGACTGCGAAAGACGGTACGATTACTTTCTGGGATGCGTATTCGCGTAACCGTATAGTTATGGAAGACGCCGACAACAAGAACACCGAGGGTCTTGTGCTTATATTCCTTTTGCGCTATGTGTTTTCGGCTCTTCAGTACAGAGTCTATGACGGAGGCTCGTTTACGAGCGATTACACTCTTCTCGACGTTTTCGGGGTAAACACAAGGGATACCCTTAATAAAGAGATTTTCAACGGCTTCAAGCTTATGGATATAATCAACAACGTAAACCTTCACCCGGACGAGGCTATAGCCGCGTTGTTTGAGATTCTCTATCCCGAAGAAAATGGCAGCCTTCTTAAGATGAATGAAGCTGGCGACGAGCCTGTAAAAGGAGACGATTATAAATTCGGTCTTGATTATGTGAATTATCATGTAAACGAGATTTGGGGCGAAGCTGCGTCTCACAGGGATTATAATTACGGTACGGCTCTTCTTTACACTAAATACTGGTCAAAAGAAGACGCCAGGTATGTCGTTAATCACATCGACGAGATAATCGACGACGTCCTCGCCATGCTCAAGATTACGAACTTCGACTCGTTGAGCGGCACTTTAGACGATTTACTCACGCAATATGTTTTCAATAACGATACTTTAAGCAATCTTGTCGGCAAAGTTTATGGAGCGCTCGACAACATTAAGATGGAAAACTTCGAGAACTTTAAGATTTCAGAAGTACTTAATACGCTCCTTGACGTGGATTACTCCAAGAATGCGCTTAAATCCGCCCTCGAGTATGAGTTCCGCGACGTAGATGGTTATAATAGCATCGGCGATGTTCACAAAAATGACGTATGGTTAAAACTCCATACCGATGTCACGGCTGGATCTGATCCTAATTACGACGAGTATTACTTCTACGATACAAGTGGAACGGAGCGCAAAGCTCTCGACTGGGGCTTTGACAATTCCAAGATTAGCTCAAAGTACACTCCCGCGGAGATATTCTTAAGAGCCGCTTCGGCCGCTTTCTCGCCGTTCGCGATACTTGCTAAATTCCTCTTTGCGGGTGAAGACCTCAATATACTCGATTTAATCCATATCTCAGGGTACGAGTCATACTTCTACTCATGGATTCCTCTTATGGAAACCTTTATGGCGGACGAGGGTCTTTCGAGCTACGAAACTTACTTTAATCAAGTTTACGGCAAGAGCGCACATAACGGCTATGTTGACGCTGAACTTAAAACGGCTCAAAACTGCGACGCGTTCTATTACCTCTTGCAGCCGCTCGTCAGATTCGCCGAGGACGTGGTTAAAGACCCGTTGGGCGAACTTCTCAACGTTCTGCCTAACGTCGCGTTCTTCATGTCGATAGGCGGTCTTAACGGAGTTATTAACAACTTTGCGCACTTCGCGTATGTTCTCCTTGATATAATTTCGCCGATATATGACGCTTATCCGTTGGTAAACTCGCTTCTTTCAAACCTTCGTATCAGCGAGAATGTAGTCCTTAACCTCTCTCTCCCGCTCGATATGGATATAAACGAGCTTGTAAGTTCCATTATTGAAGGCGTTTTGGGCGACACGCTGACGTTCAGCGTTGAGAACAAGAGCATCCAAGTCGGCGGCACGAAGGAGAATCCTCGTTATGCCACAGGAGTGTTAAAGATTTCGATTCCATATATCGACTTAAGTACTCTTTGCGTCGGAAGACTCGCGAGAAAAGTCTCGATTTCCGGCAATGAGATATTAGTCCTTAACTCTTCGGGCGGCGCGGATCTCATGACGCTGCTTCTGAGACTTGTGTCCGAGGTTGTCTTCTACAGGGATAACGCTTTCAACATCGCCAACTTCCTTATCGGCTACTGCCAGCTTGACGACGAGTACGACAACGACGATCTTCTTCTTGAGATATTCGAGTTCTTGAACACAAAGGCTCACGAGAACGAGATCCCGGACAAGCTCTTAGGGTGGATCTTCGACGTTTACAAGGCTCTTGCTCCCGTCGCGGACGATTTAGGCGGAAGGTTTAAGTATGTTGGATTTAGCATAACCGAAATGCTTGAAAATATGGATAATCTTGACTACTACATGGATCAACTTCTTAACGCCGGAGGCTCAAGGAATCCGAATGTTAGCGGTTGGGCGAGACTTCTTAAACTCGTAAGGGACTTCTTTAAGAAAGTCTTGACATTCTTACGTAAATTTTTCGGTATAACAAAATAAACCAAACTTTGGCGGGCGTCAAATCGGCGTCCGCCTTATGTAAATCGAGCCTTTTACTTAAATTTCGGCTCGATTTTAATTTTTCTTCAATTTACCGTTTTATTCAATTCGCTGTTTTAGCGTCAAAAATAAACTTTAAACGAGGCGATCAACATAAAATTCGGAAAATTTGCCCTTGTTTTCGTTTTGTCGTTATTTGTCATTCTTTCGCCTTTTAGAGTTTTAACTTATGCCGTGTCGTCGGGAGACATTAACAAAGACGATGTGTTTGTGAAGCAAAAAAGCGCGTCTACTTGCACGCTCGCTTCCATCGTAATGGTAATGAGAAGGACGGCGATTATAGAGGGCGACAGGAATTTTAAAGAAATAACAGAAGACAGCGTCCGCTCCACCGCGTGGAAAAATGGAGCTGGGCTTTTATGGAATTTTACCTCGTTTGGAATGACTGTAAATCATGGCTATTTTTCTGAATCTGGCAACAAATCGGAACTTTTAAGCCTTTTAACGAAATATCCACAGGGGATAGTCGCTTACAATAACGGGAACGCCGGTCAGAATCACTCGGTTGTAATAACCGATTACAATGAGAGCGAGGACGCGTTTTACGCGGCCGACCCCGCTAATAATTGCTCAGACGGCAGAATTAAACTCTCGGAAACTACTATTAAAGGCGACTCCGAAAACGAGAAAATCGCCAATTTTACGAGTTACTGGTATGTGTCGTCTCCCGGGGTAAAATTAGAAAACGGCGAATATGTTATCACAGGGTGCGCGCCGCAAAACAATCCCCAGGGGAACCAATCGTCTTACGACCCGTCGCATGATATTTCTTCGTTTAATCGGTCGACTGAAATTGTCAATAATTATTACGTCGCGTCAAGCGGCTTACGAAACGGCGCGCCTTTAAGAGACAGTCCGAGCGGGAGCGGGAACGCCGTAAATTCCCTTCAAAAAGGCGAAATTCTCTTTATAAACAGCATAGGCAAGAACACAAGCGGCGCTTCCTGGGCTAAAAACGACGAAGGATTTTATATTTTCTTAGACAATATCACGCCGTTTTCTAAATATTCATCTGAAATAACGAAATTTAATAACACTGAAAAAAACGCGGAAGGAACCTATAAAGTAAGCTCTACAACCGACGTAAAAGCTCCTCTTAGAATCGACCCGTCCGAGGGTAATAATATCGTATCGTATTTACACAATGACGACCTGATTTATATTAAATCATCGGGAGTCAATTCCGCCGGAGCGTCGTGGCTTAAAACGGAAAACGGTTACTATATAAAAGCGTCCGAAGCGTCGTTCCAATCGGCGGAAAAACTCCCGTCCTCGGATTTTACGGGAGAAATTTCGAAAGTCGCCGGGCTTTATAAATCAGAGCCTATAGCCGACGCGCATAATTCAGGCGACGGCTTTCCGATGACGTTTAAAATTACAGCCTCGTCCCTGTTTATGCGAAAATCTCCCGTAGACGGGGAAATTATCCTTACAATTCACAAGGGCGAAACCGTGAGCGTAACCGAGACCGCGAGCGGATGGGGTCTTATCGAGTACCAAGGCAAGACCGGCTGGATCTCTCTTCAATACGCCGAAAAGACGAGCGAAACGCACTCGCCCTTAATAGAGAGCGTCAATTTAAGTTCGAATTCCGTGATAGTCGGCGATAAAGTAGAATGCGACGTTAAAATAAGATCCGGCGGTACGGCTTTATATAAATTTTCGGTTTACGATAACGACGGAAAAATAGCGTCGGGAGGTAATTTTCAAAGTTCGCCAAAATATGTTTACCAAACTACAAAAGCAGGCAGATTTTATTTCTTTGTGGAAATTAAAGATACTAACGGTCATACGGAGCGGTCGTTTAGCGCCGATTTTAAAGTAGCGGATCATCTTCATATAAATTCAGTCACGCCTCATGTCGACGGTTATTCGTATATTTTCGAGCCGCTTGAATGGACTGTCGAAGGCGAAAATATCCTTGACGGCACGATTTATAATTATCTCCTGACGCTTGACGGCAAAACCGTCTACACATTGGAGTCAAACGACAACGTATTTACTTATGTTCCGGAAAATCCCGGCGAGTACGTCCTCTCAGTCGTGGCAAAATTAAGCTCTCACACGTCAGAAAGAATATATTCTAAAAGCGTGAATGTTTACAATGTATTAGCCATAGATTCAATAAAAATCAACTCCACGTCGGTAAAATCAGGCGATAACGCGGTAATTTTAATGTCCGCTTCAGGAGGATTAAAGCCCTATTCGTATAGTTTTTCCGTCTTTAAAGACGACCAGCCGCTTGTTAACGGTTCTTATGACGATTCCCCATTTTTTAGATATACATTTCCGTCAACAGGGGAGTACTCGATTTTCTGCGCCGTAAAGGACAGCGCGAATACTGTGGTATCGTCTTTTTCGGCTAAAATAAAAGTAACCGACTGGGAGCCGGGCGACGCCAACTTTGACGGCGAAGTTACGGCTAACGACGCGAGAGCGGCTTTAAGGTACTCGGCAAAACTTGCAAACCTAACGGCGGAGCAAATTTTAGCCGCCGACATGAATAACGACGGCAAGGTCACGGCTCTGGACGCGAGATTTATATTGAGAAAATCGGCCAAACTCGTTTAGTAAATTCTTATAAATTTAATATTTATTCAATATTTGCCCGCTATCATTTGTAATCGGGTGAGAGACTTATGAACATCGCTTTTTTCTTAAAACCAAAAGTATCTATTTCATTTTTATATAGCGATTTTACTTTAAGACAGGCTCTTGAAAAAATGAAGCGTAGCGGCTATACCGCTCTCCCCGTTATCGACAGGGACGGTCGGTATTTCGGGACTATCAGCGAAGGCGACTTTTTGTGGTATTTTTCAGACTGTCTTAATAAATCGATAGAAATTAACAGAAAGCTTTTAGAAGAAGTCCGTCTTAACAAAATCATCAAAAAAGGCGCGTATGAGAGCGTAAAAATCGCCGCCGACATAGACGCTCTTTTAAACGTCGCCTTAAATCAAAATTTTGTGCCGGTAACCGACGACTTAGGCTCTTTTATAGGTATCGTTACAAGGCGCGATATTATAAAGCACTACACTTTAAACGCCGCGCCTTCCATTAAAGAGAGTACTTAGATTATCAAAACTTTTAATTTAATGTGAGAGAGTTTTATGCAGATTTACTATAAAATTAAAAATTTTATGGCCGAGCGAAACGGCTTTGACAAGTTGTCTATTTTTCTCTTTTTGATTTACTTTTTAATTAGCGCGGTAAAATCATTTTTAAGGGGCTTCGTTTGGGTCTACGCTGTTATGACCGTAATACAGCTTGTATTTTTGGGATATATACTGTTTAGAATCTTTTCAAAAAACCTTCAAAAAAGATACAATGAAAATTTTAAATTTGAGCAAATCATCAACGCGTGGAAGCCTTACGCCAATCACTTAAAGCTTCGTGTTCAGTACTTTAAATCATACAGATTCAGAACCTGCGCTTATTGCGGCGAGTTTCTCCGTCTTAAAAAAGGCAGAGGTAAGAGAATCGTGAACTGTCCAAAATGCGGAAAAGAACTTAAATTTCACTTCCTTTTTTAATCAAAACTTGCCTTAGACTATAAACGCCGGATTATAGAACTAATATTTTTATGCTTATAAAAAATCGACCCTAATTTGCAGGGTCGAATTTTGTTTTTAATAATTCTATTTTCCCGAAACCGTAACGCCGTCAAACGCGACATATGGGAATATCGAAGAGCCGTCTTCGACCGTTTCCTTAGAAATATCCGCGACATTCATCATCATATCGGAAAGATTGCCGCTTATCATTGTTTCTAAAATCGGCTTTGTTATTTTGCCGTTTTCTATAAGAAAGCTGTTTTTCGCTACGGCCGAAAAATCGCCGTTTCCCGCCGGTATGCCGCCTGAAAGTCTGCAAACAAGTATTCCCTTGTCAATTTTCTTAATGAGTTCTTGATAAGGAGTTTCGCCCGCTTTAACTTCCATACAGCCGCTCCCGGTAGAGCATCTTACGCCGCCCGTTTTTTTAGCCGCGTACTGCGAAAGCGTAAAACTTTTAAGGACGCCGTCTTTAATTATATCGCAGTTCTCGGTTTTATAACCCTCGCTCGTGTACCTCTCGCCGCCTATTATTCTTTTATCAAGCGGAACAAGAGAAACGTTAAGGCAGTCTGACGCGACTTTTTTATTTAATTTGTCTTTCCACGGGCTTGTGCCGTCGATCATCGCGTTGTCGCCCGTAAAACTAAATACCGCCGAACCTATTATGCCGTCTAAACACGATGGAGCGAAAACGGCGCGTCCGGAGAATTTTCCTTCGAACGGTTCCGCGTCAAGCTCTTTTTCGCAAAGAGTATACATGAGTCTTTCAACGCCCATGTCCATAATTTTTTTATCAAGATCGGTAAAGTCAAGATTAGTAGAATTAAAAGACGTTGTTTTGTCGCCGTCGTGAGCTGAATACATGGTGTTGATTGAATAATATGGCGATCTGTATGAAAACTCAACGCCGTTTGTGTTGACGAAAACGGAAGTCATGTCGGAATAATCGGTAACAAGCTGTTCCATTAAGACTTTCGGGAACTCATTATTTAAATCCGTCATAAACTCGTTAATTCTATCAAAGAGTTTATCGCGGTCGGGATTAAGAGCGCCGTCAAAAAAGTCCTCGTTGTCGGAAAGTTTCTCGGCGATCGAAAGACATTCATCGTAAGTTCCCGATATGGCGTTTTCAACGCACGCTTTAGCGGCCTCGTCTATTGACTTTTCATCCGTTTTGTTTATCGATATAACGCCCTTTTTCATATCTTTGACGGCTTTCATCACAACGGAACTGTCAAAGGTACTCCTAAGCAGACTAAAATTCCCGGCGTCTACGTTAAGCTCGTCGGCGGAGCCTATAGCGACTTCGCACTGAGCCTCGTCCGCGCCGTATTCTTTAAGGCGGGAAAGGGCGTAGCGAGCGATTTTTTTAATACTTTCAAGTTCCATAAATTTACCTCCCGCCGATGTTTATTTTACATTTAATAGCAGGACCGCCGCAAGAAACGGGCATAAGCTGTTTTTTGCCGCAGTAACCCGACGACGACCAGCCGATCTCGTCCGAGAGCATACTCACGGTCTTTAGTGTGTCGAACGCCACTCCCGAAATAGTAGTATCGCGTATCGCCTTGCCTAATTTTCCTTTTTTTATTTCATATCCCATTGTTATGGAGAACATAAATTCGCCCGTAGTGTCGGCCTGCCCATTTAACGTCGAAATAAGATAGTATCCGTCGTCTATCGAGGCTATCATATCGGAAAGTTTATCTTTTCCGGGGGATATGGCGGTGTTCCTCATTCTGATAAGAGGCTCGTCGGAGAAAGCGAAAGCTCTCGCGTTGCCCCGCGGTTCCATATTAAAATGAAGAGCCGATTCTCTGTTGTTCATGTATTCGTTGAGGACGCCGTCTTTTATTAAAACTACGTCCCGGCAAGGCGTTCCCTCGTCGTCGACATATAGCGGCAAAGGGGCTTCTTTTCCAAACGCGTCATACGCGAAATCAGTGATTGTGATTTTTTCGTCCGCCACTTTTTGACCTAATTTTGACGCGGCGACGCTTCCCGCCAGCACAAGATCCGCTTCCACAGTGTGACCTATAGCTTCGTGGGCTATCATCCCCGAAATATTTGAATCTATAATACAGTCGCAAACGCCCGCCTTTGGGAAAACGCCTTCTCTTTTCGCCATAAGGTTATTATAGAGTTCGTCAATTTTTTGATAAAGTTCCGAAGGATCGCCTA
Organism: uncultured Eubacteriales bacterium; assembly: GCA_964443825.1. Taxonomy (GTDB): domain Bacteria; phylum Bacillota; class Clostridia; order Oscillospirales; family Acutalibacteraceae; genus UBA1081. Next base: position 24,730 of record CAYUEV010000001.1, read on the forward strand.
ATACTTCGCTAAAATAGCCTTTTTCACACTTAATCACATCGTACAGTTCTACGTTAGTTCCGTCGCGAGCCTCCGCCGCCATTGAAATCATTACCGTTGTGCGCGGCGAGATAGTGTGCGCTACCGACCCCGTGGAAACGTAAAGCAGTCTTTCTATACTGTCGAAATTTACCATTACGGTTCTACTCAATAGGTTTTTGTACTTTTCTTTTATGTAGTCGTCTAAGATTTTCGCGTAGTCTAGAAATTCTTTTTGAGACGTTTCTATTACGTCGTGTTTTTCTATATACGACGCTTTAGGAGAATCGTATAAATCGGGCTTTCCCTTATTTACTCTTTTATCTAGGAATAAGGCGTTTTCTTTCGCCGCGTTGATTACTGATTTTATTGATTCCTCATTGTATTCGCAAGCGGACGCAAGACCGTAGACGCCGTTTTTATAGACTCTCGCGCACACGCCGCTTGTGGATGATTTGGAGTTTTTAACGAGATTTCCCGCGACAAAGCCCACTTCCTGACCCGTGTTTACGTGAGAGCGTACTTCCGTATACAGAGAAACGTCGTCAAGAGCGCCTTTGATAATATCGTTTAACATTAAAACCTACCTTTCAATTATTTTTAATTGAGAAAATCTTGTATCGCCGAGCCTATTCCGCTTACGCTGTCGCTTAATCTTCCGAAAATGCTATCGAGTATTGAAGACGACGAAGTTACCTGGCTTCCTGTGTTAGGTCCCGTAATATCTCCGTTTCCCGAAGGCGCTGTAGTGGATTGTTGGTTACCGTTCTGCGCGGCGGGAGGATCTCCCCATATTTCTATTGTGATTTCAGTTCCCTCGAATACGACCGAACCCGCCGCGGGGGTCATTGTGGCGACAGTTCCTGCGGTATTTGATCCGTCGTTTTCTTTTTCAACTATATTGTACGATAAATTGAGTTTTCCCAGGTAGTAAACAGTTTCAGTAAACGGAACGCCGGTAAAAGAGGGGAGAGTGACTGTTGACGCGCCCTTACTGTAAGTAAGTTTTAAAGCGGAGCCTTTCGCGATTTCCGTTCCGGGGGCTATATCCTGCTCGAATATGACTCCCTCGGCGTATTTGTCGGACGACGCGGGGGAAAGAGTGATCTGAAGACCGTAAGCGTCAGCCGCCTGCGAAATAAACGGGTCGTCTTTTGAGTAGTTTATAAAGTCCGGCATTTTTACGACGCTCGTCTGAGCGCCGCTTCCGCCCGTGTTAAACGATATTACGCCCGTTAAGAGCAAGCATATAAAAAATATCACCATCACAAAAATTATGCTGATAGCGAGGATAATAGTCGACGCGGTGGAAGTTTTTTGCACCGGATTTATTTCTTTTTTGATGACGGGCATATAAGGAGAACTGTTTACGACGACAGGTTCCTTTGATCTTTCAGGTTTTTGGTCGGCGGGACTAATATCGCTTAAAGGGTCGATAAGCGACATGTTGACGAGCTGCTCGGCTTTTTGTTTTTGTTTTTCGTAAGCTTCTTTGGTAAACGACGTTTTTAAGGATTTTATATCGGGCGTTCTGTCTTCGGGCATAACTTGAAGAGCGCCTATAAACGCCGCTAAAACGTAATCGGGCAATTCTCTCGCGTAATCGGCCGGAATAGATAAAGCGTCTTCTTTCGCCCTTATATCGGCGTCAATGGGAGCGGAACCCGTAACGCACTTATAAAGAACGGATACGAAGCCGTAAACGTCGGTTGACTTTGAAAGACTTAAAGCGTTTCCGTACTGTTCTATCGCGGCATAGCCTGATCTAATATCGGCTGATATTGATTTATCGACTTTTCTGCACTCGTCGATAGACCATCCCCAGGCCTTAAACTTACCGTCGCCGCACAAAAAAAGCGTATCGGGGGAAAGAGCGCCGTGAACTATGCCCATTTCGTTTACCGATTCTAAAGAGTCGAGTACGGGAAGGAGCGTATCGGCGATCTTATCCCAGGGGAGAACGCCGCCGTTTTCTTCTAAGTATTCTGAAAGTGTCTTGCTGCCGTCCGCCTCGGCTATCGCGTACCCGGTGTTGTTAGCCTCAAAAACGTCGAGAACGGTAATCATAGAATCAAGAGTTTTAATCCTCATAAGACTATGCCACATATCAAGAAATTTATTGAGAAGTTTTTTAAAGAGAGGAGCTTTTTCTGAAACTACCGTAACGGTCGTTTCAGAAGCGTCGCGCCATATAAAACTCTCAGGCAGGAATTCGCGAATCCTCACGCGGTTGTTAGTAATCGTGTCAAGACCTAAATATGTAACGCCTTCGCTGTTCTGTTCAAGGACTTCGCCTACCACGTATTTCCCCGCGACGACGGCGCCGTAACTGAGATAAGGCGAAACTTGCAACGAACTTAAGTCGAATCCGCAATAAGGACACACGTCGGCGTCTCCTGTTTCGTTCATACATCCCGGGCAGAGATGATTATAAAACCCCATCAAAACACCACCATTTAAATTTACATTTTAGCGAAAACGGAACAAAGTCCCGTTTCATTAAGAATACTTTTACTTTATTTAAAATTTGCTTAATATATATTAGAAATCTTTACGTTTCGTCGTTTAAAACGGCTTCAGCGCATTTAATTCCGTCGACCGCCGCGGAAACTATCCCACCCGCGTAACCCGCGCCTTCGCCGGACGGGTAAACGCCCCTGATATTAGTCTGAAAAAACTCGTCGCGCAAAATCCTGACGGGAGAAGAGCTTCTGCTTTCCGGAAACGTAAGAACGGCGTCATATAGCATAAAGCCGTTCATCTTTTTATCGAAAGCGAAAACCGCGTCTTTTATCGTGTCTAAAATAAACCGCGGCAGGACTTTTTTAATGTCGGTAAACGTGACGCCCGTAGTGGAAGAAGGGTTTACAGAGCCTTTCTTTTTTGAAGACGCGTCCTTAATAAAATCGCCTAAAAGCTGCGCCGGCGCCGTGTAATCTTGTCCTCCCGCCAAAAACCCCAAGCGCTCAATTTCTCTTTGAAATTCTATTCCCGCTAAAGGGTGATTACTTGGGAAATTTAAGGGGGCGACTCCCGCTAATATCGCGGAATTGGCATTTTCGCCGTCTCTTTTGTATTGACTCATGCCGTTTGTGACCATCATGCCTTCTTCGGATGAAGCCGTTATCACGCGTCCGCCCGGACACATGCAAAAAGTATAGCCGCCTCTTCCGTGAAGCGGATGGTTGGAGAGCTTATAATCGGCGGCGGGGAGACGCTTGTCTTTATAAAATTTCCCGTATTGGATTTTATTTATATATTCTTGAGGGTGTTCGATTCTCGTCCCGACGGAGAACGCCTTTTGTTCCATTTTAACGCCTCTGTCGTAAAGCGTTTTTACCGTGTCGCGAGCGGAATGACCTATTGAAAGTATTAGGCAATCCGTTTCAAGGTCGCGTTCCGCCCCGCCTTTTTCTTTATATGTCACTCCGTGTATAAAGTTATTGGGCGCTATAATATCGGTAAGCTTAGTATTAAATCTAATTTCCCCGCCGTAGGAAATTATTTCTTCTCTAATGTTTTTCACGACGGATGAAAGCCTGTCGGTGCCGATATGAGGTCTCGCCGAATAAAGAATTTCAGGCGGCGCGCCATGAGAGACCAACTGATTTAAAACTTCTCTTATTCTCTCGTCTTTAATTCCGGTCGTCAACTTTCCGTCTGAAAATGTTCCCGCTCCGCCTTCGCCAAATTGGACGTTAGATTCCGTGTCGAGCGTTCTTTTTTCCCAAAAATTATCAACATGAATTTGTCTTTCGTCTACGTCCGCTCCTCTTTCAAAAATAATCGGTCTAAGACCGCTTTTAGCGAGCAGAAGTCCCGCGAACATACCCGAAGGACCAAACCCCGCGACGACGGGTCTTAATTGAGAAGTCCTTTTGACGGGAGGGATTTTATATTGGTATCGCTCTTTGTAGACTACTTTATTGTCGGGATAATTTAAGGCTTTTTCTTTTTCGCCGCTCTCAAGTTCCACGTCCACGCTGTAGACTGCTTTAATGTTGTTCTTTTTGCGTGAGTCTATTGATTCTCTCGATATTTCAAACGATAAAAAATCGGAAGGAGACGCGTTTAAAATGTTTGCCGCCTCTTTTTTAAGACGATCTAAAGGCTCTCCTAAATTAAGTGAAATCTCGTTAATTCTTAACATTTTAAAGGTTTTCTAAATATTCTAAAGCGTGTTTTCCGGCGCATCTTCCCGAACTCCACGCCCACATAAGATTAAACCCTCCGCAAAGAGCGTCTACGTCGAGAACTTCTCCCGACGCGAAAAGCCCCTTTACCTTAAGGGATTCGAGAGTTTTATTATTAAATTCGTCAGTCGAAGCGCCGCCTTTTGTAACTTGCGAATTGTTAAACCCTAAAACGCCGGAAATTAAAAACGTTTCGTCTTTTATCTTTCGCGAAAGAGTTAAAATTTGATTTTTCGTAACAGACGACAAAGGCGCGTTTAAATTTATTGACGACGCTTTTAGTTTAGAAAGTCCTAATTTTTTAGGCACAATTCCCGACAATAAATTTTCGCATAATAAATCGGGGTTACTTGACTTTCTATTTTCTATATATGATATTATCTCATTAGCGGAAAATTCCGGCAGAGAATCGATTTTTACGCAAATTTTATTATTGCTTTCGTTTAAGAGTTTCGCGGCTGTTCCGGAACACTCCATAGCCGGTATCCCCGAAACGCCGTAATCGGTATACTGAAGTTCGCCTTTAGAGCTTACGACAATTTTGTCGTTTTCCAAAACGGAAATTTTGCCTTCCGAGCGCGCGCCTTTGAGAGACTTGTCTTTATTTTTAAATATTATCCCCGTAAGAGAAGGATAAGCGGCGCTGATTTTAATCCCCATTTGTGATAAAAGGTCGAAGCACGAGCCGTCGGAGCCTAAAAAGGGAGAAGACGCTCCGCCGCCCGCCGCTATCACCGCGTCCGAATAATATTCATCGTTTAAAATAAACTTATCGCGAGACTTTTTAATTTTCGTGATTTTTTCATTCAGAACAACTTTTATTTTATACTTCTCAAGCTCAAACCTTAAAGAGTCGAGTACAGACTGCGCTTGAAGGCTTAAAGGGTAAATCCTTCCGCCGTCGAGAGTTCTTGTGTAAAGCCCCGCGTCTTTAAAAAATTCAATATCGCTTTCTAATGGGTACTCGTTAAAAACATTTTTAAGGAGAAGTTTATCGCCGTGATATTTATTAAAGTCAAGGTTTTCGTTAAGAAGGTTGCATCTTCCGTTCCCGGTTGATAAGATTTTCTTGCCGACTCTTTGAAGACGCTCAAAAATTACGATTTCAGGGCAGCCGCCGTATTTAGCGCGTTTCGCCGCCTCTATAGCGGCCGACATACCGGAAGCTCCTCCGCCGATTATGGATAAGACGGCGTTTCTCATAAACATCACCATATACCTATTTTATTTTACCTGATATTCAGTAAAGTGTCAAGCTAAATTTCTCTAAAAACGCGCTCATCCTCTTTAATTTACTTTAAAAATGTGATACAATAAGGCGGGTATTATATGATTTTGGAGTTTTTATGGATCATTTTAAACTTGTGTCGCCTTATAAACCAACCGGGGATCAGCCGGAGGCTATCGATGAGCTTGTGAAAGGCGTGGAAGACGGACTTTCGGAGCAAACGCTTCTGGGCGTTACGGGTTCAGGCAAGACTTTTACAATGGCAAACGTGATCGCGAGAGTAAACAGACCCACGCTTGTTTTAGCGCACAATAAGACGCTCGCGGCTCAGCTTTGTTCCGAGTTTAAAGAGTTTTTCCCCGATAACGCCGTGGAGTACTTTGTAAGTTATTACGATTATTATCAGCCGGAAGCTTATATCCCTACCACCGACACATATATCGAAAAAGACTCTGACGTAAACGACGAGATAGACCGCCTTCGCCACTCGGCGACTTCGGCGCTATCCGAAAGGCGCGACGTTATAATAGTGTCGAGCGTTTCTTGTATTTACTCGTTGGGCGACCCCATAGATTACAGAAGTATGGTTATTTCTTTAAGACAGGGAATGGAGAAAAGCCGCGACGACCTTATTAAAAAGCTTGTGGACCTTCAATACGAGAGGAACGATATAAATTTTACAAGGAATAAATTTAGAGTAAGAGGCGACACGGTTGAGATTTTCCCCGTTTACACGTCCGAATACGCCTTAAGAATTGAGTTTTTCGGCGACGAGATAGATAGAATTTGCGAATTTAACCCCGTTACGGGTAACATCAACAACACGGTTTCGCACGTCGCGATATTTCCGGCGTCGCATTACGTCGTAAGCAAAGAAAAAATGGAAGCGGCTATTAGCGAAATTTACGATGAAATGACTGAAAGAGTTAAATATTTTGAATCTCGCGGCAAGTTAATAGAGGCTCAGAGGATTAAGGAGAGAACCGAATACGATATAGAAATGTTAAGGGAAACGGGCTTTTGCAAAGGAATAGAAAACTATTCCCGCGTAATGTCCGGCAGGGCGCCCGGTTCGCCTCCCTTCACTCTTCTCGATTATTTTCCGGACGATTTTCTTCTTTTTGTGGACGAGTCGCATGTAACTCTCCCTCAAGCGAGGGGTATGTACGGCGGCGACAGATCGAGAAAAGAAGCCCTTGTAAAATACGGTTTTAGGCTTCCTTCGGCGTTCGACAACAGACCGCTTACGTTCGACGAGTTTTATAAAAAAGTCGGGCAAAAAATATTTGTGAGCGCGACCCCCGGCGACCTCGAAAAAGAGAAAAGCGGAAAAATCGCCGAGCAGGTTATAAGACCCACGGGGCTTTTAGACCCCGAAATATCGGTGCGACCGGTAGAGGGACAGATTGAAGACTTAATTTCCGAAATCAATACGCGTTCCGCGAGAAAAGAGCGCGTCCTCGTCACCACTCTTACAAAAAAAATGGCTGAAAGTCTTACGGATTACTTGCTTGATTTTGGAATAAAGACGCGTTATATGCACTACGATATAGACACAATCGAGAGAATGGAGATAATCAGGGATTTAAGGCTTGGGGAGTATGACGTATTAGTGGGAATAAACCTCTTAAGAGAAGGGCTAGACATACCCGAAGTGTCGCTTGTGGCAATTTTGGACGCAGATAAAGAGGGCTTTTTAAGATCCGAAAGATCGCTTATCCAGACGATAGGACGCGCCGCGAGAAACGCTAACGGAAAAGTTATAATGTACGCCGATACCGTAACGCCCTCAATGGAAGCCGCCATAAGAGAAACCGAAAGGCGCAGAAATAAACAAATAAAATACAATGAAGAACACGGGATCACGCCAAAAACAATAGTCAAACCCGTCCGCGACGTTATTGAAATCAGCACAAAGACCGAAGTTGATAAGAAGACGGGCAAAAAACTCTCTAAAAAAGAGAAACAAGAGCTTATTGAAAAACTTACCAAAGAAATGAAAGCCGCCGCTAAAATTCTCGAATTTGAACACGCGGCTTATTTAAGGGATAAAATAGCGAAACTCAAGGAAAATAAGTAATGCAAAAAAAGATTATAATTAAGGGAGCAAAAGAACATAACCTTAAAAATATAAACGTCGAGATACCGAGAAATAAATTAGTCGTTTTCACGGGGCTTTCAGGCTCGGGCAAGTCATCTTTGGCTTTCGACACGATTTACGCCGAGGGTCAAAGGCGTTATGTCGAGTCGCTTTCGTCATACGCCAGAATGTTTTTAGGTCAGATGGATAAACCTAACGTCGACAGCATCGATGGCTTGTCGCCCGCCATTTCCATAGACCAAAAAACAACGTCGAAAAATCCCCGCTCCACCGTAGGCACCGTCACCGAAATATACGATTATTTAAGGCTGTTATACGCGAGAGTCGGAGTTCCTCACTGCCCTGTGTGCGGAAGAGAAATAAGGCAGCAGACGGTAGATCAAATTGTAGATAGCGTAATGAAGCTCCCCGAAGGCTCTAAAATCCAAGTTATGGCGCCCATAGTAAAAGCTAAAAAAGGTACGCGTCAAAAAGAACTCGACTCGGCGAGAAAATCAGGTTACGTAAGAGTTCGCGTTGATGGAATAATTTACGATTTATCTGAAAATATCTCCCTTGAAAAAAATATTAAACACACCATAGAAGTCGTTGTCGACAGACTTATAATAAAAAACTCGATAAGATCAAGGCTCGCGGACGCTATAGAGCTTTCGTCGAAATTATCGGGCGGGACTGTTCTTATAGCGACTGAAAACGAGGAAACGCTTTTTTCGCAAAATTACGCGTGTCCCGAACACGGAGTGAGCATCGACGAGCTTTCGCCAAGAATGTTTTCGTTTAACAGTCCGTTTGGAGCTTGCCCCACTTGCACGGGACTTAGCTTTTTTATGGAAGTCGACCCCGACCTTATAATTCCCGATAAAAGAAAATCCATAGAAGAGGGAGCGATAAAAGCCCCCGGGTGGTCGAAATCCGACTTTTCCAGTATAGCGAGAATGTATTTTGACGCTCTCTCTGAAAAATACAATTTCAGTTTAAGAGAACCCGTTAAAAATTTATCCAAAAAGGCGTTGGACGCTATCATGTATGGCACGAAAGGCGAAAAACTTACTCTTCACAGAGCTTCGCCATACGGGGGAGGCGTTTATTATTCGGACTTTGAGGGCATAGTCAACAACCTTGAAAGACGCTATAAAGAAACGTCTTCCGACTGGGCGAGAGCCGAGATAGAGCAGTTTATGACGGAACATAAATGCCCCGACTGCGGCGGAGCGAGGCTTAAAAAAGAAGTTCTCGCCGTAACCGTAGGGGGTAAAAATATAGACGAGTTTGTCAATATGTCGGTAAAAGAGGAACTCAGATTTATTGACAACCTTAAACTTTCAGAACGCGATATGACTATAGCCGACCAAATACTAAAAGAAATTAAAAACAGGCTCGAATTTTTGTGTTCGGTAGGCTTAGATTATTTAACATTGTCGCGCTCCGCGGGAACGTTATCGGGCGGGGAAAGTCAGAGGATAAGGCTAGCCACGCAAATAGGCTCTTCGCTTATGGGCGTTCTTTACATTCTCGACGAGCCGAGTATCGGTCTTCATCAGCGCGATAATGCGAAACTCCTTGACACTTTAAAACATTTAAGGGATCTTGGCAACACCCTTATTGTGGTCGAACACGACGAGGAAACCATGTACGCCGCCGATTATATCGTCGATATAGGTCCCGGAGCGGGCGTGCACGGCGGGGAAGTCGTATGCGCGGGCGACGTTGAAAAAATTAAGAAATGTAAAAAATCAATAACGGGTCAGTATTTAAGCGGAAAAAGAAGTATTCCGATACCGGAAAAACGTTTAAAAGGGAACGGCAGCTTTCTTAAAATTATCGGCGCTTCCGAAAATAACCTTAAAAATATCGACGTGGAAATCCCCCTCGGATGTTTCGTTTGCGTAACCGGCGTTTCGGGATCGGGTAAATCCTCTCTTGTAAACGAGATTGTATATAAAAAATTGGCGTCCGAATTAAACGGAGCTAAAAAATTCCCCGGAAAACATAAGGAAATTTTAGGAATAGAGTATTTAGACAAGGTTATAAATATAGACCAGTCGCCTATAGGCAGGACGCCCCGCTCGAATCCCGCCACTTACACGGGCGTTTTTACGGATATAAGAGAGCTTTTCGCGGGAACTAAGGACGCTAAAATAAGAGGATACTCGCAGGGCAGGTTTTCGTTTAATATTCCGGGCGGCAGATGCGAAGCGTGTCAAGGCGACGGCATAGTAAAAATAGAAATGCACTTTCTTTCGGACGTTTACGTCCCGTGCGAGGTGTGCGAAGGAAAAAGATACAACAGGGAAACGCTCGACGTAAAGTATAAAGGCAAAAATATTTACGACGTATTGGAAATGACGGTCGAAGAGGGATTAAACTTTTTTGACAGTATGCCTAAAATCAAAAGAAAACTTCAAACGCTTTACGACGTAGGTTTAGGATACGTTAAAATCGGGCAAAGTTCCACTACCCTCTCAGGCGGGGAGGCGCAAAGAGTAAAGCTCGCTACGGAACTTTCAAGAAGACCTACAGGCAGAACGATTTACATTTTAGACGAGCCTACGACGGGACTTCATACGGCTGACGTTCACAGGCTTATAGGAATAATCCAAAAACTTGTGGAAAGCGGAAACACGGTTCTTGTAATAGAACACAACTTAGACGTGATAAAATGCGCCGATTACATAATCGATTTAGGTCCCGAAGGCGGCGACGAAGGCGGGAAGGTTGTATGCAAGGGTTCTCCCGAAGAAGTGGCGCTTTGCCCGGAAAGCTACACGGGACGGTTTCTTTCTAAAATACTTAAATAAAATAGCGGCGAAATTCCATCGCCGCTAAAATTATAATTTTGGGTTATTTAGCTTTTCTTTGGGCTATTTCTTCTACCATTTTCTTTTGTTTCTTTTCGGTTATGCTGTAGAAGAACATAGGCACGCAAGTTAAAAACATACTGAGAGCGCCCGTTAAAATAAGCATATTCCAAAGAGTGGTTTTACCTGCGGCGCTGATATAAACGCCGTCCGCCGCCGTGGGGTTAATATCGGCTACATAGTAAGCTAAAACTCCTACGAACGCGCCAACCGCCATACCTATTTTGTTGATAAAAGTTTGCATGGCGAAACAAATTCCTTCGCCGCGCTCACCGGTTTTCCATTCAAGGTAATCGACAGTGTCGCCGATCATAGCGTACGTGACGATATTGTTTACGCCTTGAGGAAGACCCAAAAGCAAAAGCCCTACAGCGCAAACGGCAAGTTTCCATGGAGCGTCGTATCCTACAAAGTACATGACGAACATAACGGCGGCGCCAAAGAGGTGGATGAATATATAGGACCATTTTTTAGTAAATTTCTTAGACATCCAAGGCACTAACAACGACGCTACAAGTCCGCCCGGGACTACTAAAATAGTCATAATCGAATAAAAGCCCTCGTTGTCTAAGACGTATTTTGCGAAATACAGACCGCCTGTGTAAGTGTACACCGATCTCGCTCCGCCTAAGATACCGGAGAGAACAACCAAAAGCAATTCTTTATTTTTAAAGAGTAATTTTAAATTATGACCGAGCGAGGGGGGGGCGTCCGATGCTGTAAAGCGTTCTTTTGTGTTTTTAAAGCCTATATAGAACAAAGGCATAGCGATGACGACGAGAACGACGGCGCAAATAAAATATGTCCATTTGAGCGTGTTCGCGTTTTCCATAATATATTGAGGGTCTACTTGTCCGTTGTCAAGTTTATATTTCCCGGTGACGGTGGACGTGATAATAGGGACGAAAACGGTGACGATTCCGCCGCCTAAAGTACAAAGAAGCCTTACGATAGTAAGCATATTAGCTCTTACTTCGGTGTCGTTAGTCATGCAAGTCGAAAGACCCCAGTAAGGCACGTCGCAAATGGTATATACTACCGACCATACGAGGTAAGTGCACGCGACGCCTATAAAAGACGCGGTCGACCCGGCTTTATAGACGGGCAAAAAACAAAGGATAGTAACGATTCCTATAGGGATCGCCGTCCATTTTAAATAAGGGCGGCATTTGCCCCATTTTGTACGCGTCTTGTCGACGATAGAACCCATTATAGGGTCGTTTAGAGCGTCGAAAACTCTAACTCCGAGCATAAGGAACGCGACGGACATACTGCCTGAAAGCGCGCCGATTTTAAAGTCTTCCGAGCCGAAAAGCAAAGCCTCCGTCATAAACACGGTAAGATAGGAACTGATGATAGTGCAAATGAAATTTTGACCGAATCCGGCGATACCATACGACAAGGCCTCTTTTGGCTGAAGACCTTCCCCGGGTTTGGTGCCGAATATCTTATGAAGCAGCTTGACGTCGTTTATTTTGGCCATATTACCACCCCGTTTTAAATTGTTACACTGATTTTAACACATTATGAAAAAAAATACAATATAAAAAACGGAAAAATGAATAAATCTTTTTAATAATATCGCAGATTATTTGTTAGAATTAAAGTATTAAATCTACTGAATATGCTTGAGGGGAATATTGAATATTGATTTTATGTAACGCTTATGATAAAATTATGCGGGTGGTATTATGAAAAGACAAACAACGGCGGCGGCGATACACGATTTATCCGGGATAGGGAAATGTTCTTTAACGGCCGCTTTGCCTGTTTTATCGGCGGCGGGAGTATCATGCTCCGCCTTGCCCACGGCTATTTTATCGACCCAGACCGGCGGTCTCAGAGGTTATTTTTACCGCGACCTTACCGGCGATATGAACGCTATTATAAATCACTGGAAAACTTTGGGATTGAAATTTGACGCCGTGTATTCCGGCTTTCTCGGCTCGGAAAATCAAGTGGAAACGGTTCTTAATTTTGTCGACGAATTTTCAAAAGAAAACTCCATTTATTTATGCGACCCGGCTATGGCGGACGGCGGCAAGCTTTACGCGACGTTTAACGACAGCTTTGTAAGTTACATGAAAAAGCTTTGCCTTAAAGCGGATATTATAGTTCCCAACGTTACGGAGTGTTTTTTCTTACTTGACGAGGACTACAAAAGGCCGCCCTACAGCGTAAATTTTGTTTACAAGACGGCAAAAAAGCTTTCAAATCGTTTTAGGGTAAAAGATATCGTGATTACCGGCGTCGAGATAGAGCCCTCTAAAATTTTTAAAAACGAAACAAGCGACAAAAATAAGAAAAATTTCCTCGGGTCGTGCGCATATAACGCCCGAAAAGACGAGTTTTCTCTTTCGTTAAGACCGCGCATGGACGGAACGTTTCATTCGGCCGGGGATCTTTTCGCGTCCTCTCTTTTAGGCGCTGTTTTAAATGGGTTTTCTATAGATAAATCTTGTGAAAAAGCGTCGGAATTTACGGTAAACTCAATAGAACGCACCGTAAAAGAGGGCGGGGATTCCCGTTTCGGACTTAATTTTGAAAAGTGCATCCCGGACTATATCAGGAGTTTGAATTTATTAAAAAACTAAATTTGCGAGGAATTTATGCAGCTTAACATAGCGCTTATAGAGCCGGAAATACCGCAGAACACGGGAAATATCGCGAGAACGTGCGCCGCCACGGGAGCTAGACTTCACCTTGTCGAACCTATGGGCTTCAAAATAGACGACAAAAAATTAAAAAGAGCCGGGCTTGATTACTGGAATCTGCTCGACGTCACATATTACGAAAATCTTGACGATTTCTTTTATAAAAACGCCGGAGGGGAGTTTTATTACTTTTCGACCAAAGCCGATAAAGTGTATACCGATATAACTTACCCCGATAAATGCTACCTTGTTTTCGGAAAGGAAACTCGCGGTCTTCCCGAGGACCTGCTTTTTAAAAACCATGACAGAACGGTAAGGATACCTATGATAAGCGACGCGAGAAGTTTAAATCTTTCAAATTCAGTAGCGATAGGCGTTTATGAGGTTTTAAGACAATGGGATTTTCCCCGTTTAAAGTCAAAAGGAGAGTTGAGAAATTACGATTGGAACGACAGTTTGTAATTTCTTTTAAAACTTAATTACCTGTATTTTGCTTTTAAATAGAATCTTGTTAAAAATGTTGTGAATATAAAAAAACTTATTTAACTTTAAATAAAAACGCTTGAAAAAGCGATTCTTGTCTGATACAATGACAATAGAGTTAAACCTCAGATCAAAAAAAAATAGAAATGGAGAACTTGTATCATGGCAGAACTTATTCAGAAAATTGTTGATTTTATTTTAGGTATCGTAGACAGAATCAAAGCGCTTGTCGCCGAAATTCGTTCGAAAAACGACGTTCGCTGATATTTAGTCGGCGCATACTAAAATCGGCGGCGACGCCGATTTTTAGTTTAGGATACTTTTTGTATAAAACAGTTTAAATCCCCAAGAGCTTACGCTTTTGGGGTATTATTTTCCCATTCTTTATGATCTTTTACTTCGTCGTACATCATCCTGTAGCTTTTAAGGCGGGTTTCCGATATATCGCCGTTTTCAGAGGCTTCCGACACGGCGCAGCCTTTTTCTCCTACATGGGCGCATGAAACGAATTTACATTTCCCGATGTACGGCGAAAATTCGGGAAAGCAAAATTCTAGATCTTCTTTTAAAATTTTACTGTTTTCAAAATCAAGCGATGAAAACCCCGGCGTGTCCGCTACAAGTCCGCCTGATATACCGTAGAGCTCCACCGTTCTCGTAGTGTGTTTCCCTCTTCCCAATTTATCGCTTATATCGTTTACGGGAAGAGAAAGCCCGGGTGAGAGTTTATTTAAAACGGACGACTTCCCAACCCCCGTGTTGCCTGTTAAAGCGGAAGAACATCCCCTTAATACTTTCTTAAGTTCTTCTATGCCTTCTCCCGTTACGCACGACGTTGAAAACGACTTTATGCGGGCTTTTTTGTAAATGTCAACGTAATGAGAAGCGTCGGAAAGATCGGCTTTACTGAAAACTACGACGGGTTCAATTTTATTGTATACGGCCTCGGCGGTCATTTTGTCTATTATATAGAGGTTGGGAGCGGGCTCTTTTACGGAGGAGAGAATAACAAGCTTGTCTATATTGGCGACGTTAGGGCGCGACAGCGAGTTCCTTCTCGGGTTTATGCTTACTACCGCGCCGGAGTCGTTAGTTTTTTCGATACTGACGACGTCCCCGACGAGAGGCGTTATTTTCAGTTTTCTAAACAGTCCTCTCGCGCGACACTGCGTGACGACGCCGGACGGCTCTTTCACGTAGTAGAATCCGGCGGTAGATTTAATTATAACGCAGTTTTCTATAAGCATATTATTCGTCGTTAGGGCCGGAGCTTACGTAAACGGTAATTTCAGCTGTTTTCGCTTCCTCGGGGGTATAATACGATGACTTTTCAGCCGATACGCTTATAACATACCCTTCCGGGACTGTAGACGACGCCATATCGACGGCTCTCGCGTTCTCAAATCCCAAATACAAAAGATCGTTAAAGTAGTCGGAGTATAACTTCCCGCTGTAAGACGGTATTGAAACAAGCTGCGCGGCGGTGGTGGGGGCTTCCGTCGTAGGCGGTTCCGTCGTAGGCGGAGCGGTTGTTTCGGCAGGCTTCGTCTCTCCGCTGTAACTATATGATGAAGTCTGTTTGCTTGTTATGGAAGGGGAGCCGCCGGAAAAATCGACGCTTCCCGTGCATACGGTCTGACTGCCTATGTAAATCTTAAAATCAGTCCTTCCGGAGCCGCCCAACTCCACGGATTGCGAAGAGCCGTTTAAGTATACGCTGCTGTACGTCTTATAGAGAGATCCTCCCACATAAACATATATCGACTCGTAGGCGTCGTCTTCGTTTACGGCGTTTGAGAGATTCGGCAGCGTGATGCTCACATAAGCGGTTTTTGTCGTTGACGCGCCTACCACTATTGTGATTTCGGTATCCGCCGCGATGACGGTCGAGTCGGCTTCAATCGATTGTTCTATTACTATCCCCGCCTTATTTGCCGGAGCGTCTTCATATTTTACGTTTACCGCAATGCCCAATTCTTCGAGTTCGGCTTTAGCGACCGAGAGTTTTTCTCCCACTACGTCGGGGACGGCTACTTTACCCTCGTCGTCGATAGCGTAATATATAGTGACTGTAGAGCCGTAAGCGACGCTCTTCCCGGACGGCGGGTCGAGTCTTAAAACCGTGCTTATGGGGACGGAAGTATCGACTACGCCTTCCGTCTCGATGTTGAATCCAAGTTTTTGGAGAATGCTCCTCGCTTCCTGCAATTTTGTGTTCTTATCGATTTCGGGAATTTGCATTGACTCGCTCGTGTAGGCGATATTAAGCTTAATTATAGAAGAAGTTGTGCTTGAAATCTGGAGCTTCTTCCCCTTTTCTTCGCTTTGATAAAATATGTACCCCTCGTCGTACTCAGTGGTGTAAACGAGATTTTCTTCTATAAGACCGTGGTCGAAAAAATATTTATATTCGTCGTCGTCGCGTATATCTTCTATGTGTTTCCCCACAAAATCCGGCACGGTAACCTCATCTGTGTTTGTAAAGAAATACCACGCCACGCCTATTATAATTACAATAAAAACAAAAATTAACGTGATGAGAATCGGTAGAGTGTAGTTCTTTTTGGCGAGTTCCTCGTCTTCATAATCGAATTCGTCAGACTCTTTGGTTATTACCGTAGCGCCCGCGTAGCCCGTATTATTATCGCTCCCGACGGGAGAGCCCGACGCGTAACGTTTGCCAGTCGGTCTGTAATCGTTTTCTGTCGAGTTTATATCGTAATAGTTAAACCTTGTGTTGGGATTTCTTTTAAACTCCTCAATGTCCATAAGCATCTCGGACGCCGACCGGTATCTTCTGTTGGGCGACTTCTGCATAGCGTGCATCGTTATTTGCTCAATGCCTATGGGAATGGAGGGGTTTATGCTTCTCGGGAGTGGAGCGTCTTTTTGAAGTTGCATAAGAGCTACCGACACGGCGCTGTCGGACTGAAAAGGCAGCTGACCCGTTAGCATTTCATAGAGGACAACGCCTGCGGAGTAAATATCGGTTCTGTTGTCGACTACCATGCCGCTTGCTTGTTCAGGGCTTACGTAATGAACGGAACCCAAAGCGCCGTCGGCTATCGTTTCTTTTCCGTTAAATCTCGCTATGCCGAAATCAGTGACTTTGATGGTTTTATTGTCTTTGAGGAGCATTATATTCTGAGGTTTTATATCCCTGTGAATAACACCTTTTTCGTGCGCGTGCTCTAAAGCTTTTAATATTTGAGAAGTGAAATTTACGGCCTCAAGCCAGGAAAGAGGGCTGTTCTTCTCGATATATTGTTTTAGCGTAACGCCGTCAATGTACTCCATTACGATATATTGAAGTTTTTCGCCAAAACTTACGTCGTAAACTTTAACAATGTTAGAGTGCGAGAGCATGGCGACGGCTTTTGATTCGTTTCTGAATCTTTTTCTGAATTCGTCGTTAGCTATATATTCTTCTTTGAGTATTTTTACCGCGACGGTCTTATTGTCGACGTTATCATAGGCTTTATAAACTACCGCCATGCCGCCTATTCCTATTACTTCTCTTAAGACATACCTGTTGCCCAGCACTCTTCCAATATAATTGTCCATAATCTATGACCTCAAAACAACTTAACGTCGGGGCTATTTTTAAAAATGAGCGGAAAAAACCGCTCCGTTTTAAAGGCCCGAAACCGAAAAAAGCCTAAATTTAAGAAGGATTTCAATTAGCTACAAGAGCTACCGCCGTGATGTTGTCATATCCTCCGTTTTCATTCGCGGTTTCTACTAAAATGTCGGAATAATTAAAATCTTTCGCGTCGGAAAGACATTTTAAAATCTCTTCTTTAGAAACGCAATTTGAAAGACCGTCGGTGCAAAGAAGCAATATATCGTCCTTTTTTAGTGTGAGAAACGAAAAATCAGCCGCTACTTCTTCAGAAATGCCAAGCGCTCTTGTGATAATATTTTTCCTTGGGTGATGTTCCGCCTCTTCTTCGGTTATGACGCCGGAATCAAGGAGTTCCTGAACGAGGGAATGATCTTTTGTGACAAGATTAATTTCTCCGCCGGAAATATGATAGCATCTGCTGTCGCCGACGTGAGCTGTTACGCATTCGTTGCCGGACGCGACGACGGCGACGACCGTCGTTCCCATCCCGTAAAGCTCTCTGTCGCTTAACGACTTATCAAGTATTTTTGCGTTCGCGGTCGATATAGCGGATTCAAGCATATATTTAACGGACGACACGCCCATACCTTCGCGGTAATTTTCTTTAATATGACCGGCGATAGACGACGCGGCCATTCCGCTCGCCACGTTGCCTCCGGCGTGACCCCCCATACCGTCGCACACGACCGCCCACGCGCCCCCGTCGGGAAGCGCTCCTGTCTCGTAGGAATCCTGATTCGTTTCACGAACCTGACCTATATCCGTTTTTGCCGATATCTTCATAATAATCTCCATTCTGCCGCGAAAACGCGGCAAAATCAAAGCGCAAAACGGCGCCTTAAATTGACGGCTAGACCGTTTCTAGGATTAAAAGACGATTTTATTTATTTTAATAAAATACTAAATAATAAAATTACTCTTCGCTCGGCAAAAACTCATTAAACTTATAGCGCGTTTCCTTCGCGTTTTCTTCTAAGTTGCCCGCATGAGGCGTTAATATCGGAGCCTAATTTTCTTCTTACAGTGACACTGTAGCCGTTTTTTCGGAGTATCGACGAGAACGATTCTATTCTCTCTCTGTCGCTTCTTTTTAGCTGTGTTTCTTTTACTTCGTTTATGGGAATAAGATTTATATGGCAGAGTATATTTTTAAGTTTCCTTGCTAAAAGGCGGGCCGACTCGTCCCGGTCGTTTACGTTTTTTATCATCGCGTATTCGAACGACACTCTTCTTCCCGTTTTATTCGCGTAATATCTCGAGGCTTCTAAAAGTTCGTCGACTGACCATTTTTTGTTTACGGGCATAATCTTGTTTCTTGTTTCGTCGTCCGGCGCGTGAAGCGATACCGACAGAGTTATTTGAAGGTTCATATCGGCAAGATCATACATTTTAGAGACTATTCCGCACGTTGAAAGTGAAATATGTCTTGCGCTCATATTCTGCCCGCGTTCATTTGTGACAAGTTCTATAAAGCGCACGACGTTATCAAAATTATCAAGCGGCTCTCCCATCCCCATAAGAACCGTTCGGGAGATTCTTACGCCCAAGTCTTTTTCGGCTAAATATATTTGAGACAATATTTCCGAAGGGTGAAGACTTCTAACCACGCCTTCTAATGTGGACGCGCAAAACCTGCATCCCATGCGGCATCCTATTTGCGTCGACACGCAAATCGTAAAACCGTATTTATATCTCATAACGACGGATTCAATAAATTCGCCGTCGAATGTCTTAAAGAGGTATTTTACGGTATCATCATACTCCGAAACGAGTTTTTTTTCAATAGATAAAGCAAAAATGACAAAATTGTCATTTAGTTTTTGTCTTAAATCCTTTGGAATATTTGTCATTTCGTCAAAGGACAAAACTCTTTTATCGTGAAGCCATGAAAAAATCTGCTCGGCTCTAAAAGGTTTCTCATGAAGCCCTAAAATATCCTCAAGCAGTTCGTTTTCTGTTTTAGAGAGTATGTCTTTTTTGTCCAAAATAATATCCCTTAAATCAAAATATTCTTTTAAATAACGCCATAAAAAAGCCGTCGCAGTCGTAACTTTGGGGGAGAATCGTCACTGTTTCCCCATCTTTAAAACCTTTTACTCCCTCTATTTCAACAGGCTTAAAATTTTTATTTAAATTAAGGAATTTTTTTGCGATTTCGATGTTTTCAGACGGCAATAAAGTGCAAGTGGAATAAAGAATAACCCCGCCTTTTTTAACGAAGTGCGCTGAATTTTCTAAAATGGAATACTGTAAACCGGGGAGATTTTTTATCTCGTCGTATGATTTATATTTAATTTCAGGCTTTTTTCCTATCACGCCGAAGCCCGAGCAAGGCGCGTCGCATAGGACTTTGTCGGCTGGCGGCAGAGGAGAGGTTTTATCGGCGCCGTTCCTTAAACGTGTTTTAATTATCGTTATGCCGAGATTATCAGCGAGATTTTCAATAAGTTTAAGCTTTCTCTCGTAAATATCGCAAGATATAACAAGTCCATCGTTTTCCATTATTTCGGCTATCGTCGCGCTTTTGCCGCCGGGGGACGCGCATATGTCGAGAACCGTGTCGCCTTTTTTAGGAGCTAAAACGCCGACGCTGATCTGAGAGGAAATATCCTCCACGTGAAAAAGCCCTTCTTTTACGTACTTGGGGAAGTTTCTGTTTTCGGCTTTATAACAGCCGTCCGGGAAAGGGATTTTTTGAAAGTCGCTATTTACGTTAAAATCCTTTAAGGTGTTTTTTCTGAGGTATATGGGGCTGTTTTCATTGGAATGCGAGAGTATAGACTCGGTTGTGTTTTTCCCGTAATACGATATAAATTTTTCAACGTAAATTTTAGGTATTGAATATTTTACGCTTAAATAAAAATTCTCGTCGGAATTATCGGGTAATTTAAGTCCGTTTTCCGATATTCTTCTTAGCACGGCGTTAACAAGACCCGACGCGAATGAAAAACCGCGTTTTTTAGAGAGCTTGACGCATTCGTCGACGCTCGCGGAATTTGGGATTTTATCTAGAAACAATATTTCGCACGCGCCGATTCTGAGAATTGCAATTACTTCAGGTTTAAGCTTGTTTATGGGATTTTTTAAATAAAGCGATATGTTGTAGTCGATAGTAATTTTTCTTTCAAGGACTGTTTTTACGATAATATGCGAAAGCGCTTTGTCGCGCTCGTTTAAATCGCCGTTCTCGGCCATATCAAAAAGTAGCGAATTGGAGTATTTTTTGTCCTTTTCGATTGACGTCAAAATAGAACAGGCCATGTTTCTTGGATTGTCCATAAGAGTTCTTTTAGTTGTCGTTCCCGTTTCCTCTGCCTAGAAACAATATTATAAATCTTAAAAGGTTCGCTATAGTCATGGTAAGCGAGGCGACATATGTCATAGCGGCGGCTCTTAGCATCTTTTTAGCGTCTTTTATTTCATCGTCGTCGATTAAAAGACCTTCTTCGTCTATTACCTTTACGGCTCTGCTGCTAGCGTTAAGTTCCACGGGAAGAGTTACTAGTTGGAATACCATTATCGCCGAGTAAAGAGCGAGACCCGCTATAATAAGCGGTCGGAAGCCTAAAAAATATCCTAAAACCGCTAAAGGCAACCCTGCGTAAGAACCGATGTTACATACCGGGATAATGGCGTTTCTTATTTTTATGGGGATATAGCCTTGCGCGTGCTGAGCCGCGTGACCCGCTTCATGGCAGGCGATACCTACGGACGCTATACTAGCGCCGTAGTAGACTTCTCTTGAAAGTCTTATTATGTTTACCTTTGGGTCGTAGTGATCTGAAAGTCTTCCGCCGGTAACCTCAATAGACACGTTAAATATCCCGTAATGCCTTAAAACGGCCGCCGCCGCCTGCGCCCCCGTTAAAGATCTTGAGTTGGGGATTTTTGACATTTTATTATAAGCGCCGTTTACTCTAAATTGCGCTATAAGAGAAATAATAAACGCCGGTACGACAAGCAGGACGTAAAGCCATGTGCTTCTAAAATAGTATCCCATATTATATCCTTCTTTTAAAAGTTATTGAATTTTTCTATTTTATGACCTAAAAGAAACTCTTTCGCTAAGAGCCTTTTTGACCCTTCAAGCTGAAGAGACAAAATTTTTAACAGTTTTCCGTCGCCCGCCGATACGTTTAAAGCGCCCTTTTCGGTCATTACGCTGCCCGGCGGTAGACTCGCGGTTTCGCCGGTAAGTTCAGAGGAGTAAATTTTTACTTTTTTGTCTTCTATATAAGAAAACGCTACAGGCCAAGGGTTCATGCCCCTTATTAAATTGTGTATTTCAAACGCCGACTTGTTCCAGTCTATCAACGCCTCTTCTTTTTTTATCATAGGAGCTAACGTAGCGAGCGCCTCGTCTTGTTTTTTAGGCTTAATCGTTCCGTCCTTAATTTTATTTAAGGCTTCGATGAGAGCGTCCGGGGCTAATTTTGAAAGAGCGTCAAAAATATCGCCGCTTGTGGAGTTTGCGCCTACGGGATACTCTTTTTCTAAGAGAATATCCCCCGTATCTACTCCCTCGTTCATTTTCATAATTGTAACGCCTGTGACTTTATCGCCCGACAATACGCACCTTTGGATAGGCGCCGAACCTCTGTACCTAGGCAAAAGAGAGCCGTGGACGTTAATGCAGCCGTACTTAGGCGAATCGAGAACGCTTTTAGGGAGAATTTTCCCATACGCCGCCGTAATTATAAAATCCGCGTCGAATTGCTTTAAGTAGTTTAAACATTCGCTGCTTTTAAGAGTGGACGGTTGGTAGACTAAAAGTCCAAGATCTAAAGCCGCCGATTTTACGGGGGATGGAGTGAGAATTTGTTTTCTTCCTACAGGCTTGTCCTCTTTAGTTACGACCAGTACAATATCGTAATTTTCGTTATATAACCTTTTAAGGCACGGTACGGCAAAATCCGGCGTCCCCATAAATATTATTTTCATTTTATCGCCCCCGCGGATTTTTATGAATCGTAAACTACTCTTTCACCGGGCGCTAAATTATCGATAAAAAGTTTTCCGTTAAGGTGATCGATTTCGTGGCACACGCACCTAGCGAAAAGTCCTTCTCCTTCCGCTTCATAGTATTCGCCTGATCTATTTTGAGCTTTAAACTTTACTTTCATAGGTCTTAACGTTACGCCGCTTTTTTCGGGAAGAGACAGGCATCCTTCCTTTTCTCTTTGTTCCCCTTCTTTTTTTATTATTTCAGGGTTAATAAGTTCCATAAAACCGTGTTCGTCGCCTATATCGATTATGACGACTCTTCTTAAGATTCCGACTTGCACGGCGGCGAGCCCCACTCCGTCCGCTTTTTTAAGCGTTTCTTTCATATCGTCTAAGAGCGTGTTAAGTTTGTTGTCAAAAGAAACCACGGGTTTGCTTATTTTTCTTAAAATGGGATCTTCTTCCGTTCTGATTTTGCGAAGAGCCATACCAATCGCCTTCTTTTTAAGTAGTCAAAATATATTTTCAGGGTTTATGTCCGCGCCCACCGATATTTTATTGTAAACGTTCATTGTTGAAAACTCCTTTAAACTTTCTGAAACCATCTTTCTGAAAGTTTTTGAGTTTTTGCATTTCACTATGATACGCTCGCGGTCTTTTCCGTTTAATTTCGCGATTTTAGGCGGAGCGGGACCCAATATTATAACTTTTTCGTCTTTGTAATCGTTTTTTAGTTTTCTTTTAATTATGTTAAAAAACGCCGTCGCCGCGTTTTTTACCTGTATTTCGCCTATTCCCGCGAACGATATTACGCATAAATCACAATATGGCGGGTAAATCATGCCTTTTCGTATTTTTATCTCGCTGTCGTAAAAGCGTCTGTAATCTTGATTCGCGGCTAACGTAATGACTGTATTTTCAGGCGAGAAAGTTTGTATAACGGCTCTGCCCGTTTTCCCGCCTCTGCCGGATCGCCCCAGGACCTGAGTTAATAAATCAAACGTCCGTTCGGAGCTTTTGTAATCGTCATTCCAGAGCATACTGTCGACAGATATAACGCCCGCTAACGTGACGTTGGGGAAGTCGAGCCCTTTGGCGACCATTTGAGTGCCGAGCATTATATCATATTCTCCTTGCGAAAAACGTTTTAATTTTTCGCCGTAAGAATTTTTTTTGTACGTCGTGTCGGAATCCATTCTCAAAATTTTAGCGTTTGGAAAAATATTTATAAGTTCTTTTTCGGTTTTTTCAGTGCCGTAGCCTGAAAATCTTATGGTTTCGTTCCCGCACTGAGGACAGACCGTTTTAACAGGTTCAGAGTAGCCGCAGTAGTGGCACATCATACGGTTATTGGCTATATGGTAAGTAAGAGATATGCTGCAATTGGGGCAGGTTACGACTGTTTTGCACTTTGAACAGGCGATAAAAGTGTTGTAACCCCTTCTGTTTAAAAGCAGAATCGTCTGTTGTTTTAATTCAAGGTTTTTTTCTATCTCGTCTTTTAAAAGATTACTGATAGTGGTAAACCCTCCCATATTTTTATTTTGCGAAACGTCCACCGTTAAAACTTCGGGAAGACCTGATTTCGAGTACCGCTCTTTTAGTTCTATTAAGCGGTATCTGCCGTTTTGCGCTCCCGCGAACGTTTCAACGGACGGAGTCGCGCTCGATAAAATAAGAAGGGCGTTATTGTAAGAGCATCTGAATCTCGCTATGTCGCGAGCGTCGTATTTAGGGTTCATTTCGGATTTATAAGCGCTTTCCTGCTCTTCGTCAATAACCATAAGCGATAAGTTTTTAACGGGAGCGAAAGACGCGCTTCTCGTGCCTATTACGATGGAGGCTTCTCCGTTTTTTACGCGATTCCACTCGTCGTAACGCTTTCCTATTGAAAGAGCGCTGTGGAGAACCGCCACCTTTTCGCCGTATCGTTTGCAAAATATATCGAGTATTTGCGGAGTGAGCGATATTTCGGGGACGAGTACAATAACGCCTTTACCGTCTTTTGATAAATCGTCTATAAGTTTCATATAGACTTTTGTTTTGCCGCTGCCGGTGACGCCAAAAAGAAGAGACGCGGAGGGTTTTCCGCTGTAAGCCATGTTTTTAAGCTCTTTATAGGCTTTTTCCTGTTCTTCGTTTAATACGATGGGCGACTTATCTTTTTCTTCTTTGGTTTTTTCACGGATTTTTGGAGTCGGAACATCGTCATAGCACACTACGCCCCGCCTGAAAAGCGTTTCGATTACCGACTGCGAAACGCCGGTAAAATACGATATTTCCTTGGATACGGCCGAGCCTATTTCAGATAAAAGATTTATTACGGCTTCCTGCTTTTTTGTAATTTTAAACGACGCGCCGTCTTGGAGAAACGACGGCGATAAACTTACGAGTTTTACGGTAGGGTCGTTTACTCGCCTTTTCGTGTCGGTGTTTTTAATTAGAAATTTTTTTTCGGTAAGATTTCTAAGTATCGGGGAATCGCTTTCAAGTCCGAATTTTCTTAAAATTGAGTCGCTCTCCACGAACGCGCCCTTTTCTCTTAAGTAATTAAAAATCGCGAGTTCGTCGCCTGAGAGAAGGCTTTCGTCAGGATGATCGTCTTTTGCGGCGTATGACTCTAAAATTTTTAAAAACGACCCCGCCGGAAACATGACTTTAGAAGCTTCAAAAAGTGTGCAAAAAAGTCTTTCCGACATAAAAGACGCTAATGAAAGCGCCTCTTCAGAGAGCGCCGGTTCTTTATCGAGGGCTGACAATATGGTTTTTGTCTTTTTCTTTTTGACGTCTTCGGGGATATTTTCACAAACATCAAAAACTATTCCGACGCGTTCTTTTTTACCCTTTCCAAAATTTACTAAAACCCTATGCCCTGGTCTTACCGAATCGGCAATATCGTCGGGTATAAGGTAATAATAAAGTTTATCTATACTGTAAGAAACGTTGTCGACGGCGACTCCGGCAAAAGCCATATGCGCATCAATCCTTTAACGACATGAAAAAAGAGATTATCTTTTAATCTCCCATTTGCCGTCTTCAAGCTCTTTTACGGCGATGCTTACGGGCTTGTCTATGATTATATCGTGATTTTTTTCAGCGTCGTCCACTATCATTCTCGCTCTTTTAGCGGTGGCGACTACAAGTTCATATCTGCTCATGCCGTCTTTTAAAAGTTTATTTAAATCAACGTTAAGCATTAAAAAATTCTCCTTTTCATTTATACGATTTTATAATATTGTAAACCTCTTCGACGGTTCTGTCAAGATCGTCGTTTACGACCACGCGGTCGTACTTTTCACTCTCCGATATTTCGTTCTCGGCTATATCAAGTCTTGTTTTAATTTCCTCTTCAGAGTCGGTTCCTCTTTTTCTAAGGCGCTCCTCGAGAGCCTCTCTTGACGGCGGCATAATAAAAACCGACAACGAATCGGGATATAATTTTTTGATGTTTAAAGCTCCCGTAATCTCTATTACAAGAATCACCGTCTTGCCGCTTTTTATTTTTTCCCGAACGTCGCTTTTAAGAGTGCCGTAGTATTTTGAGCCGTAATCGGCATATTCTATAAATTCATCGTTTTCGATTTTTTTTAAAAATTCTTCGCGAGAAATAAAGTAATAATCCGTTCCGTCTTTTTCACAAGCTCTGGGAAGTCTTGTGGTGGCGGACACGGACGTTGTGAACGAATCGTCTTTTTCGATAAGGCGCGAAACTATAGTGTCTTTGCCGCTGCCGGACGGACCTGAAATTACAATCAGCCGAGGATTTTCACAAGACATCGGAAGAAGCCTCCCCGTTTTTTTCTTCTTTTATTTCAAAGCGTTCGCCTAACTTTTCAGTTTGAAGATAAGAAAGGATTATATGGTCGCTGTCGGCTATAAGGACGGCCCTCGTTTTCCTGCCGTGCGTCGCGTCTATGAGCATATTATTCTCTTTAGCCTCTTGAATCATGCGCTTAACGGGGGCGGATTCGGGGCTTACTATCGCTATAACGCGGGAAGCGTTAATCATATTGCCGAAGCCTATGTTTATGAGTTTCATTTGTAAGATAAAAAAGGAAGAGGAGATTTATTATTCTATATTCTGTATTTGTTCTCTTATTTTTTCTATAAGCGATTTTATATCTATAACAGTTTCGGCTATTTTAAGGTCGTTCGCTTTAGAGCCTATCGTGTTCGCCTCGCGGTTCATTTCCTGAACGATAAAATCGAGCTTTCTGCCGGAAGGCTCTAAGGATTCCGTCATTTTTTTAAGGTGATCCACGTGACTTCTTAAACGGACGGTCTCTTCGTCCACGGCGATTTTATCGGCGAAAATCGCGGCCTCGGTCATTATTCTCTGTTCGTCCGCGCTGACGCTCAAGTCGCTTAAAAAATCTTTCATTTTTTTAAGGAGTTTATCGTAATATTCCCGCGCCGTTTCGGGAGAGCGCTTTTCTATATATTCTACCCGCGACAATATGCCGTCGGCTTTAGAGACGACGTCTTCTTTCAGCTTTTGACCTTCCGTTTCTCTCGCTATAATAAATCTGTTTATGGCTTTATCGAGAACGGACTTTACGCTAAGCCAAATTTTTTCCTCGTCTAAAGGGTCTTTTTTTATGGTGAATATGTCGCTAAAACGGCAAAGAGACGACGCCGTAAAGTCGTCGGTAATAGATAATTCTTTAGAGAGAACGCGAACCGCGTCGACATAGCCTTTGGCGAGATTTAAATTAACGAGGACTTCCGAAGCGTCGTTTTGGGATGAGTCGATAGATAAAATACACTCCACTTTGCCTCTTGAAATAAAGCTTCTTACGTAAGATTTAAGTTTTTCCTCAAGGAAAGAGTATCCTCTTGAAACGCGTGACGAAAATTCAAAATAGCGGCTGTTCACGCTTTTAAGTTCTACGGATATAAAAAACCCGTCGATCTCTTCTTCCGCTCTTCCGTATCCCGTCATGCTTCTTACCATAAGCGCACCTTCTTCCTTATATATTGTATACCATATCTAGTTAAAAGTCAACGCGTTTTTCATTCTTTGTGATATTTATTTTCGATATTAGAATAAAACTTCTAATAAAGAATGTACGAATTTTTCGCCGTATTTTTTACTTCATTGGTTTTGTTGAAATAGCATATTGAAAATTTTAAATCATTATGGTAAAATGCCGTTAAGACAACTTGCGAGGAAAACTATGAACCGCGACTCCTATGTGCTTTTCTATAAGACCAAAGCCTCTAAATGGGTCGAAGCTTTGCCTTTGGGCAACGGCAAAATCGGAGCCATGATGTTTGGCGGCGGCTCTTTAGAAAAAATATCCTTAAATTACGACGAACTTTGGTCGGGCTATCCAAGGTCTTATACCGATATGTTCTCTTACAGCGACTTTGCCAAAGCGAGAGATCTCGCTTTAAATGGGGAACTTTTAAAGTCGCAGGACATTTTAGAAGAGCGTTTTACAGGGTTAAATACGGAAAATTACCTCCCTTTAGGCGATATCCTAATAGAGTTTTTTAAGGGCGGAGTTAAAAATTACAGGAGAGAACTTGACTTATCTTCCGCTGTGCATACCGTTACTTACCAAAAAAACGACGTAAATTTTAAAAGAGAAACTTTTATTTCACACCCCGACGCCGCTTTAGTATCAAAAATTACTTCCGATAAAGAAAATTCCGTTAATTTTAAGCTTAAACTAAAGTCAAAGTTGAGGCATTCTCTAAAAACAGAAAACGACGCTCTTGTTTTAGACGGCTTATGCCCTTCATACGGCTGCGCGAATATTGGTCTTTTAAGAAAAAGATCGAGATACGAAAACGACGAAAGTAAAAAAGGCATAAGTTT
Organism: uncultured Eubacteriales bacterium; assembly: GCA_964443825.1. Taxonomy (GTDB): domain Bacteria; phylum Bacillota; class Clostridia; order Oscillospirales; family Acutalibacteraceae; genus UBA1081. Next base: position 52,658 of record CAYUEV010000001.1, read on the forward strand.
TAGGGCGTTGGTAAAAGTAAAAACGGACGGCGAAAAGGAACTGTCGCCTGACGAAATAACCGTTAAAAACGCGTCGTTCGCCATAGTTTATTTTACCGTGGAGAGCAGTTTTAACGGCTTTCAAAAACACCCTAACTTAGAAGGCAAAGAGTATAAAAACGCCGTAAAGGATTGCGTCGACAAAGTATACAATAAAGATTACGAAGAAGTTAAAAAAGACCATATAGAAGATTATCGGCGCTTTTACAATAGAGTTTCGCTTGATTTAGGTTCTTCCCATAAAGAGAGTACGCCGACGGACAAGCGTCTTAATGATTTTCATTCGGGGAAAGAAGACAAATCCCTTTACACGCTGTTTTTCAATTTCGGAAGGTATCTTTTAATTTCCGCTTCAAGAGAAGGCTCTCAGTGCATGAACCTTCAAGGCATATGGAACGACAGTTTAGATCCCCCTTGGTCGTCGAATTACACTATTAACATAAACACGGAGATGAACTACTTCCCCGCGCTTTCATGCAATCTCGCGGAAATGAATTTGCCTTTAGTAGAACTCGTTAGGGGCTTAAGCGTAACAGGCGAAAAAACGGCTAAAGACCTTTACCACGCGAGAGGATTCGTGTCGCACCACAACACCGACATATGGCGGCTTTCCACTCCCGTAAGCGGGAAAGCGCAATGGTCTTTCTGGCCTCTTTCGTCGGGCTGGCTCTGCCGACATCTTTTTGAACATTACGAATACGCTAACGATATTTCATTTTTAAGAAACACGGCTTATCCTATTATGATAAAAGCCGCGTCGTTTTACCTCGACATGCTCGTTGAGGACAGAGACGGCTACCTAATTATGGCTCCCTCGACTTCTCCCGAAAACTCGTTTAAAACAAAAAGCGGGAATTGCTCCGTCTCCCAGACAACCACGATGACGGCTTCCATAATAAAAGAACTCTTTTTAAATTGCGTTAAGGCGTCGGAAATTTTAGACGAAAACCCGGAAATTATATCTGAAATTAAAGAAAAGCTTCCCCGTCTTTTGCCCATTAGAATCGGCAAAAACGGCGATATTATGGAATGGTACGAGGACGAGGAAGGCGCCGAAAAGCGTCACCGGCACGTGTCCCACTTGTATGGTCTTTACCCATCGAGACTTATAAACTACGACGACTCAAAAGACCTTATAAACGCCGCTAAAAAAACCCTCGAAATGCGCGGCGACGACGGCGCTGGCTGGAGTTTAGGCTGGAAAATAAATTTCTACGCGAGGCTTTTTGACGGGAATCACGCTTTAAAACTTTTAGACATGCAATTAAGACCCGCGGGAAACAAACGCCGCGCGCTTTACAGCGGAGGAGGAGGCGCGTACCCAAATCTTTTCGACGCCCATCCTCCGTTTCAAATCGACGGTAATTTTGGAGCCTTAAGCGGCGTCATAGAGATGCTTTTGCAAAGCGACGAAGATAAAATTTATCTTCTTCCCGCTCTTCCCGCCAAGTGGCGAGAAGGTTCCGTAGAAGGGCTTTTAGCGAAAGGAAATATTGAAGTCGCTATAGAATGGGAAAACGGCAAGCTTAAAAACTACAGTTTAAAAGGCGACGTAAAAAACAAAAAGATAATATACGACGGTAAAATTTTAAATTAAAAAAGAGGCGGCTTATGTTAGAAACGCTGAGACGATTCCACGGCAGAGTAAACGAATTTTTTAACATTGATTTAAAGCTCTTAGAATGGAAGCTTAAGAATCCCAAAGGAGTATTTTTTGTAAATACTCCTGAACACCAAAACGTGGGCGATTCATTGCTTGCATTCGCGACAGAAAAACTTCTTAACGATATTGATGTAGAATTTTTGGAAATCACAGATAAGGAATTAGAATTTCTTAGATTTTCGGGGAGAATGAAGCTTTTAAATAGAAGACTCGTTTGCCTAATGGGGGGGGGCAATTTAGGCTCTCTTTATTATTATTTGAACGCCGCCAACATTGACGTCATAAAAGAATGCGATAAATCGAGAGTTTTAATGTTTCCTAACACGTCTTACTTCAACAATACCGAAGATGGGAGAAGAATTTACGAGGAAACGAAAGAAACTTATAATAGTCGCGAAAACATACTTATTTTCCTACGTGAGAGAGTTTCTTACGATATGATTAAAACTGAATTTAACAACATAGCGCTCTGCCCCGATATGTCGCTTTACTTGAACGAGTCGGAAAATCCCTTAAAAAGAAGCGGGTGCTTGCTCGTTTTAAGACGCGACGATGAAAGAACTATGACAGACGATGAGAGCGCTTACTTAAAAGAAGAATTCTCAAAGATTTTTAACGGCAACGTAAGGTTAAGCGACACATGTATAGACAAAAAAATACTAAAATGTTTAAGAGAATACGAGATAAACAAAAAAATCGATGAATTTAAACGAGCCGAGTTAGTGGTCACCGACAGGCTTCACGGGATGTTGATTTCCGCGATAACCGGTACTCCGTGCATAGCCGTAGAGAGCTTAAGCCATAAGATAAGAGGCTGTTACGAGTGGGTGAAAGATTTACCGTATATTCGTTTAGCCCCGAGCGTTTCCGAAGTAGTCCCCATCTATAATAAAATGGAAAAAGGCGAATTTAAATACAGTGGCGACCGTTTTAAAAGCTATTTTGACAATCTAAAGAAAACCATTTTGGAGTATGCTGAAAATCAGTAAATATTTTACGCCTCTCCCGCCGCCGCGGGAGAAGTTTTTATGTTGATTTATTTCAAAAAATTATTGACATTTTATGAATATATAGTTATAATTTAAAATGATGAGGAGTGTGAAAGCGTGCCTTTCATACAAGAATAAACCGGAGGTAACACCATGAAATTTAAAAAAATTCTCGCTACTGTTTTATGCCTCTGTATGGTAACGTGCTTTGCGTCGTGCGGCGGAAAAGCCCCCGAAGACAATACGAGCGAAGACGCTTCCAACCAGACAAATTCCGCGTCGTTTGAAAAAGAAGGGACGCTAAAAATAGGCGGCATAGGCCCTCTTACGGGCGACGCGGCGCAATACGGCACGGCCGTAAATCTCGGGGCGCAGTTAGCGGTCGACGAAATTAACGCTAAGGGCGGCATTAACGGCTATAAAGTCGAATTTAAAATGGAAGACGACGTGGGCGACGCTGAAAAAGCGGTCACGGCTTACGGCGCCCTCAAAGACTGGGGAATGCAAATGCTTATGGGGACGGTAACCTCCAAACCTTGCGAGGCGGTTTCCACTAAAGCCGAAGAAGATAACATGTTTCTTTTAACCCCGTCCGGCTCTTCCGTCACTTGCATTAAGCCCGATATAGCTTTTAGGGTTTGTTTCTCCGACGTCAATCAGGGTATCGTCGCCGCGGACTATATATCCGACAGCGGTCTCGCTACCAAGATAGGCGTTATCTACAACAGTTCAGACACGTATTCATCCGGCATTAAAGATGAATTTGTTAAAGAATCCAAAACCAAAGGCTTGGAGATTGTCGCCGAGGAAGCTTTTACGAACGACAGCGCTACGGACTTTACGGCTCAAGTCACAAACTTAAAAGACGCGGGAGCGGAACTTGTGTTCCTTCCGATTTATTACACCCCCGCTTCTCTTATTTTATCGCAGGCAAAATCCATGGGTTACGCCCCGTTGTTCTTCGGCAGCGACGGTATGGACGGTATATTGGGCATGGAAGGTATCGACGCTTCTCTTGTCGAGGGAGTTATGTACATGACCCCGTTTTTGCAGACCTCAACCGACGAAGTCACGACGAGATTTGTAACGGGCTTTGAAAGCGCCTACCCGACGCAGACTCAGTATCTTAATCAGTTCGCGGCGGACGCTTACGATGCGATTTACGCTATTAAAACTGCGGCGGAGAGCGCCAATATCTCCGTCGATATGGAAATATCGGCTATAGGCGACGCTATGAAAACCGCTATGACGCAAATTTCGGTAAACGGCGTTACAGGTACGGGGATTACTTGGACGGCTGACGGCGAGCCCACTAAAAAGCCAAGAGTCGCTAAAATCGTGGGCGGCGAAGTACAAGCGGCGTAAGTTCCAAAAGCGATACGCTAAAAGCATATTAGAGAATAGAGATTAGAGATTTGCTGCTTCACTGTGATTTCTTCCGTTCAGCTTCTGTTCTCTATTCTCTTAATTGTATCTTGTTTAAACGCTATGTTTACGTTTAGACATATTCTAAGGTTTCGTCAGTCAGGATGGTTAATTTATGAAATTTCTGTCGCAACTTATTTCCGGATTAAGCTTAGGCAGTATTTACTCCCTAATCGCGTTAGGGTATACGATGGTTTACGGAATAGCCAAAATGCTTAATTTCGCCCACGGCGACGTAATAATGATAGGCGCGTTCGTGATTTACACAGCGTTCGTTAAAGCGGGTATAAACCCCGTTTTAAGCGTTCTCATAGCGATAGCTTTCTGCACTGTTCTCGGTATGGCTATCGAGCGTTTGGCGTATAAGCCTTTAAGGCGCGCCGCGTCTTTAGCCGTCCTCATTACGGCTATCGGCGTAAGTTATTTTTTACAAAATATCGCCCTTATTATTTTCGGTTCGGATACAAAACAGTTTAAGTCGGTAGTATCGCTCAAACCTTTAAAACTTGCTGATGGAAATCTCATAATTTCAGGCGAAACAGTAGTCACGATAATCATATCCGTTATCATTATGGCGGCTCTGTATTTATTTGTCAACAAAACAAAGCCCGGCAAGGCGATGCTCGCGGTATCCGAGGATAAAGACGCGGCGAGACTTATGGGAATTAACGTAAACGGCATGATTTCACTTACGTTCGCCATAGGATCGGGGCTTGCCGCGGTCGCCGGAGCGCTCCTTTGTTCTACTTATCCCGCGTTAAGCCCTTATACGGGAGCGATGCCCGGGATTAAGGCGTTCGTCGCGGCTGTATTCGGGGGTATAGGCTCTATTCCGGGGGCTATGATAGGCGGGATTCTCTTAGGAGTTATTGAGAATTTAAGCAAAGCCTACATTTCATCTCAGTTGTCGGACGCGATAGTTTTCGCCGTTCTTATAATCGTTCTTCTCGTAAGACCCACGGGAATTATGGGCAAGAAGATAAACGAAAAGGTCTAAGGTGATTTTTATGGGTAAACATGATAATTCTTCCTTAAAAAATAAAAAACCGCCTTTAAGGCCTGTTACCAAGAAAAATCTTATCACTTACGCCATAGTAGTAGCGTTTTTTGTGCTCTTTGAAACGCTTTCGTTAACGGGCAACCTTAAAAACGCCTATGAAGCCCTTTTAGTCCCGATATGCGTAAACGTCACGATGGCGGTATCTTTAAACCTTGTGGTCGGCGTCTTGGGGGAACTTAGTTTAGGGCACGCTGGATTTATGTGCGTCGGCGCTTATTGCGGGTCGTTTTTTTCCGTTTTGACGGAAAATGTCATTACTTTCGCGCCTTTGCGGTTTTTCCTCTCTTTCGTCGTGGCCGCCGTTTTCGCCGCTTTAGCGGGGATAATAATAGGCATACCCGTTTTGAGGCTTAAAGGCGATTATCTCGCTATAGTCACTTTAGCGTTTGGGGAAATCATTAAAACCATTGTAAACGCCCTTTATGTAGGAAAAGACGGAAACGGTTTTCACGCGTCTTTAAGTTCAAGCGGGCTTAATCTCTCTTCAAACGGAAATATAATATTGAACGGTCCGCAGGGAATTTCCGGCACGCCGACCGACTCGAATTTTGTAGTGGGATTTATTCTCATGATATTGACGATTTTTATCGTGACGAACCTTATGGACTCAAGAACGGGCAGAGCTATTATGTCTATACGCGACAACAGAATAGCCGCCGAATCGATCGGAATTGACGTTACAAAATATAAACTCATGGTTTTCACAATTTCCGCGTCTATAGCGGGTTGCGCCGGAGTTTTATATTCGCATAATCTATCTACTCTCACCGCGAACACCAACAATTTCGGGTATAATATGTCGATTATGGTACTCGTTTACGTTGTTTTGGGAGGGCTCGGCAATATAAGGGGTTCTGTAATCGCCGCCGCCGTTTTATACTCTCTTCCCGAACTTTTAAGAGGTTTGAGCGAGTACAGAATGCTTATTTACTCCATAATTCTCATTGTGATGATGATTGTGAATAACGGCGAGTACTTTATAAATCTTAAAGAAAAAATCAAATTCAAATTAAGAAATAAAAAAGGCAAAAACAAAAATTTAGGGGAGGCGGTTTAATGGATCTGCTAAAGGTCGAAAATCTCGGCATAACTTTCGGCGGGCTTCACGCCGTGGAAAACTTTAATCTCTCCCTTAAAAAAGGCTCTCTTTACGGTCTTATAGGTCCCAACGGCGCCGGAAAAACCACCGTGTTTAACCTGCTTACGGGCGTATATAAACCTACTATCGGTACTTTTTACTTAGAAGGCAAAGAGCTAAGAGGCAAAAAACCGGCTGAAATAAGCAAAGCGGGTATAGCGAGGACCTTCCAAAACATACGCCTTTTTAAAAATCTCCCCGTTATAGACAACGTAAAAGTCGGGCTTCATAACGAAATGAAGTACTCTACTTTCGACGGCGTTTTCAGAACTCCTCGTTATTATAAAGTCGAAAAAGAGATGGACGCGCGCGCTGTTGAACTTTTACGCGTTTTTGATCTTCATAACGATAAAGACGCCTTGGCTTCTAATCTTCCATACGGCAAACAGCGTAAACTCGAAATAGCGAGGGCTATAGCTACAGACCCTAAGCTTCTTCTTCTCGACGAACCCGCCGCCGGAATGAACCCAAACGAAACGCAAGAGCTTATGGATACCATAAAATTCATAAGAGATAAATTTAATCTCACTATTCTTGTGATCGAACATGATATGAAACTTGTCGCGGGTATTTGCGAGGAGATAACGGTTCTCAATTTTGGCACGGAACTGGCAAAAGGTAAGACGGGGGAAGTTCTTAAAAATCCCGAAGTCATTAAGGCGTACTTAGGAAAATAAACCGAAATTAGCGTAAATTACGCGGGTGAAATTATGGCAATGCTTGAAGTCTCCGGTCTTAACGTCTATTTCGGCGTTATAAGAGCCATAAGGGACATATCTTTTTATGTGGAAAAAGGCGAGATCGTAGCTTTAATAGGCGCGAACGGCGCGGGGAAAACTACGACGCTCCGCACTATAACCGGCCTTATATCTCCTGAAAGCGGATCTATTACGCTTTTAGGGAAAGATCTTATTAAAACTCCGGCTCATAAAATAGTCGGCATGGGTTTAGCTCACGTGCCGGAAGGCAGGCGCGTTTTCGCGTCCCTCTCCGTTTACGACAACCTTAAAATGGGCGCGTACACAAGAAAAAATAAAACCGAGATAAAAAATTCCCTTGAAATGGTGTTTACGGCTTTTCCAAGGCTTAAAGAGAGAATGAACCAAACCGCCGGCACTCTTTCGGGCGGCGAACAGCAAATGCTCGCCATGGGAAGAGCGCTTATGAGCGCTCCTTCGATTATCCTCATGGACGAACCCTCCATGGGGCTTTCCCCTTTATATGTAAGCGAGATTTTCGATATAATAGCTAAAATAAAAAAAGAGGGAACTACCGTCCTTCTTGTGGAGCAAAACGCCAATATGGCTCTATCTATAGCCGATAGAGCGTATGTCCTTGAAACGGGAAGCGTTATTATGGAAGGCAAAGCAGATGATTTAATGCACGACGAAAGAGTGAGAAAAGCCTACCTGGGCGCGTAAAATTTTAATTTTTAATAAAAACAAGGCGGCGGGAGTTAAACTTTGTCCCGCCGTTTTTTTGCGTCTTTATTTTAATAGTATACCTTAACGGTTTTTATTTCAAACGGTTTAAACGTCAATTTATCGCCTTCGAGCGGACATTTCGTTTCTTCCAACATATTGGTAATTTCGCATTTTCTAGCCTTAGGGAATGATACTTTAGCGTTAGTCATCGTCCCTTCGGCTTCATACATTCTTACGATATACGCTTTTCCGGCGTCTTCGCAGGGTTTTACTGTTTCGATTATTACGTTAGGAGCGTCCACCGCTGCGGGCGTTTCCATTTTATACTCGCCTTTCGATACGATAGGCGGGATATTAAGCATATAAGCGGGTCTTATCACTGATTGGGACGAAAAGCCGCAATTGTGCGGCAGGAAAGAGTAAACGCACCTGTGAGGACAGTCGTGGTCGCCTTCCGCGTCCGGGTGAACGCCGCCTTTGTGAAGCGACAGGCGCATATTCCCGCCTTCTACCGATATTCCATATTTGCAGTCGTTTAATATTGCCGCTCCGTATCTTGACTCCGAGAGATCGGTATATTTGTGGTTCACGACTTCAAACTTCGCTTGTTCTAACGAGTTATTTCTTGTCGTAGGTCTTTTTACGTATCCGAACTGTATTTCATTTCTCGCGAAATCTTCGGAAATATTCGTATCGAACGCAGCTTTTAAAAATCTGTGGTCGTCCTGCCAGTCGATCAACGTGTCGAAGCGCACTTCCGGGGAATCCGCGAAAAATATCATATCCTGTTTTATTGTCGATTTAGATGAAATACTGTAAACGCTTCTTATAATAAAAGCCTCTGATCCGTCCGACACAACCTCTCTTTTAACGAGATTGGACGCGTCTTTAAACTTTAACTGTATATCGAAATCAACGTCCCAGTTGTCCCAGGAGTTGGGCATGTCTTCCGCCATTAAGAACGTGTTAAAATTATACCCGTTTCCTAAAAGTTCTCTTTGCGCCTCTTTATCAAAAAATGATTTTATAGTCCCGTTTTCGCTGAATTTAATTTTAGTGAAAGGCGTTTCGAGGTTTTCTCCGTCGTAACTAAACGCGCTTTCTGATATAATTTCTCCTTTTTTTAGCGGAATAGTCGTTGAGGACATGGCGGGGATTTTTATGTTTCCCGCTATAAGTTTGGTTTTCCCGTCTAAATCCTCATATATTTGCATTTTACATGGACAATCTAAAATTTCCCCGTCGTAATCTAAAAATAAAACGTCGTCGCGATCCCATGAAAGAGTGTTTGTAAGGGATATTTTGCCGCTTTCGGGGTTATTTGTAATAGCAAAAATTTTATCTTTAGCGGATTTTATTAAAGCGGTAGTTTGCTTTCGACTTTCGGCATGAGCTCTGTAAATGCAAGTGCCGGGGAGAATATCGTGGAATTGATTTATAAGTAAAGTTTCATATAAAGGAGCTATCTCCTCTTCGGACGCGGGGCGGTTTTCCTTTAAGGCTTCGCTTACCGCGAGCGCTTCCAAATCTCTTAAAACAAGCTCTGATTTTCTGTTATTGCGCTTTATTGTGTGCTGATTTGTGAGAGTCCCTCTGTGAAGTTCAAGGTAAAGCTCGCCCTTGTACGCGTTTAGATTTTTAGAAGTTCTCTCAAGCTCATTCATAAACCGGCTTACCGTCATATGTTTTGATTTTCCGACTTCTGCAAGGTCTTGTATTCGTCTTGAAAGTTCCACCATTTCAAACTGCGGTCCGCCTCCGCCGTCGCCGAAGCCGTATGAAATAAGTCTTTTGTCGTTTACGCTTTTTTGGCATAGACCTTTAGATATGCTTTCTATGACGGTGTGAGCGTCGGGGAAGACATGCGTTTTATTAAAATGTGTAAAAACTTCCGTCCCGTCTATGCCGACCCATTTAAAAGTATCGTATGGAAAACGATTAGTGTCGTTCCACGATATTTTTGTCGTTAAAAAGTACTTTACCCCGCACCCTTTCATAATTTGCGGAATAGCCGCCGAGTACCCGAAAGTATCGGGAAGCCAAAAGCAATCGGAAGTGTAGTCGAAATATTTCCTTGTAAATCTCTGACCCCATAAAAACTGGCGTATCATTGACTCTCCCGAAGTAATGTTGCAGTCGCACTCGACCCATACGCCGCCGTTCGGTTCGTACTTTCCCTCTTTAACTTTTTCCTGAATCCTCTTAAAGAGTTCCGGGCGGTTTTTTCTTACCATATTTCCATGGCAGGCGGAACTTTGAACAAACATAAACTCAGGGTACTGTTCCATTAAACCGAGGGCGTTAGAGTAAGTTCTTACGACTTTCTTTTCAGTTTCGCCCGTGTGCCAAAGCCAAGCGGTGTCCATGTGCGAGTGGCCTATAAGACCCGCGAAGGGGGCGCTTTCGCCTGATTTTAACGAAAGAACTTCTTTTAAATAAGGCGACGATTTTCTAATCCCTTCCATAAATGCGTCGCAATCCGAGTCGGATGGCGAATAGTACGCGTTTTTGTGAACTTCCAAAAGAGCGTTTACCGCTTTTCCTCTTATAAAGCTGTTTTCGGGGAGATCTGCCGCCAATTGATATACCGTCAGCAAATCAAAATAAAAATCTTGAATTTCATAATTTTTAACGCATATATCCGCCCCGTTATAAGTAAAATTAAAATCCTTAATACTCTGTTCCGAATCCGGGTGGTTTCCGGGATTGTCGTGACCGCCGTAATACTCTATAGCTATGTCGAGCGTTTCTCCGCCCGACGCGTTCTTTTTAATCATATCGCAGTAGTGGTCGCCGTGGTCGGTATAGACGATTTTAGTCGTAAAAGTTCCCATCGTCTTCCCATTGACAAAAAGAAGAGCTTCGTAGCCGTCTATATGCGGTTTTAAAAAAAGATCTTTCCCTGAAAGACTTTCGGGGACTTTATAAGCCGCCTTAAACCAGGCGTAAGACTCTTTTCCATACCACGAAAAACCTTTTTCTATGGGATTAAAAACGGAATCTTCGGGAACGTTAAAAAGACTTTCTTTTGTAATATAACAGGAAAAATCAAGATTGTCGCGTTTTTCAAAAATCATAGGTTCTAAAGTACTTAAAAATCTTTTTATTTTTCCCAGGAGCTTTTCAATTTGAGGATTGTTGAGCAAAAAAATCGCCTTCCTTTCAAAAACTTATCGCTACAAATATATTATAAAGCAACGCACATTTCAAGAATTTTTTCAAATTCGTTAAAAAATCTTTCTTTGTTATTGAAAAAGGTTTATTAAAAGCTTATAATAAAAATATGAACGTTTATGATTTTGACGATACGATATACGATGGCGAGAGTGCGCTCGACTTCTTCTTTTATTATCTAAAGAGGCGTCATTCCATGGCGCGTTATATTCCTAAAGTGTTATTCGCTATGCTCAGATACAAATTGGGGCTAATCTCGACCGATAAGATGACTGAAGAATACGAGCCGATTTTAACCGAGATTTTTTCGTTATGCGACGACGTGAATCTCGAAGTGTCGCGCTTTTGGGATGAGCATATCCATAAAATTAAAAGCTTTTATGAAAAAATAAGAAAAGACGACGACATAATATTAACCGCGTCGCCGGACGTCACTATGGAAGAACTCGTCAGACGTTTAGGCGTTAAGAACCTCGTTTGCTCTAAAATAGATTTGAAAGCGGGGAAACTCACGAGACTTTGCATGAGAGAGAACAAAATTAAATGTCTTTACGACGATTTTGGCGACGTCGAGATTGACGACTTTTACACCGATTCGATGGCGAACGACAAATACATAGCCGCGAAAGCGAAACACGTTTTTGTAGTAAAAGGCGACAAAATTACAAAAATCAGATAGATTCCTTAAAATTTTACGTTTCCAAGCTGTAATGGTATTTCCTTTACGGCTGTTTTTTTGTTATTTTTAGGCGTAAATATTTTAACCTTTACAATGTCGGTAATTTAGGGTAAATAAAAATGTATATTTTGACTGTAAAGTTATAAAGCTTTATATTGTTCAAAAATATGTTCAAAATGTTCATAACTCGCTCTGATTTGGAGAAAAACAACCTGATATGTTTATAACTCGTAATGTTTTAAACCTTTACAGTTCAAAACTTTAAACATATTCAGGGTAATTATGCACAAAGTCATTTAAAGCAGAAAACCGTTGACGTCAAGCTCTTTGCCTTGACAGTCGTTTTTGCTAAAATTTCACGTTTTTTTGGATTTAAAAAAATACCGCCCGTCATAGCGGCGAGCGATAAAAGCAAGCGTATAAGTTAAACTATAAACAGTCCTTTTTCAACGGGCTTTGTAATAAAAGCGCAATTAAATTTATTTCTAAGGTTATTATAGCATTTTAAGCAGTCGAAACTGTTTTTAAAAATTCCGAAAATAGCCGCGCCGCTTCCCGTCATCATGGCGAGGTTCGCGTTAAAATTTCTCATAACGGCTTTTATTTTAACTCTGTCGTGTACTTCCACGACTTGTTCGAATACGTTTGCGGCCTTAGCGCACATCGAGTCGAAATCTCTTATGGACGCGGAATATAAAAATCCGTAATTGTCGGGGTGGCGTATCTTTTTTGCAGCGTCGAAATTCTCATAAGCCGTTTTAGTCGATATTCCTTGATCGGGCTTAACTATTATTATGTCATAGTCGGGAAAAGGGGGCAGGGGAGCGGTAATTTCTCCTTTATTAAGGCAGAGCCTGGCGCCTCCTAAAAAACAAAACGGAACGTCCGCTCCGACTTTTTCCGCGATAAACAGCAGCTCTTTTTCCTTTAAGTTAGTATTGTAGAGAATGTCTAAAGCTTTAATAACCGCCGCCGCGTCCGCGCTTCCTCCCGCGAGACCCGCATTTTCCGGGATAATCTTTTCAATTTTTATGTCGACGCCTTTATTTTCTATTTTTGTATATGAGAAAAAACTTTCCGACGCTTTCCAGACGGTGTTGTTTTCGTCCTTTGGCACATGAGGGTCTAAACAGATAACGTTAATCGAGCCGCTATTGTTTTCTCTTACCGTCACCGTATCGAAAAGACCCACCGATTGCATAACGGTAAAAATTGAATGATAGCCGTTATCGAGCGCCGCCGTAAGGTCAAGCAAAAGATTTATTTTCGCCGCGGCTTTTACCTTAATTTCCATAACGATTCCCCGCACTTCTTAATGCGTTTATATTTTAATCTTATTGCCCGGATTTTTCAAGAATTTTTTTGGCGGTTGTTGTAAACTTATATCGGTTATGGTACAATATATTCGTAAAAAGAGATATGGCGGCGAGGTAAATGAAAAAAAGCAGAACTCTTGTTGATATGCACACGCACACCGACAATTCGTTTGACGGTCACTCGTCGCCCGTTTATATGTGCGATACGGCGTGCAATAAGGGATTGGGCGCGATAGCTTTTACCGACCATTGCGAAATAGACGCTTACTACAAAGACAACGGCGAGAGGAACGTAAGGCAGGCGTTTTTTGAAATAGCGAAAGCGAAAAGCGCGTTTATGGGCAAACTCTTAATATTAAACGGCATAGAGCTTGGCGAGCCGGCTTACGATATACCTTTAGCCGAAAAAGTCATGTCGTCTCAAAAGTTCGACGTTGTGATAGGTTCGGTTCACAATTTAAGGGGCAGGCGGGATTTTTACTATATAGAGGATTTTTCGGACGTCGACATTGAAGGTACGATGAGGGAATATTTTGGCGAAATATTAAATATGCTCCAGTGGGGTAAGTTTGATATTTTGGCTCATATAACGTATCCTTTCAGGTATTTGTACTCAAGGAACAATATAAGAGAAGATATAAACAAGTACAAAGACCTTATAGACGAGATATTAAAACTCGCGGCCGAAAAAGATATAGCTTTAGAAATTAACTCGTCGGGGTTAAGGCAGCCCATTAACCGCCTTCTTCCCGAAAAAGAAACTGTCAAAAGATTTAAAGAACTTGGCGGGAAACTAGTGACGGTAGGCTCTGACGCTCATTACGCGAAAGACATAGGAGTCGGCATAAAAGACGCGATAGAGGCGGCTAAGTACGCGGGGTTTAACGCCGCTACTGTTTATCAAAACAGACGTCCCGTAGAAATTCCTTTCTGAATAAATTATTAAAGAGGCGTAAAATTTTGTTTGAAGCGTTAAAATATCTTGATAGCGTAAAGAGAATACATTTTATAGGAATAGGCGGGTCGGGTATGTGTCCCCTCGCCGAGATATTAAATAAACAGGGGTATATTTTAACGGGCTCCGATAATAACGAAACGGACACGTTAAATAGAGTCAAATCCTTAGGAATACCCGTTTTTATGGGGCAGAGGGCCGAAAACATAAAAGGCGCCGAAATGGTGGTTTATTCGTCCGCGATACAGGACGACAACCCCGAATTAAAAGCCGCCAGGGAAAGCTCCGTACCTACTTTTGAGCGGTCTAAACTTTTAGGGGCTTTGTCGAAAAAATATAAAAGATCGATAGGAATAAGCGGAACTCACGGTAAAACCACCGCGACGTCCATGCTTGCGGAGATCCTCATAAAATCGGGAACAGATCCTACCGCCGTAGTGGGCGGTCGTCTTCCGCTAACGGGGACGAACGGCGTTTTAGGCGGATCCGACTTGTTTTTAGTAGAGGCGTGCGAGTTTAAAAATACCTTTTTAGAGCTTTTTACGACGTGCGCCGTAATACTCAATATCGACGCCGATCATCTTGATTTTTTTAAGACGATGGAAAACCTTAAAAGCTCGTTTAAAAAGTTCTCGGAAAATTCCGAAACGGTAATTTATAACGGCGACGACGAGAACGTTAAAGACGCTATAAAAGACGTAAAAGATAAAAATTTTATAACGTTCGGTCTAAAGGGATCAAACGACTGGAGAGCGGAAAATATTACTCTTAAAGAAAACTCACGCTACGGTTTCGACTTAATCCACAATAATAAAAATTTAGGAGAGGCGGAACTTTCCATCCCCGGAAAACACAACGTTTATAACGCTTTGGCAGCGATAGCCGCCGCCGACTACGCGGGCGTTCCCGCGGGCGACTCGTTAAAAATCATAAAAGACTTTAAAGGAGCGGGAAGGAGATTTCAGTTCCTCGGGGTTTATAAAGGAGCGGCGATATACGACGATTACGCGCACCATCCTACGGAACTTAAAGCTACTCTTACGGCGGCAAAGGGTATGAATTACAACAAAATTATAGCCATTTTTCAGCCTTTTACATATTCGAGAACGGCCATGTTTTTAAACGAGTTTTCAGACGCGTTAAAAATCGCCGATAACGTTATTTTAACGCCCATTATGGGTTCTAGGGAGAAAAACGACTATAATATCCGCTCGCAGGACTTAGCTAAAAAAATCCCCTCCTGCAAGTGCGTCGACACGTTCGAGGAAGCGGCGTTAGAGGCCGTAAATTCAGCCTCGGAGGGCGATATGATTATTACTTTAGGCTGCGGCGATATTTATAAGGTCGCCAAAATAATAATCGATAAACTAAAATAAAGGTAAAACTATGCCAAGAATAATGGTCGTTGACGACGACGAAAACACAAGAAAACTCACGAGAGCCGTTTTAAGAAGAAGCGGCTACGACGTCATATTGGCGCCGGACGGCGAAGAAGGCTTGGAACTGCTCGATAAGATACATATTGATTTAATAATCTTAGACGTTATGATGCCTAAAATCGACGGCTTTACGTTCGCTAAAACTTTAAGGGATTGCGGATGGGATCTTCCTATTCTCATGGTCACAGCGAGAGAATCCCATTTTGACAAAAAGCGGGGTTTTCTTTCAGGCACGGACGATTATATGGTAAAACCCGTAGACGAAGAGGAAATGCTCCTCAGAATATCGGCTCTTTTAAGACGTTCGAAAATCGCGAGCGAACATAAAATCACCGTAGGAAATACCGTACTTGACAGAAATTCGCTTACGGTGACAACAGGGGATAATATTGTTGAACTTCCTCAAAAGGAATTTATGCTGCTTTTTCAGCTTTTATCATATAAAGACAAGATTTTCACAAGACGGCAGCTTATGGATGAAATATGGGATATGGACGCCGAGACGGACGAGCGAACGATAGACGTTCATATAAACAGGCTAAGAGATAAATTTAAAAATAACGATGACTTTAGTATAGTCACAATAAGAGGGCTCGGTTATAAAGCCGTTGAAAACTAATTTTAAAAGGCGCGATATGGACGAAAAAACAAAAGATTCTAAGAATGAACCTAAAAAACGCTTTCAAATGAAAGGGACGTTAGACGTAGATAAAAAACACCTGTCAGTGCAAATAACCGTCACGATAATCGCTTTTTTTATTTTGATTTTTACAGGGTTCGCCACAATGGGCGTTATGCTCGCTTTAAGGATTCTTAAAGGCGAGCTTTTTATAGAAGTCGCGCCGCTTTCGCTTGTTGTTATCGCCCTTATCACTAGTACGATTATAGGCACCGGGGCGACGCTTTTTACGAGCCGTCATTTTTTTAAACCTCTCGACGCTCTTATAAAATCGCAAAAAATCGTCGCTAAAGGCGATTTTTCGGTTAGAGTTAAAGAACCCGCCCACGGCAGATCCATGTCGGAGCTTGTTAAAAGCTTTAACCAAATGGTCGAGGAACTGGACGGAATCGAGATGCTCAGAAACGACTTTATAAACGATTTTTCCCACGAGTTCAAAACGCCCATAGTATCGATAAGGGGGTTTGCTTTAGAGCTTAAAAAAGGCGATCTCACTGAAAGTCAAAGAGAGGAATATTTAGACATTATAGTGAACGAGTCCGACAGATTGTCGTCAATGTCAAAAAATATCCTTCTTTTATCAAAACTCGAAAATCAGCAAATAGTGTCCGATAAAACGGAATTCTTCTTAGATGAGCAAATACGCTCGTGCATACTTCTTTTTGAAAAGGAATGGACAAAGAAAAACCTCAGTCTTGACTTAAGTTTAGACGAGGTAAAGTATTATTTTAACGAAGAGATGACGTCGCACATCTGGCGCAACCTTATAGACAACGCCATAAAATTTTCTGATTACGGCGGCGAGATAAAAATAAGTTTAAAAGCGGATTTAGACGATATAATAGTAAAGGTAAGCGACAACGGAATAGGCATGGACGACTCCACGTCAAAAAGGATTTTCGATAAATTCTATCAAGGCGACGCTTCTCACGGCGGGAGCGGAAACGGCTTAGGGCTTCCCTTGGCTAAGAGAATAGTCGAACTTTCAGGGGGCAAAATTTCCGTTAAAAGTAAGAAAGGCGTAGGGACGACGTTTATAGTAAGGCTACCCTATAAAACGAGCGGTTAAACTGAAACGAAACAAAACCTTCAATTAGTTTGCCGCGAAGATTCGCTTTTGTTTTCGTCGTTTTTGCTGCCTAAGAGTTTCGCCAATTCTTCCATAAAAGAGTTTATATCGCGAAATTGCCTGTAAACCGACGCGAAGCGGACATACGCTACTTCGTCTATTTGTTTAAGTTTGTCCATCGCCAACTCGCCGATTCTAATGGACGTGACTTCTCTGTCGGCTTCGTTTTGAAGAACGGACTCGATATCGTTTACCGCGTTTTCGATTGTTTCAAGAGGCACAGGGCGTTTTTCGCACGCTCTTAACATACCGCCGATAAGTTTTGAGCGGTCGAACACTTCCCGCGACTTGTCTTTTTTAACGACTACTATCGGCAGAGTTTCTATTGTTTCATACGTTGTAAATCTCTTTTGGCATTTAAGGCATTCGCGTCTTCTGCGAATTTTTTCGCCGTCTTCGGCGGGACGAGAATCTATTACTTTGCTCTCTTCAAATCCGCAATATGGACATTTCAATATAACACGCCCCTCTTTTTTCATGTATTATAACATATTAAAGCGTTTTTTTCAATAATTTATAAAATTTTTACACTATTTGGAGTTATTTATGATAGCGCTTCCAAAGCATATAAAAGAGATCATCGACAGGTTAATATCGTCGGGGTTTAAAGCTTACGCGGCGGGCGGTTCCGTTAGGGATTCCTTAATGGGAATAAAGCCCCACGATTGGGACATAGCCACGAGCGCGTCGCCCAAAATGGTGAAGGAATCGTTTCCGGGCGGGAGATTTGTGGATACCGGCATAAAACACGGCACCGTGACTTTAATTTGCGACGAAGGACCGGTTGAAATTACCACTTTTAGAATAGACGGCGTTTACAGCGACCACAGAAGACCCGACGCCGTGGAGTTTTCAGGCGATATAAAAGAAGATTTATCGCGGCGTGATTTTACCGTTAACGCTATGGCGTATAACGACGGCGAAGGGCTAGTCGATATATTCGGGGGGCAGAGCGACTTAAAAAATAAAATAATAAAGTGCGTAGGCGACCCCGATAAAAGATTTTCGGAAGACGCTTTAAGAATACTGAGAGCTTTAAGATTTTCGTCGGTTTTAGGATTTAATATAGAAAAAAATACGTCCGACTCGGTAATAAAAAACGCCGAATTATTATCTAAAATCGCTATAGAGAGAATAGACGGCGAACTGATAAAACTTTTAACGGGGGAAAACGTTTTTGACGTACTTATAAAATATAAAAGCGTAATGGGCGTAATTATACCCGAACTTAAGCCTACTTTTGACTTCCCTCAGTATGGCGAAAAGCATTGTTACGACGTGTACGGGCATATTTGCAGGACCGTTTCCAATATAGAAAGCGACCCCATTTTAAGGCTTACTATGCTTTTGCACGATATAGGAAAGCCGTTAACTCATAAAATCGATGAAAACGGGGATTCCACTTTTAAAAATCACGCGGCGGCGGGAGGGGAAATAGCGAAAACCATATTAAAAAGAATGAGATTCAGTAAAGAATATATTAACACGGTTTCATTCTTAGTATCGGTTCACGATAAAAAAGTCCCTAAAACAAGAGTTCAAGTTAAAGAGTACATAAGAGATTTAGGCGAGGAGAATTTTATAAGACTTTTGAAAATAAGAAAAGCCGACAGGGGGGCGTTGTCAGAGCCTTTCAGAGATATAAGCGACTCTTTAAATTTCGCTTATTCCGAGTTTTTAGATATAAAAAAGAATAACGAACCGGTATGCTTAAAACAACTCGCCGTTAAGGGAAGCGATCTTAAAAAGATAGTCCCTCAGGAAAAAACAGGCGACGCGCTTAACGCCCTTCTTGGCATAGTAATAAAAAATCCCGAGTTGAACAATAAAAAAGACCTTTTAAATATCGCTTGCGATTTAGCGTCATCAAGCGGGGAAACTAAGTGAATTTTGCAAAATATTTTTTGTAGATTAAAGTCCAAAATGTTACAAGTTTGTAATAAACCGTTACAATTCTGTTATATAGCTTGACTTTACCATAAAAAAAGCGTAAATTTCTATCTGCCAAGGGGGTAATACCCTGGGGTCGGTTAATACGATTATTACGATATTTCGAAAGGAGCTAACAAATAAAATGAAAAAGATTATCCTTACAATCGTCGCTCTTCTTGTATCGGCAGTTATGGTTTTCGCTTTCGCCGGATGCGGCGGTAAAGAGCCGGAGCAGCCCGAAACCGAGGTCGGCTCGCTAGTCGAAGAAGGAGACAACACGTTGGTTGACGAGCAGCCTGAAACAGGCACAGATGACGTTACCGTTTAATTGTCAATTGATATCGATTGAGAATTCTCCCGTTTTTTAGACGGGAGATTTTATTTTGTTGATTTTTTTCCGGCTTTGTTGTATAATAAAAAGGGGGAGAGATATGACCAAAAAATTGTATTCCGTTTTTACATCTTTTGTTCTTTTGTGGACTTTTTGCTTTTTTTCGTTAGCGAAAGGCGAATACGTGATAAAATACGATTACGGCATAGCGTCCGTCATGGGGGATTCTTTGGTAAACGAAAATCCCCAATCTATTTCCGAGGGCGAAACGGTAACTTTAAAAGACCCTCAATGCCCCGGGTTTTCATTTGACGGATGGTATCTTGACTATAATTTTAAAACTCCCGTGAGCGTTTTAGAGAATATTTCGGAAGATACCTCGCTTTACGCCAAATGGAACGAAACGACGTACAAAATTATATATGTCCTATTTTCCCCGGACGTTAATATTTCGGAAGACTTAATAATTAACAATAACCCCTCGTCGCGTTTTACAAGCGAGAGCGTGACTTTAACTCCTCTTTTGTGCGATGAAAATCTCCACTACGGGTTTGAAGGATGGTATTTCGATGAAAACTTTACGCAAAAGGCCGCCGCGATAGATTCTTTTACCGCCTCCGACGTCACTCTTTACGCGAGGTGGGAAAAGTCAAGATACGAAGTAAAGTATGATTTAGGCGAAATTTCCACGAGCGTTTACCCTTCAAAAAACGACAACCCCTCTTATTATAGCTACGGCGACGGTTTTAAACTAAATCCCCCAATATCGGAAGACCCCGCTTTCACTTTTGAGGGCTGGTTTTACGACGAGTTCTTTCTTAACCCCGCCGACGAAATACCGCGGGGAACAGACAAAGATATTGTCCTTTACGCCAAATGGAGCAAAAAAAGCTATAATATCACATACGTTTTAACGGACGAAAACATTAAAGACGAAAGCCTTGTTACTAACAGCAACCCGACCTCTTACGCGGCGGGCGAGAGTATAGAGCTCGTTCCCCCCGCGTCGCTTGATAAGGGCTTTAAATTTGTGGGATTTTACACTGATCCCGAAAGATCCGAGTCTTCAAAAATAACTTCTGTAAGCAGTTCTTTAAGAGAAGACATAACGATTTACGCTAAATGGGAAAAAGCCGTTTACAAAATAACCTACAATTACGGTTCAGTCAGTCCCGTTTACGTCGATATAGAAAACAATAATCCAACGGAGTATTCCTTTGGCGACAGCGTTGCTCTTCTTAATCTTAGCGTCGAGGGCTTTATATTTAACGGATGGAAAAAAGACCCCGGTTTAAAAGAGAGCGTAACCGAAATAACGCCGGAAGACTATGGCGATATTACGCTTTACGCCGATTTTACAGAAAAAACTTATTCCATAGAATATGTGTTGGACGATAAGGAAGTTACCGCTTCTCAAGTCGTAAACGAAAACCCGTCCGTGAGGACTACGACCGAACAAATAGAACTTAAAGACGCCGAAACCGTAAACGCCGATTACAGATTCGGCGGGTGGTACTACGACAGGGACTTTAAAGAAAAGGTCGGCGCTATAAGAGCCTACACCGCTAAAAACGTAACGGTTTACGCTAAATGGATAAGAGTCGTAAGCTATCTGCCCACGTGGGGCGACGCGACGTTATCCGATAAACTCACCGCCGCCGACGCGAGAGCCGTTTTAAGGTTTTCGGCTTCTTTGGAAGATTTCGACGATTTAAAAAAGAAACTGTCCGATATAAATAACGACGGCGATATTACCGCCGCCGACGCGAGACTTGTTTTAAGACTTTCCGCGGGTCTTGAAAACGAAAAGGATCTTATGGAGAAATACTCCCTTCCCAATATTCAATTAGTCGAGGGAGAAGTCGTTTTCAGTTAAAAGTAAAAATAATCTATTGACAAAATAATCCTAATTTGATATATTATTGTTCGGGCGTTAAAACCTTGGTGTTTGTTTACGGAGAGTTGTCCGAGAGGTCGAAGGTGCAGCACTCGAAATGCTGTATCCCGAAAGGGATCTAGGGTTCGAATCCCTAACTCTCCGCCATTTTTACGATGGTTTAAACTTTAAAATACAACTGGATAACGCCGTTTTCGGGGTGTAGCGCAGTTGGTAGCGCGCCTGCTTTGGGAGCAGGATGTCGGGAGTTCAAGTCTCTTCACTCCGACCAGTCATAAGCCGGGTAATTTTTACTCGGTTTTTGATTTAGTTTTGTTTAAACGGACGTCGTTTTCCTTAAAAATTTATTATTTAATTTTCTAAAATAATATTGACAACATGCCTTATAAATATTAAAATTTATGTATAAAAAATCCGGGCGGCAAAGGCGGCTTTTTATTGTTTTTTCCTGTTTTGCGCGTCCCGTTTAGGCGATTCCCGACTTTAAGAAGGTTGTTTTGTTGTGAACGCATCTCGTTTCGTGAAGCTTATTAGTCTTGTTTTATGTTTAACGTTAATTTTAACCGTAGCCCCCGTTAGTTTCGCGGGAGACGAAACGGGGGAGGGCGAGGACTTCTCGTATGTCGACGGTCATTACTACTATTACCCCAAGGGAACTGAGTTTGTAAGCGCCATTCAAGTGGGATGGTACAAAATGACGAATGATGTGAAAGCGAGTAGAGCCGCGGCGATAGCCAACGCGGAGCAAGGCGGCTTCACCGTTTTAAACGATAAAGAAAATCCTCAAGGCGTAAATACCGACGGCGCGGTATACCTTGTATATCTCGCCATAAAAAAATCAACCGACGTAAACGACGCTTTAACCGATTTTAGGTGCGTTTGTCTTGATAAATACCCGTCAATACCGACCCCAGAGTCTCATTCCGAACAAATGGTTTTTACCGCGAACGGTCAGCCCGTTACATACAATAGATTTACAACTTTCGAGGGCGAGGAGTGCAACCTTAACAAGGAGCATGGCAACTATGTGTACGGTTATTACACTAAAGACCCGATAGCGGGATTTCCCGTAAATTCGCTTTACATTACCCTTCAAAATTATGAAGAAACGCCTTCTCACCTGCCCAATTACAGACTTATGGAAAATGGCGACACGGGAGAGGCGGCCGACATGGAAGACAGGGGCAAAGGCGACAACTCCTACTACCTTAATATCGGCGATTTTTCAATTTACACCGACGTTACCGACACGATAAACTCGCTTTCGGACGCTTTAACGGTTTACGAGAGTCTGCGGGGTTCTAATTACACGCGGGAATCGTGGAACGCCGCGACCGAAGCTTACAATAGCGCCTTATCAATGGTGAGAGCTTACAAGGAGAGCGGCAACGCGTGGAATATGTCGTGCGAGTACTCCGAGGAAGAGTTAAACGCGGGACTGGAAAACTTAAACAACGCTTTAAATAATCTTACGACGACCATAACTCTTAACGCGTCGGCGAACGGCGGCGCCTGCGATACGCTTTCTTATGATATTGTGTGCGGGACAAATACTTCTCTTCCCGTTTTTCCCGCCGGAAATTTTACCGCCGCTAAAGACGCTCCCTGGGAGTTTTTAGGCTGGAGCGAGGACGAAAATTCCAAAGAAGGTTCAAAAACCGATATGACCGTCGGGTTTATGAGTACTGTTTACGCTATATTTAAAGCTAACGTTTCGGCGACCGTCCACTATACCGACTCGTTAGGCGCCGTAGCTGCCAAGGAATACTCCGCCGACGTCTACAATAAGGAGTCCGCCGCCGACTTTACTTTTGACGGCGAGGAAGAAGTAGTTAAAAACGGCGCGACTTACTCATTAAGGGGCTTTACCCTTGAGCCTGATTCATTTTCTCCCGATTTTTCAGAAGGCGAAACAATAACCGTTTCAAGTTCCTCTCTTGACGTGTACGCCGTTTATTCCGTTCAGCATAACCTTAAATACGACGCGAACAAAGGCGAAAACGCCCCTTCCGACACTTTAGGTTATATGTACTATAATTACGATTTATCGTCTCACGGGAGCGTTTCGTACACCGTGACGAGCGACGAACCGACTTACGCCGGTCACTCCTTTAAAGGCTGGGCGGATACCGAAGACGGCGAAGTCTTATATCAAGCGGGCGGGACGGTTACGGCCGACGGAGATAAGACAGTCTACGCCGCGTGGGAATCAAGCGAATTGACAGTCACGTTTAAAAACCCAAAAACAGGCGTTGTTCTCGCGACAAAAACCGTAAATTACGGCGACGGCGTAGAAGCTCCGGCTATTGACAAAGAATTTATCGAAAATAACGACGAAACTCATTATTGTTTTACAGGCTGGGATCACAAGCTTACAAATATAACGGAGTCCGTGACGATAAACGCCGAATACATAGAAGAAGCGCACGGTTATGACGTAACTTCCCAAAAAGAAGCCAACTGCGTAGATAAAGGCGAAAAAATATCCACTTGCGGCGACTGCGGTCACGTCAAAACCGAGGAGATCCCCGTAAACCCCGAAAACCATAAGGACATACAGTCTTTCGATAAGAAAGACCCTACCTGCGCGGAAAACGGTTTCACGGCGGGAACCGAGTGCAAAGCGTGCGGCGCAATTTTAACGGGACATGACGATATACCGGCTTTAGGTCATAAGGAATCGAGCGATTTTAGAGTAATCACAAAAGCTACTTGCGAAAAGGATGGCTCTAAGACGAAATACTGCTTAACATGCGGCGAAAATTTAGGCGATCACGTTGTAATCGAAAAAAGAGGTCATAACTGGGACGAAGGCAAGATTACAAAATCGCCCGATTGTCAAAATACCGGTACAAAGCTCTTTACCTGTAAAAATAAAGGCGACGACGAATATGAAGAGTGTTCCGAGACTTACGAGGAAACTTTGGATAAAACTCCTCACCATGGCGGGAAGGCTACTTGTTCTACTCTCGCCATATGCGACAGTTGCGGGAAGGAATATGGAACTTATGATAAAAATAACCACGAAAATATTGTCGAAGTCCCGGGCAAGGATCCGACTTGTTTAGAAGCGGGTTATACTAAGTCCACAAAATGTCAAGCCTGTGGACAGGTTATTTTAAAGTCCGAACCTATTCCCGCTCTCGGGCATGTGGATGAAAATTCCGACAACATCTGCGACCGCTGCAACGAAAACTTATCGTCCGGCGGCACAGGCTCGTATACTTGTCCGTTTTGCGATAATTTTAACAGTTTAATTGAAAATACGAGCGACACGTTCTTCGGCAAGTCTTTAAGGATTGCGCTTAAAGCGCTGCACTCTGTATTTCATACCGTATCGCATCTCGTTTACCTATTTAAAAACCTCTTTTCTTAACAATAAATATCAGCGTTAGAACGTCAAGTTAAAAATGTTATGAAATATAAAACGATTGATTACAACTCAGTTTCTCATCCTTACCCCGAAACCACGATGTTCGGGGCTTTGGAGGAGGCGGCCAGGACTTACCCCGCCGCTCCCGCGTTCGATTTTATGGGTAAAAAGACCTCCTACAAGTCCCTTATCAAAAAAATCGAACTCGCGGCTCGCGCTTTTTATAACGCCGGAGTTGTTTCAGGGTCGGTTGTCACAATCTGTATGCCCAATACTCCTCAAGCCGTAATCGCCCTGTACGCTTTAAACAGAATCGGCGCTATAGCGAATATGGTTCACCCGCTCTCCTCTAAAAAGAACATAACTTTTTATCTTGATTACTCGAACAGCGCCATCATTTTAACGCTCGACCAGTTTTACCCTAAAGTCAAAGAGGCCGTTAGGGACTCCGAAAATAACGTTAAAATCATCATCGCGAGAATAGAAGAAGAACTTACGCCGCCTCTCGCTTTAGGATATTCCCTGACTTCCGGGAGAGCCTACCTTAAGTACCCCGACGAGGGCGATTTTGTCTGGTCTGATTTCGTAAAAACAGGCAAGGGCGTATATATCCCGCCCGTTAAATACAATAAAAATAAAACGGCGGTGATTCTCTATTCGGGAGGCACGAGCGGAAGCCCTAAAGGCATAAGACTTACCGATATGAATTTTAACGCGCTTGGGATGCAGGTGGCTGAAATCGCCGGATGCAACCTTCGCCCGCCTTGCAAATTCCTGTCCGTAATGCCCATATTCCACGGTTTCGGCTTAGGGATCGGCATCCATACCGTGCTAATTAACGGCGCCGAGTGCATACTTATCCCGCAGTTTACAAAAGACTCATACGCCCGCGACGTGTTGAAAAAGAAGCCCAATTTTATAGCCGGAGTGCCCACTCTTTACGAGGCTCTGCTTAAAGTCGATATTTTCGAGGGAGCGGATTTGAGCTTCCTTGTAGGCGTATTCAGCGGCGGCGACAGTTTAAGTCCCGACCTTAAAAAACGCGCCGATAAATTTTTCAAAGAGCACAACGCTCACGTGCAAATCCGCGAAGGCTACGGTCTTACCGAGTGCGTTACCGCGTCTTGCGTCACTCCCGTTTCGGAGTCGCGGGAAGGCAGCATCGGTCTTCCTCTTCGCGATATGGAGTATAAAATCGTCGAACCCGGTACTTTTAAGGAGCTTCCCCCCAATACCCCCGGCGAGATTATCATCGCGGGTCCTACTTTAATGAAGGGCTACCTTAAAAACGAGGAAGCTAACGAAAATACATTGAGACTCGACGAAAATAACAAAACGTGGCTCTTCACGGGCGACATGGGGAGTATCGACGAAGACGGTTTTGTCTACTTTAAACAGAGAATTAAGCGCATGATCGTGTCGAGCGGTTATAACGTCTACCCGTCCCAAATCGAGAAAGTTCTCGACCGCCACCCGGATATTGATTACTCTTGCGCTATCGGCGTGAAGGATTCCTATAAAATGCAGAAAGTAAGAGCTTATGTTGTGTTAAACGACGGAGCGCCTGAAACAGAAGAAGAAAAAGAGAAGATTTTAGCTTACTGTAAAGAAGAACTTGACGTTTTCGAAAGACCAAAACAAATAGTATTCAGAAAAGAACTTCCGCGTACTTTAGTCGGGAAAGTCGCGTACCACGTTTTAGAAGAAGAAGCCGCTAACGAGTCCGACGCGTAGACTGTACGCCGTTATTTTCAAAGGCGTTTTAATAAATATGTGCTTGTATACAAATACTTATAAAGAGCGTTAAAAATGAATAACAATACCCAAGAATACGATCCAAACAAAAATTTAAAACTCAATAAAGCCGTAATAAGAGTATTGCTTACGATGTTCGCGAGACCTTCCATGAAGATTATCGGCGTTAAAGTCGAGCGTTATAAGCCAAAAGCCGATACGTTCGTATTAGTCTCCAACCACAGCGACCCTTTAGACCCCGGTTTCGAGATGTTTTCAGTAAACAAATATTTAAGATTTGTCGCGGCCGACCATATAGCGCGAGTTAAATTCGGCGGCTTTCTCATTACAAAGTTGGGCGGCGTTTTAGTTAAATACAGAGGTCGCCCCGGATCTGAAATTACTGAAAAAATCCTTAAAAATCTCAAAGCCGGTATTTCCGTAGGTATTCACGCCGAGGGCGGGACCAGCATTAACGGTGAGACGGGCTTTATTTCAGAACATACGGGGCAGCTTGTTAAAGATTCGGGAGTCGCTTTAATTACATTCCGCTTTACGGGCGGATATTTAAGAACTCCCAGATGGTGTGAAAATAACAGAAGAGGTCCTCTCTTTGGTAAAGTCGTGGCCGAGTATTCAGCCGAGGAATTAAAAAATCTTTCCGTTAAGGAAATAACCGACATAATAAGACGCGACACTTACGTAAACGTTTTTGAAGACCAGCGAAAAGCAAAAGGCGTTTATAAAGGCAAAGATTTGGCCGAGTGCGTAGAGCGCGTTCTCTTTATGTGCCCCTCTTGCAAAACGGTAAGTTCTCTTCACAGCTCGGGCGATATATTGAAATGCGACAAATGCGGCTACTCCGTCCGCTACGGCGAAGACGCGTTTTTCCACGATACGGGTAAGGGTGTGTATTACGATAATATAGTCGATTGGGACAGGTGGCAAAAATCGGAGTGGAAGAAAATTGTTCTTGGCGGAAAAGAAAACGGCGAAGTTATTTTTGCAGAGCCCGGGCAGATTCTGTTTTCCGTAAATGGCAACGAAAAAACGCTTGTTTTCGAGTCGGCGACCATTACCCTTACTAAAGACGCGTTTATTTTAACTCCCGACGATCCCGATTCACAGAAAAAAAGCATAACTATTCCGCTGAATGAAATTAAAAACGCTCATACCGCGCTCAAGGATTCTCTTCTTTTAGTGGATAATGAGAGCTATTACGAGGTAAAGTGCAAAATTCCGCGCTCCCCTGAAAAATACGTCGCCGCGTGGAGATACTTAACCGGCAGAGATTATTTTTAAAACGCTAAGTATTTATACTGTTAATTATTTGTTTTTCAGATTCATAAGATAGATTAAGAATAAAAGGGTGAAAGATAATTGACCGGCATAATTGATGTGGGCGGCGGAATGAAGTGCGCGTATTCCGCCGGTCTTT
Organism: uncultured Eubacteriales bacterium; assembly: GCA_964443825.1. Classification (GTDB taxonomy): domain Bacteria; phylum Bacillota; class Clostridia; order Oscillospirales; family Acutalibacteraceae; genus UBA1081. The sequence goes on from CAYUEV010000001.1 coordinate 80,472, forward strand.
ACGACTATTTTTTAGATGAAGGGATAAAATTTGACTACTATCTCGGCGTGTCGGCCGGGAGTATGAATCTTTTGTCTTTTATAGCCGGGGAACGCGGCAGAAACATCAAAATATACAGAAACAGCGCGATAAGCGCCGATTATTTAAGTTTTGGCAATTTTCTCCACAACGGCGCTTATATGAATTATGAAAAAGTAAGAGAAGATTTTTATTCTCCAGACGGACCTTACGCTTTTAATTATGATAAATTTTACTCGTCTCCGGAGCCTTTTATCATATCTTTAACCGAAGGCGAGAGCGGCGATACCGTTTACGCCGGAAGAGAAAAAATGACGGACGTTCAAAGCCTTCTTGACATAGTTAGCGCGTCGTGCTGTCTTCCTCTTGCTAGCAAACCCATTAAGATCGGAGATAAGTTTTACTTCGACGGCGGTTTAGGCGAGCCTATTCCATTTAGAAAAGCTTTTGACGATGGTTGCGACAAGCTTGTAATAGTTATGTCCACTTCTGTCGATAAAAAACGCGAGAAGCTCCCCGGACTTAATATTTTAGGACCTTCTCTTTTAAAAGATTATAAAAATATAGCCGACATGCTTGAAGACAGACACGTCGTCTATAATTATCTTATCCGCTGTATTAAAGAATATGAAAAGCAGGGCAGAGTCGTCATCTTTTCGCCCGTAGATATTCCCGGAGCGTTTTCTCTTATTAAGGATATTACCGTAATCGATAAGCTCTATGACAACGGCTACCGCGACGCTAAAGACAGGATAAACGAGGTTAAAAAGATTTTATATTAAATCAGCAAGATTTTATTTAAAAAGCTTTCTGAATTTCTTCTGCCATCTTAATAAATAAGCTTCCACCAACTTTGTAATACAAATATCATATAAAACGAACATGAGATTTGCCGCCGCTAAGAACAGCGGCAATACCCATTTTTGGGCGCTTTGGAACTCGTCTATCGGTATTCCGAAAACTTTGACCACAATTAAATATCCTAATATAAACGCCGCGTTTGATATAATTATTTTTACTAAAAAGCAAACGGGCGTTGTTTTTATTCTGCTCTCCAAAACCGGCTTTAATATGGGATACCACCCGAAATAGGCGATATACATCATCGCCGTTTCTTTATCGGTTAAGATTAAAACCGACAAAATACTAACGGACACGTAGGTCATAAAAGCCCATTTTTTATTGATTTCTATCACCATAAGAACAAGTAACGCTCCCGCAATCGCCGGCAGAGCGTACTGTAAATATGGTATAACCGCCGTAAGAAGCATAGTCACAAGCGACAAAGCCGTGATTATCCCGCCTAAAGCTACTTTCGCGCTGTTTTTCATTTTTATTTTTAGATTTAGTTTTATTAAAAATGTATATCAATTAACAGCAGGGAATAACGTCCCCGCCAAAGCATTCGCAGCATGAGTCGGCGCACACAAGCCCCGTGCACATATCGCAAAACGAGCATCCTCTGTTGCTTGATTTGTTTCCGCTGTCCACTCTGTAGCCGCCGTTTCTTTGAGTGTTCATAGACTCGTAGGCCATCTTGTACTCTTGGTTGCCGGGGTTCATTTTATACGCCGTTTCGTAATTTTCAAAAGCCGCCTTATCAAAGCCTTTGTTGTGCTGTATCATGCCCTGAAGATAAAACCATTCCGCGATTCTCTCATTATCGGGAATATTGTTAAGCATATTTTGAGCGGCGTCAAGATTCCCTTTCATAATGGTTTCTCTTATGCCTGCGTATGTCGGGGGAGTGTAAGAACTCGCGTTGTAGCCGTAGGAGTTATCGTTGTAGCTGTCGTTAGGCTGGGTATTTCGGTAATTTCCTCCCGTTCTCCTGCCGTTAATGATAGCGTCATAAGCTTCGTCAAGCTCGCGCATTTTTGCTTTCGCTTCTTCGTCAAGAGGAGAGTCCATATTGCTCTGATACTGCCTTGCTTTTTCACGGTAAGCGTTTTTAATCTGCTCGTCCGTAGCGTTCATAGGCGTTCCCAGAACCTCATAAGGGTTGTTCATCTTTTCGCCTTCTTTCGTAAACTTTTAACGTTTCATAATATAGTCCGTCGTAAATCACGTTTTTAAGTATTCCGTCGAATTTTTTAACGTCTAACAGGGAATACGCCTTGACGATTTCTCCCGCCGTGTAAATAAGGTCGCCTTTTACGGTTTCAGGGCTGTAGTTTTCGTCTTCTAAAAGCGGGTTATAGCCGCTGTTTTTTTTATCTTTTTGGACGTCGTCAAACGCGTCTATAATGTAGACCCATCTTCCCACTAAATATCCGATTCTCTGCCGTACTTTTTTCTCGGTATCGTTTTTCTCGCCGAATGAGTATACTTCCGAAAGCATTAAAGCCGACGGCTCTGCGGCGAGGTCTAATGATTTTTCGTTTTCCCGCTCTCTTAAAAACTGTAAATCCATGTATTTTTTAAAAACGCCGTCCATGTAAGGGAGAAAATTTCGCGCTTTCTTGTAAGGGCGCAAAACGAAAAGCAATAACAATCTATATAAAATCGATTTAAAAAACGACTTATCGTGAATATTATCTTTAAGTTTGTAATAAATTAAAAATACTGAAATATCGGCGGCGTAAGTCACAGCCTCTTCTCTGTTTTTACAAAAATTACATTTCTTTGCGAGATTAAACGGACAGCGCTTACTTATAAAATCTATTTTATCGCTTCCGAGAGCCAATATCGCTATGGCGAGAAACGTCGCGTCGTAACTTAAAAACAGCCTCGCTATAAGACCGTAACGCTTGCCAAGCTCTTTGCAAAGAGAACAGTAAACGCCTTTATAAACTTCATCTTCCCAGACCTTAAGCTCGGGGCGGTGCGTTTTTATATATCCAAACATATTGCGGCTTAAAAAATATTATCAGAAAATAAAAGTTAAATCAATGATTTTGAATTTCTTTGGAATAATATTGAAAATTATTCTAAATTGTAATATAATCTTATGCGGGTGACGACGATGTATTTATATGAAACTCATTTCCACACGAAAGAAATCAGCCCCTGCGCGAAAGTCCCCGCCAAAACGGGCGTAAGTATGTATAAAGACGCCGGGTATTCGGGTGTTCTTGTGACCGACCATTTCGCGACGGAGTATTTGCTGCGCAACTATAAAGGTAACTCGTGGAGAGATAAAATAGATTATTACTTAGAAGGCTACAGAACCGCCAAAAAATATGAAACAAATGATTTTTCGGTTATGCTGGGGATTGAACTGCGTTTTATCGACAACGAGAACGACTATATAATATTCGGAATAGACGAGAAATTTTTATATAGTAACGAGTGGTTCACAAATCTCACGGTGAAGGAATTTAAACCGATAGCCGACAAAAATGGTCTTACCGTAATTCAGGCTCACCCGTTCAGGCGCAAAATGGTAATTATCGACCCGCGCTATATTACCGGAGTGGAGGTCTACAACGGCAATAGAAGATACGAGCCGTCTTACGAGATCGCCAGCGTCTGGGCGAAAACTCATAATCTTTACGCGACGTCCGGGTCGGATTTTCACCAGCCGGAGGATTTGGCGAGAGGCGGGATATTTTTAAACAACCCCGTTAAAACCCAAAAAGAATTTAGAAAAGCAATTTTATCGGACGACTACAAACTAAAACTCCCGGTTCATTAAATTAAACCGAAAAAAACTCTTCCGACGCTTTTTTAATGTTTTCTATTTTTATCGGCGTTATGACCTTTTCTTTATCGGTGTCGGTTAATACAAAAGACCCTGAAAACTTAGCGCCTAATTCTTTAAACGCTAAACCCGCTTGTTTATTTATTACGTCTGAAGAAAATTTCCCGCTTTTCCCCGCCGACGCTAAAAGAAAACCTTTTCTTTCGATTTTTTGCTCTTTATAAAAGTAAGGCTCTAATCTGTCTAAAAACGCTTTCATAGGGGAGGGGAAAGAGTAATTGTAAACGGGACTCGCTATTATGATATAATCAGACGAGAAAGCGCGGTCGAGGATTTTTTTATTGTCGCCGTTACGGCAAACAAACGTTTTCTCGCAGTATTTACAGTCAACGCACGGGGAAACGTTTTCTTTGTAGAGATCAAACGTTGCGACTTCTCCCAAAAATCCTTCTAAGAATATGTCGAGAATTTTTTTAGTAAAGCCGTTCTTATTAGGGGATGAAAACAGTACGCAAGCTTTTCCTTCTTTCAATTCGTAGTATCCTCAAACTCTTCCCTTGAAAGAAGAGTTCCGTCCGCGTCGTAGCGCGAAAACGACTTCGCGGTTTTACTGTCGTAGTACTCGTAAGCGTAATAATCCGATAATTTTCCGTCTTTATCAAAATGCGACTCTTTTACGCAAAGATCGTCGTCGTTGTATGTAAACTCAGTGTAACTCTTTAGAGACTCGTCGCCGTTATATACCGACAGCTTATAAGGGTTTACGTTTTTTTCGTCTTTATACTCATATTGCGTATACTCAAGGAGAGTATCATTCCCGTCGTATTTTGAAATTTTAATAAGGCGGTTATTTTCATCTCTTTCCGACTCGCTGCGGCCCGTAATCTTGCCGTCTTTATCGTATGTAGTGGATTTAGCGATATTGCCTTTTTCGTATTCGCTGACGGTGGAGCCGGACGCGTTTCCATTGTCGTCGTAGTAATACGTTGTGAGCAGACTGTGCGACCCGTCAGGGGTAAGTTCTTCTTTGGAAACCATTTTATCTCCAGAATACTTCATAAGCGTGTGGGCTTTTTGGTATTCCTCGTCCCAGACGAAAACCTCGACTAAATTGCCGTCGTTATCGTAATACTCGACGTTCACGCAATCTTCGTCGTCGATTTTAACTTTTGTAATGAGGTTGCCGTCGGTAATGGGGTAAGAGCGGTCTACGGCGTATGACACGCTTTCGTCGCCGTTTGTTGTTTCCTCTTCTTTAACCGTGCCGCAAGAACACAGAACAGCCGCTATAATCGCGGCCGAAAAAGTTATAAGCAAAACGGTTTTGCGCATAAATTTACAAACCTTCTTATTTAAGCAGGAGCTAAAGAAGCGGAAGTTTTAGCTTAAAACGCGTAAAATTTGACCCCTTTATCTTTAGCTTAATTTTTATTCGCGGATAAAAGTTTCGCCGCTTCTTTATCAACAAGGATATGCGCGTTCGGATGATTTTGTAATATTGACGCGGGGCAGGAGGGAGAAACTTCCCCTTCTATTGTTTTCTTTATAGCTTCCGCTTTTTTTTCGCCCTCGGCGATTAAAACTATCTCCTTAGCTTTAATAATAGTCCCGATTCCCATCGTTATTGCCTCTTTTGGCATATCGGAGCGCGACGGGAAATATTTCATATTTGATTCTATCGTGTTTTCGGCGAGTATTACTTTATGCGTTCCTTTAGTAAACTCGTTTGAAGGCTCGTTAAAACCTATATGACCGTTAGTTCCTATCCCTAAAAGCTGAATATCAACGCCGCCCGCGTCTTCTATCGCCTTATCGTATGATTCGCAGTAGCTTTCGACGTCGTAAGGATCGCTGTCCGGCACGTGAGCGTTTTCTTCTAATATGTCGATTTTATCAAACAGGTTCTCGCGCATATAAGCGTAGTAGCTGTTTTTATCGTTTCTCGAAATACCGTAGTATTCGTCTAAATTAAAAGTCACGGTATTTTTAAATGAAATTTCGCCGTTATTGTATTTTTCTACAAGAAGAGCGTAGGTTTTTAGCGGCGACGCGCCTGTGGCGAGTCCTAAGACGGCGTGATCCTTTTTAACGGCGGAAGCTATTAACTCCGCCGCCTCTTTCGCTATTTCATCTGAATTTTCAAAAATCTTTACGTCCATAGTATTATCTCGCCTACAGGTATTATCTATACGAAGCTTTAATTAACTTGAATTTTAGGACTGTAATCTAAAAAATCCAAGCATATTTAAAATGCGTTATTTCCAGATAATCGTCATAGTAAGACCGATCCTTTGGTAATTTACGTCTTTAATAAAGCCTAAGTCGACAATAGATTTTTCGAGTTGATCCGCCATTTCGCTGTTGTTCATGAAATATGTGGCGTGCATGGTAAGGTCGTGAGGAGCTACCATATCGAAAAGCTTAAATCCCGTAAGCCACCAGTTTGGTTCAGGTCCTCTCGTCATGTAGAGGTCGTTTCCTCTGTAGAGAGCGAAAGACATCGTGACCGTTTCGGAATCAGGGACGGCGCTGTAAAAAGAGGAATCGGAACCTTTCGGTTTATAGTAAATTCCCATTTCGCCGCCGGTCGTGATGCCGTACCTGCCTTTCCAAATTTGGAAGAGCCAGTCGTAGTCATTGTACGTGAATTTAAGGCGTATCGTATCGTAATACATTCCGACGAAAGCCGCGCCCGCGTCATATAAAGGTGAAAAGCCCCAATTTCTTTGCCAGGACTGCGAATCGGAGTAAAATATTTTTTGGTTTTTATCAAAACGGAAACCCGCTCTGAGTACAATCTCGCCGATTTCTTTAACGGGACTCGTAAGACCTTCTAACGAGTCGTCGTCGGAAACCGTCCCGTCCGTCACGACGTGGAAGAACACTTTTTTGCCGTCGTCAGTCGACATAGGTTCGACCTGTTCGGTTTGGGTATATCTGTTGGCCTCGGCTAAAAACTGCTCGACATATTGTTCCTCAGCGCTTTTAGCGGCTGTTTCCGTGGTAGCGGCGGGGACGTTAGCCTGTGGGATAGTGGTCGGCGGCATTGTGAGTTTTTCGTGAATCTCGGTAATTTCAGTAGTGGGAAGAGTAAAAGGTATCTCGTCTATTGAGCCTTCTTCTTTTCGTATATCGCCCGACGGCGACGTTATCATCACAATCCCTATTATTACCCCTATTAACAGTAAACCCGCTATGGAGCTTAAAATGATTTGCGTCTTTTTGCTGCCCATAATCTCACTTCTGCCCAAATGATTTAAAATGATAAGACTTTAACTAAAACTTTTCAACGGTTTTAGGGAATTGTGTTTCGTCAAAGCCCAATGAATAAGCTATTCTGATAGGTATCTCAAAATTATTTAAAACTTCGTCGTTTTCTATAAAGGTATCCGAACCGTAAACGAGAACGGGGACGTTTGTATCGGAGTGCGAAGCTTGAGTGAACGAATAGCTCCCGTCGTCGTTTAAGACGATTTTGCCCGTTTCGTGGTCGGCGGTTACGACTATAAGCGTTTCGCCGTCGCTCTTAGCGTATTTAAGAGCTTCGCTTATAGTTCTGTCAAATTCCTTTAAAGCCTCGGTCATTTCGGCGTCTTTGTTGCCGTGGGAGTTTTTGTCGATGTGCGCCCCTTCTACCATAAGGAAGAAGCCCTCGTCAGTATCGTCGAGAACGTCGATAGCTTTCATCGTCATTTGCTCTAAGTTGGGAGTTTCCGGGTCGCTCTGAGTCACGTGCCAGAGGTCGTTTTTAAATTGGGCGAAACTCCTCTCCCCGGATTTTACGTTCATCATTTCGTCGTATGTGTCGACGTATGTAAATCCCGCTCTCTCGATATTCTTTTCGGACGTATATTCCGACACGCCGCCCCAGATGAGATCGAAAGGCGAAGCGATCTGTTGATAGTCGATATCCATAGTAAGCCCTCTCGCCGTACTGTGAACGGTAAAAGTCGCCGGAGTCGCGCCTGAAGTCTTGTCCGTGGTGACCACTCCCGTCGCCATTCCCTTTTCGCGGCAAAGCTCGGTTATGCTCCTAGGAACCGACTCTATGCGAACGGGGTCGCTGATATAAACGCCTACGGCGCCGTTGTAAGTCCTCACTCCGCATGAAAGAGCCGTGCCTCCCGCCGCGCTGTCGGTTACTTTATGCGAAAGAGAGCGCGTAATAGACCTGCCTTTATACGGGAACGTATCCATGGAAAGAGCAACGTTTCTCTCCTGTTTTGTTTTTTCGAGGTGAAGAGGACCCATGCCGTCGCCTATAAAGTAAATTACGTTTTTGACTTGATCGTAGTCCTTTTCGGAGGGAGTCGGAGTATTGGAAACGCCCGAAGAACCCAGGGTCAAGATCATCATAACCGCTGTAACGAGGCTCATTATCGATTTAAAAAATGTCCTTATGCCGTCCAACATAAAAACCCCGCTTTTCAAAATACACTGATTTTATATTACCATTTTTTCATAGTAAAATCAAGTGTTTTTAGAACTATTGAAAATATTTTTGACATTTAGTTTTTAATATGGAATATTATTATTTTGCAAAAGTTTTTTAAAAGCGCAAAGACCCCGGCAGCGGACCGAGGTCTTTTTAAAGAAAATTTAGCGGTTTGTTGTCGCAGCTTTATGAGCGCGTTAAAGCCCCAATATATCCTCTTTTACTTTTTTCAAACTCCTCTTTGTTTATAATATCTTCGTCGAGCAGTTTTTCCATTTTATAAGTTCGTCGGCGGAATTTTCACCCATGTTCGGCGAAATATCATTGATACAATTATAAGCCGCGCCATATTCCTTTTCATAGTCGGAGGCGGTTCTGTCCTTAATAAAGTTGACGTGAATAATTGCCGCGATAAAAACCGCTCAGCCGTAAACCCACCAGAGCCAAAAACTATGACTTTTCTTTTTGGCGATATTGGCGGGAATAAATAGCTAACGGCGGCGCTACGATAAACGCCGCGACAGAAAAAACCAAAAGCGCCGCGAGCGAACAAATTATTGCCGCCTTGAATTTTTTCTTTTTCAGTTCTTCCGTTTTTTTGTTAAATCATCGCACTCTTTTAAACATTCTTCTGAATTTTCATGTTCTTTTATGGAATAAAATAACTCTTTTGCTTTTTCAATATCAGGAATTTCCTTGTTATTCATTAACTTTACGGCGTGAGCATATATGTTTTGTTTTTTAACGTATTCAGCCTTTTCTTCACATAAAACGGCTTTTTCTTTGGAATCCTTATATTCTTGTATCGACTCGTATAAATCGCTGGCGTTTTCAAATTCTTCCGGATCTTTAGCGTTAGAAAATAAAGTGTACGCTCTATTATATATACATTTTCGTAGATATGCGCTTCTAAAGTTTCCTTATAATCGTCCAAAGCGAAACGCATAGCCAACTGATAATAGCGGTTTTTTGAAAAAGACGCGTCAACGTTAATAATATCGTCTTCGCTTTCAATATTAAATTTCGCTAAAAACATCCCGATATACGCTTTAGAGTTTTTAGCGTTAATGTTAAGAGAATTATCGAAACATTTTTCGCTTTCCTGAATTCTAGCTCTTCTAAAAACAAATATCCTCTATCGACCAGCGCGTCGACGGCGTTTTCGTTATACATAGAGTCGCCTCGTTAGAAACTAAAAACTTTTCGCTTTTCCCTAAAATCACATCATTTTATCCACATATAAATTAAATTCTTCAAGACTTATCTTCCCCAATATAAGAGAATTTTTTAAGCGTTTAAGTTCAACCTTTTCCAATTCAGTCAGTTCGTTTGATAAAAGGATTGAAGTGTGCGCGGCGATTAAAAGAGCGCTATTTTTTGACTGTTCCGAGTTTTCGATAATAACGGCTAAATAATTAAAAAATAGATAGCCTGCGAAACCTAATATTATTCCCGCGACAACGCACGCTATAAACAATGGAATAGTTAGTATTACCAATACGTCTTCGTCGTAATCATGGTAATAAGACGCGGCGACTACGCCTCCCGACACGCCGCCTATTATTATATCTAAAATCATATCGACATATCCTACAACTTAATATCTTTCCTATTTTTATTCCATTAAGAGTGCGCATAAAAAACTCCTCGTTAAATAAATCAAAAGTGGGTCGTTTTAAAATAACGACGTTATCTTAAAATTTTAGAAAAATCTCCCAATCCCGCAAAAATTTTGCATATGAGTTATTTTATCCCCCCCCCCCCCCGAATGTCAAGCGTTTTTATTTGTAAAAAACTTCTAAATTATTTAGCAACGTATTTTAATATTTTTGTATATTATATTATCTTCTCTTTAAAAGTTTAATTAGTAAAAATAAAAAATCCGCCCAAAGCGGGCGGAAATTAAAAACGACCTTCTAAAAGAGCGGAAAATACAAAAAACAGCCCCGTTGGGCAGGCGGAAAATTACAAAAAAAAACAACCACCCTGTTGGGTAGTTGAAAAATCGGCGTCGCCCTATTTTCCCAGGTCGCCTCCAACCAAGTATCGTCAGCGCTGCGGAGCTTAACTACTGTGTTCGGGATGGGAACAGGTGATCCTCCGCGCCAAAGACGCCGATAATCTGAGGCGTAAACCTCAAGTTCACTTTCATTATAGCGCTCTTTTTTCATTTGTCAAGCGTTTTATAAAAATTTTTTATTCTTTTAAAAAGCAAGTAAAGCAAAACTTTAACTTTCGCTTCAGAGAGAGGATGGGTAGGTAAAGCGGAAATTAATCTTTCTTAAATTTTCACTAAGAAACGCGTAACTTTTTTCGTTTTCCGTACCGGCAGGCGTCTCCCGCTACACGATTGAAGGCGGCGACACATAGTCTTATCTTCTAAAAAGTAGATAGGATGAAATTCTCAATAAATCTGGAAAATAATATTTAATCACAGTGAACTCTCGAGCTTTGCCGATACTCTTAAAATGTGTCTTGCGTCAGACGCGGTAATTTTTCCGTCACGATTTACGTCTGACGCGTCTTTTTCGCTTTCGGTCGGAGAGACTATTTTAGCGGAGAATCTCAACACAAGTCTCGCGTCGCTCGCCGTTATTTTATTATCGTTATTTATGTCTCCCAAAGCGTAATTAACTTGTTCTGAAGCAGGTTCTTCCAAGGCCGGTATTGTTTCTTCTTCAAGTACTTCCCCGCAAACGACACATTTGATCTGTTTTAGTCCGGTTTTTCCTTTTTTTGCGGGAATAACTATTTCCCATTCGCTCGCCTCATGTCCTTTTGCAGGAATTATTTCTTTATAGTTTGCGCCGCACTCGGAGCAAGCGTAGTCAACATACCCGTTTTCAGTACAAGTGGGCTGGACGACTGTTTTTATATAGTTATGCTCATGAGTAGGTTTATTGTTATCCGATTCGGTTGTTTTTTCTTCCCGCGAACTTTCGCTCTCTTCTAAAGCGGGAATGGTTTTTTCGTTTAATATTTCGCCGCAAACCCTACATTCCTGTCTCTCAAGTCCTTCTCTACCTATATCGGCGGGATATACCGTGCGCCATTCTCCGGCGATATGACCTTTTGCGGGAATTATTTCGGTATAGCTGTCGCCGCAAACAGAACACGTATATACGGCAAAGCCATTTTTTGTACATGTGGACTCGGTAATCGTTGCTACGTAGTCGTGAACATGTGGATTTTCCGATGTGTGTTCCTGAGGCGCAGATTGCGTGAAACTTTCCGGCTCAGACGCTTTTGTAGTTGTTTCTTCGGCGGCAGGTTCGGATGTAGTAGGCGTATCGTCAACCGTAGAGCTAGTTGAGTTTTCTTCGGGAAGGGCGGTATTATCGACAGGGGGAACTGTCGAAGAACTTTCAGGGACGACGTCAGCGCTATTTTCGGGAAGCGCCGGAATCGTTCGTTCTTCTATAATTTCACCACAGACGGCGCATTTTTTTTGTTCAAGTCCTTCTTTGCCTATGTCGGCAGGAAATATAATTTCCCATTCGCCTTCCGTATGTCCCGCGGCGGGGATTGTTTCGGAATAACCATCTCCGCAAATAAGACAAGTATAGACTTTGACGCCGTCTTCTGTGCATGCAGACTTTCTTATAATCATTTCGTCATACTCGTGATTGTGAGGAGGATTATAGTCGAAAACTATATTTGCGGTAAACAAGTTTTCATTTGGAGAAACAATGTTTGAATTAAGAAATTGCCTTATGTCGCCTCCGTAGTTTATTGTTTTAAGCGAGTCGCATCTGCTTATCGCATAACTAAATATTCCATAAGACTTATTGGACATAGTAATCTCGCTAATATATTTGTTATTGAAAAAGGCGTAATAATCAACCCCTACAACGCTATAAGGCAAGGTGTATTTTTCGCTCTTGTTGCCGTCGGGATACTTGTATAAACTATATTTATTTTTGTCGAAGAGTACGCCGTTTTTGTCGCTTGAATAACTCTTGTTATTTTCATCAACCATTATTTTGGAAAGATTAGCGCAATAGTTAAAAGCGTAAGAAACAATATTTTCGACGCTTTCGGGAATTAAATATTCGCTCCTTTTGCTTCCGGCGGGGTACTGCATAAGACAAGTTTTATTTTTATTGTAAAGAACTCCATACTTGTCGCTTGAATAATTTTTGTTGTTTTTATTGACGTTAATGTTTTCAAGGTTGACGCACTTTCTAAAAGAGCTGGAATCTAAAATATCAACTGTCTCAAGTATTGTATATTCAGTGTTTTTATTTCCCACGGGATATTGTATAAGTTCAGTCTTGTCTTTGTTGTAAAGCGCCCCGTATTCATCGTTTGAATAATTTTCATTATCGTCGGCAACTATTATTTTTTCAAGATTCGAGCATTCTGAAAAAGCGTCCGCGCGTATAAATTTAACAGTTTCAGGAACTGTAAATTCTTTCATTTCGCTGCCAATAGGATATTGTATAAGTTCGGTTTTGTCTTTATTATAGAGTACGCCGTACTCGTCGCTTGAATAATATTCGTTGTCTTTATCCACGGTTATTTTTTTAAGTCCGTTTTCTAAAGATAAATCGGCTACTCTCGATCCTTTGTCCACATCTAACATATTTTCTCCAATGGTTAGATTTGCCACGTTATAGCAATTTTCAAAAGCCAAATCATTAATATTCACCTTGCCTTCGGAACTGACGTCCGCGCTATCGTCGTCGTATACGCCTAGCGTTAAATTCGTTAAGTTTATGCAATCGGCGAAGCATTTAAGAGCAAGCTTTCCTGAGTGAATTATAAGGCTTTTCAATCCTGTGCAAAACTGAAACGCCCACTCGTCTATATAACCAACATCATCAGGAATAACGACCTCGTTCAGGTTGGTCGCGCCGTAAAATGCCGCCGCTCCAATGCCTAACACGCCGTCCGGCACGGTATAATTAGTCCTTTTATTGCCTGTTGGATATTGTATAAGTCTTACTCTTCTTACATAAATCTCGTTACCCATATCGTCCCGATCATATGAAAGCCCGGAAAAATTGGCGTCAATATCAAACAAAACGCCATATTCGTCATTCGCGTATTTCTCGTTATTTTCATCCACGGTGATATTTTCTAATTTTTTGCAATCATCAAAAGCTCTCTCTCCGATAAAATATACTCCGCTGCCGATAAAAACACTGACAAGCTCTGAACAGTTATCAAACGCCAGTTTTTCAATACGTAAGATGTTGTCGGGAATCACGACATTCTTAATGGAAGAATTGTGCATGAAGGCTTCCGAACCGATTTTAGTAACCGCAAATCCGTTTATCTGCGAAGGGATTTCAATCTTTTCGTCAGAACCGATATATTTTGTTATCTCTATCGTATTGTCTGAAAGAATCGCGTATTCGTAATCTTCGTAATAATCTGCCGATGGGGTTATCGCTGTCGTTATAACGATAATGAACGATAAAACTAAGGAAATAGTTCTTTTTACATCTTTCATGGTTCCGCCTCATACATAAGTATTAAAAAACATTTAATAAATTCATCATAACATATTTATTTTGCAATTTCAACCTTAAATCGAAAAAAAGACGAAACTCCCTTTTGGAATCTCGTCTTTGAAAGATTATTGAACGCTTTAATATTTTGTTCTTGGTGTGTAGGCCGTGTGAAGGATTTTATGGGACTTTTCGCTGTTGGGTTTTCCTAAGTATTCGTCGTAAATTCTCTTAATGTCGGGGTTTTCATGGGACTTTCTGACAGGCAGGTTTCTGTCGTCCTCGTAAAGCGCTTTCGCCCTTAAAGCTTTTATATCGACGTTGTTTCTGACGACCGCCGGCTGTATCGGCTGACCGCCGCCGTTTACACATCCGCCGGGACACGCCATAACCTCGATAAAATCATAGTCCTTCTCGCCTGATTTTATCATGTCGAGAAGTTTTCCGGCGTTTGCCGTGCCTGAACAAACAGCGACTCTAATCTCATTGCCGGCTATGTTGTAAGTCGCCTCTTTTATGCCTTTAGTTCCTCTTATGTCGTTAAACTCAAGATCTTCGAGTTCCTCGCCCGTCAAGACTTCGTAGGCTGTTCTCAAGGCGGCTTCCATAACGCCTCCCGTCGCGCCGAATATCGTACCCGCTCCCGAACCTAAACCAAACGGGCTGTCAAACTCGCCGTCGGGGAGAGCGTCCCAGATTATGCCCGCCTTCCTTATCATTCTCGCGAGTTCCCTTACCGTTATAACGACGTCTATGTCGGGTATTCCGTCTATCGCGGTGTGGTCGGTTCTTTCGGCTTCAAATTTCTTGGCGGTGCAGGGCATAACGCTCGCGACAAATATATTTTTAGGATCCGCGCCCGTTTTTTCGGCGTAATAAGTCTTAGCCGCGGCGCCGAACATACCCTGCGGGGATTTGCAGGACGACAAGTGATTAAGCATATCGGGGTAATAGTGTTCGCAATATTTTACCCAACCGGGGGAACACGACGTTATCATCGGGAGATTGTCTTTATTTTTGTATCTCTCTATAAACTCATACGCTTCTTCCATAATGGTAAGGTCGGCGCTGAAGTTAGTGTCGAAAACTTTGTCCGCTCCCAAAGCTTTTAATGAGCTTACCATTTTGCCGGTAACTATCGAGCCTATAGGTTCGCCGAACTCTTCTCCGAGACCTACTCTTACGGAAGGGGCGGTCTGGACGAGAACTATTTTTTGGGGGTCTTTTACGGCGTCAAGGAACTTTTCGGTATCGTCTCTTTCATATAAAGCTCCCGTGGGGCAGGCGGTAATGCACTGACCGCATGAAATGCACGCGACGTCTCCTAAAGGATAGCGGAAAGCGGATCCGATATTTGTGTCAAAGCCTCTGTCGTTAGCTCCTATTACCGCTACTCCCTGATTCTTTTCGCAGACCGCGACGCAGCGTCGGCAAAGAACGCACTTTGTGTTGTCGCGTCTCATGTGCGCGGCGCTGTCGTCTATTTCGTACTTGTTTTCAGCGCCTTTAAAAGCGTACTCGTCGTCAATGTTGTAGTCGTTACAGAGTTTCTGGAATTCGCAGCCGCCCGATCTTACGCATGAAAGACATTCTTTTCTGTGGTCGGAGAGTAAAAGTTCAAGCGTCATCTTGCGCGACTCGACGACTTTTTCGGTATTTGTAAAAATTTCCATACCCTCGTTTACGGGGTACACGCACGCGGCGACCAAAGATTTAGCTCCCTTTACTTCGCATATACATACGCGGCACGCGCCTATTTCGTTTATATCCTTAAGGTAACAAAGCGTAGGGATGTTGAACCCGGCTATCCTCGCGGCTTCAAGAGCCGTGCTGCCTTCCGGGACGCTTACGCTTTTGCCGTTTACTTTAACATTTACTGTGCCCATGTTCTATTCGCTCCTTTTAGAGTAGCTCTTATTTCTTTACGATTGCGCCGAATTTGCATTTTTCCATGCACGCTCCGCATTTTATGCACTTAGCGGGGTCGATTTTATGAGGATTCTTAACGGTTCCCGAAATCGCTCCTACGGGGCAAACTCTCGCGCAAGCGGTGCATCCTCTGCACTTCTCCGGGATAATGCTGATTGTAAGAAGGCTCTTGCAAACTCCGGCGGGGCATTTTTTATCTACTACGTGCGCCACATATTCGTCTTTAAAACGCGTATAAGTCGAAAGCACGGGATTTGGAGCGGTTTGACCGAGACCGCAAAGAGAGTTGTCTTTAATGTAGTGGCAGAGCTTTTCCATTCTGTCTAGGTCTTCAAGAGTTCCGTTTCCGCTCGTGATTTTTTCAAGTATCTCGTAAAGTCTTCTCGTGCCTATTCGGCATGGGGTGCATTTGCCGCAGGACTCGTCTACCGTGAACTGAAGGAAGAATTTGGCTATATCGACCATACAGGTGTCCTCGTCCATAACGATAAGACCGCCCGAACCCATCATGGCGCCTTGCGACACCAAGTTGTCGTAGTCTATTTCTATATCGATCATGGAAGCCGGTATACACCCGCCGGAAGGTCCGCCCGTCTGAGCCGCCTTAAACTTTTTGCCGTTGGGTATTCCTCCGCCTATATCCTCGATAATTTGTCTTAAGGTAGTTCCCATGGGGACTTCGACAAGACCGGTGTTATTGATTTTTCCGCCTAAAGCGAAAACTTTAGTGCCTTTTGAGCGCTCCGTGCCCATGGAGTTAAAGAACTCCGCGCCTTTTAGTATTATCTGCGGGATGTTGGCGAAAGTCTCGACGTTGTTTTCGGTGGTGGGCTTGCCGAAAAGTCCTTTTTGAGCGGGGTACGGAGGTCTTGGATGAGGCTCTCCTCTGTTGCCCTCGATCGACGTCATAAGAGCCGTTTCCTCCCCGCAAACGAACGCTCCGGCTCCAAGGCGCACAAAAAGATCAAAACTAAAATCCGTGCCGAAAATATTTTTGCCTAAAAGCCCGTAGGATCTCGCGTCTTCAATGGCTTTTTTAAGTCTCGCGACGGCTATGGGATATTCGGCTCTTACGTAAATATATCCTTCGCTCGCTCCCGTGGCGTAGCCGCAAATGGCCATAGCTTCCACTATGCAGTGCGGGTCGCCCTCTAAGACGGATCTGTCCATAAAAGCGCCGGGGTCGCCTTCGTCAGCGTTGCACACGACGTATTTTTGGTCGGCTTTATTAGCGGCGGTAAGACTCCATTTTCTGCCGGTCGGGAAGCCGCCGCCGCCTCTTCCTCTAAGACCGGAATCGGTAACGGTCTTTATGACTTCTTCCGGCGTCATTTCGGTTAAAGCTTTGCCTAAAGCCGCGTAACCGTCCATCGCTATATACTCGTCGATGCTTTCGGGGTTGATTACGCCGCAGTTCCTGAGAGCCACGCGCTTTTGAGCTTTATAGAAGTTGGTGTCGTTTAACGAAACGTGCTGTATCTCTTCTTTTACGTCTTCGCTTACGTCGGAGTAAACGAGACGTTCCACTACGCGCCCTTTTAAAAGATGCTCCGAAACTATTTCTTTTACGTCTTCCTTTTTGACTTTGCTGTAAAAAGTTCCGTCGGGATACACTATTACGACGGGACCTAAAGCGCAAAGACCGAAACAACCCGTTCTCACTATTTTTATTTCATCGGAAAGACCGTTCTCCGCGATGCGATTCTCAAACTCATCTATAAGAGCTTTGCTGCCGGATGAAGTGCAGCCCGTGCCGCCGCATATCAGAACCTGGGAACGAACCATATTAAAACCACCTTGTATTAGATTTTAGACGCTTAAAATCGTTTTTGCTATTTTTTACTATTTGCTTGCGTTGGTTATAGTGTACTCTTCTATTACTTTTCCGCCTTTTAAGTGTTTTTCAACCACTTCTTTGGCTTTTTCTGAGTTCATTTTTACATAAGTCACTTTGTCCTTGCCAGCCTCGAATACCTCGACGACCGGTTCATACTGACAAATGCCTATACAGCCGGTCTGAGTGACCATAACTTTATCGGAAAGCCCTTCTTTGCTGACTTCCTCCACAAAAGTGTTTAAAACGGGTCTCGCTCCCGCCGCTATGCCGCACGTCGCCATGCCGACCACTACGCGTATATCGCCCGAACCTTCTCTTAAAACGACTTTGTTTTGCATTTTTTCTTTGATTGCCGCGAGTTCAGCCAATGATTTCATTTTTATTTTTTTATCCTTTCAAGTATTTTCACGTAACCTAAACGCCGTTAAAGTTGTAATCAAATTCTTGATATTGTTCTTTTAAATATTCGCTGATCCAAGCTATAACTTCCGGCGTGTTAAGAGGAACGTCGCCTAAAACGTCTTTTAACGCGTTTGTGTCAAGTTCCGTCGTTCCTTTTTCTGTTTTATGACGAAATATCCATCTTATATCGGGATTTCCTATTATAAGCGTCGTCACAGTTGATATTATATCCCCTAAGGGCGTAAAGTCAATATTGTTTTTGTAAAAAAGAGCCTCTGTTACCGTGCCGTGAGAGTCGGGATATATGCTTTCATGCTTTGACGAAATATTAAAAGAGCCGCCCGTCTGCTCCGCCGCGAGTTTTAAAAAAGGTATCCCTAAACCTACTTTTCTTGTGGTTCTCGTAGTGCTAAACGGGTCTGTCACGGTAGAGAGAAAATCTTCCGTCATGCCCTTTCCATCGTCGGAAATTTTCATTTTAAAGGTTTTATCGTCCTCAAAAAGCTCTATTTTTACGGTTTTAGCGTCGGCTTTTACGGAATTTTCGGCAATATCCAATATATTAAGAGAAAGTTCTTTCAAAGCCCCGCGCCGCCCTCTATTGTTTTTAAGAGATTTTCGGAAATAAGTTTCCCGCTGTACGGCTCGTCTTCTAAAAGGAAATAATTTTCTTTTTCGCTTATGTTCCAAAGATAGTGAGCGTCGGAAGATATGATTTTCGTTTTATCGGAAAGAGCCGGGTAATTTTTTGAGTATTCTTCTATTTTAGCGGAATCATGAAATTCCGCCGCCTTAAAGGGAAGTTCCGAAGGGAACGTACCTAAAATTTCAATTATGGAATTTGACTGTCTGTCGACGTGAGCCGGAAAAGCCGTTCCGCCGTATGATTTTACAATACCGTAAACGTTATCGATGGAAACAGTCGTCGCGTTCGGAAGAAGATTTTCCTCATAGCCCGTTATTTCGTCGTTTTCATTCATAATGATCTGTTCGCCGAAAATTTCAACTTTATTTTTAATGAGCGCACGGTTCTTTTCAATAAATAAATCAAATTCCAAAGCGCTTTCAAGGCACGGAAAAAAGCACGCGACGTGAATATCCTCGGCGGTTGTAAGCTCCATTCCGGCTATCGGGACGATCCCCTGCCTTTTAGCGGCTTTAAAAAACGCCGGGCAGTTCTTACATGTGTTATGATCCGTTAAAGCCATGACGTTAAGCCCGTTTAAAATTCCCATTCCCGCTATATTGCACGGCGTCATATCGTTATCGCCGCACGGCGATAAACATGAATGAATATGAAGATCGTAATAATACTTATTCATATGAGGAAATTTTTAAACGTACTTGGAAATAGCGAGCGCCGTTTCATACGAACTTTTATCCGAAATCAAAATGTTTACGTTTTTTTGAATAGCCGTTGAGACCACGCTTTCGTCTAACGACACGCCCTCGGAGAGTATCACCGCCGAAACGTCCGTTAAGGACGCCACGGCCACGATATTTACGTTAGACATTATCGTAATCCAGACTTGATCCGACTCGGCTCTTCCCATGACCCAGCTTAATAAGTCGCCTATATAAGAGCCTTTGACCTCTCTGTCGCCGGAGGGCAGAGAAACCGCTTTAAAACCGCATTTTTCACAAAGATCTGATACCGTCAAAATAACGCGCCGCCCGGTTAAAATTTATTTTTGTTTCGATTTAAGCGCCATGCAGCCGGAAATATCGTCTATATTTCCCCTTACCAAATCTTCCGCGAAAGCCCTGCAAGTGGGCGATCCGCACGCGCCGCAATCGATTCCCGGAAGTTTTTCTTTAATGGATTGAATTTTCGCCATCATTTTCATAGACTCGGTAAAATTGTCGCTAAGTCTTGAAATAGGAGTATACGCGGGAAGTTCCGAGCAGAAGCAATTTTCGGGGATATAGTGCATATCGGTGGGAAGCCTGTTGAGAGATACCGGACGGTAACGTCTTACGCTTTGAAGTCTCGTTCTCGCTATAAACGGGTTTTCAATAGTCATAACGCCGCCTACGCACCCGCCCGTGCAGGCGTTGAGCTCTACGAACTCGACTTGGGGGATATTTCCGTTTTCTATAGCGTCAAGGACGTTATTTACGTTTTCTATCCCGTCGGCCGCAAGGTATCTGTCGTTAAGTATAGCCGACGACTCCCCGCCGCTCGAGGCCCAGCCAATTCCTATCATGCCGGATTTAGAGGAGATTTCGGGAGTTTCGTTTTTCTTCATAACTCCCAAAAGCTTAAAATATATGTCCTTTAATGAGATTACAACGTCTATTTTGCTTTTGTAATTGCCGAAGCCGTTTCTTATGTAGCTTACTTTAGCGGCGCAAGGGGATATAAAGAAAAGCCCTATTTCGTCGCTTTTAAGTTCCGGGTGTTCTTTTTCGGCTTTTTCTCTCGCCATTATAGCCGCGACTTCCATCGGGGGAAGGATGGGCATAATATTATCCCTCAAATAAGGGTATCGAAGAGAAATAAGTCTTACCACGA
The DNA here is from genome assembly GCA_964443825.1 of uncultured Eubacteriales bacterium. Taxonomy (GTDB): domain Bacteria; phylum Bacillota; class Clostridia; order Oscillospirales; family Acutalibacteraceae; genus UBA1081. Next base: position 100,707 of record CAYUEV010000001.1, read on the forward strand.
CGGGACACGCGGAACTTATAACCGGCTTTTTAATACCCTCCGTTTTAAGGTAAAGTCTCGTGTACTCAGTCACGAACTCGGCCGCTTGCGCCACCTCGAAAACGTCGTCGAAACCTATATCGAGAAGACCGCCGAGAATTTGATCCACGTCTTCGAGGTTCTCGAACTGACCGTATAGAGACGGAGCGGGGAGGGCGATTTTCCATTTGTAGCCGTCGTAATGCTCCATTTTACTGCACATGGCGCTTTTCGCTTTATTGGGGCATATTCTTATGCACTCGCCGCAGTCTATACAGCGTTCCTCATTTATAACGGCGTGACCCGAACGGATTCTTATAGCCTCCGTAGGGCAGCGCCTCAAACACGTCGTGCACCCGGTGCATTTGCTAACGTCAAGTTCTACTGAATGTTTATACATACAAATATTAAATAATAGTATAAATTTCGCTTTTTAAGCGAAAAATACTTTTTATGGTTATTGCTGCGCGTCGGGGGAGAGATTAACCGTCATTTTAATGGTGGTTCCGCGCCCCGGTACGGAGTCGATTTGCAAGTCGTCCGTATATCGTTTCATATTGGGAAGACCCATTCCGGCGCCGAAACCCAAAGAGCGGACGCTGTCGGAAGCGGTCGAGTAACCCTCCTGCATCGCGAGATCTATGTCTTTTATGCCCGGACCGTGATCCGTCAAGACTATTTCTATTTTGTCCTCGCGTACTATAACGTCCGCCTTGCCGCCGCCCGCGTGGATTACCATATTTATTTCGCCTTCGTACATGGCTATCGAAACCCGTCTTATAGTCTCGGGCGGAATACCGAGCCGTCTCAGATTCTTTTTAACCTGCACGGACGCCTGACCGGCGGAAGTAAAATCCTCGCCGTCTACGTCGTAACTAAACGTGAGTTGTTCGCTCATCTGTATTCCTACCGTTGCCGACAAGTCCGTTTATATAAAGCTTTCCGCACGCTTCATAAAGGCGCAAATCGGTTGTGAGAACAGCCATTCCGTTATCGCGGGCAAGTTCTATCATTTCAAGGCTCGGCTGCTTGGATCTTACGAAGACTATGCAAACCATATCCATCATTTCGGCGGTTCTGATTACCTGTGAATTTACAAGCCCCGTCAAAAGCACGGCTTGATCCTTAACATACGCGAGCACGTCGCTCATCATATCGCTTCCGCAAGCGGAGAAAACGTCCCTGTCGAGCATATCGTCGCCGCATATCACTTTGGCGTCAAGGAGTTTGACAATTTCTTTTATTTTCATTTAAATTGCACCTTTTAAATCGGCGTAAATATCGCGTTATCGCGTAAAATTACTCGTATTTCGCCAATATTCCGGCGACGTCGTCGGGAACTAGTCTTCCGTACACGTCGTCGTTAATCATCATAACGGGAGCTAAACCGCACGCGCCTATACAACGGCACGCCTGCAAAGAAAATTTCCCGTCGTTAGTGCATTCGTCCGCGCCTATTCCAAGAGTTTCCTCGATTTTATCAAGTACTTTTTGAGACCCTTTTACGTAACATGCCGTGCCTAAACATACGGAAATATTGTATTTGCCTTTAGGCGATAGAGCGAACTGAGCGTAGAAAGTCGCCACGCCGTAGACTTTTTCAAGAGGCACGTCCATGCCTTCGGCTATCATAACCTGAACTTCTCTCGGAAGGTAGCCGTATATATCCTGCGCTTCCTGCATTACCGCCATAAGTTTGCTTTTATCGTCGCAATTCGCGGCTATGACGGCTTTGAGTTTTTCTTCCTGCTCAGGAGTCCCCGCGAACGGGATGGAGCTTATTTTCTTTTTCATTATTAACCCTCCGATTTAATATTGTAGTTCGCTAACATAAATTTAAAAATTTAACGCATACTCCCAATTATTACCGCGATTGTATCATATTTTTAACAATATGTCCATACCTTTGCGGATATTTTTTTCTTTTTCGGATTTTACGCGACGTCCCCGCCTCATTAAAAGTAAAAAAATCCGCGAAAGCCTTATAATTTTTTCTCCTTGACAAAAATCCCGCGCGGATTATAATGAAATCGTGAGGAGAGTTTTATATGAAAAATCATGTTAAGGTCTTATTTTCGGCGCTTTTTTGTTTAAGTCTTGTTTTTAGCTTATGTTTTTTCCCGTCCGCCCAAGACGCCGAAGGAATAGAATATGTCGAACTTCCCGACGGGGGAGTTGAAATCACGGCTTACAGGGATACCAATGAAATTTTCTCTTTGCCAGGGGTTATAGACGGCGAAAAAGTTTTATCGATAGGTCCGGGCGCTTTTAAAGACGCTCAGAATCTTAGGGAACTTACTCTTCCAGATTCTATAGTAAAAATAGGAAACGAATCCTTCAGGGGCTGTAAATCCCTTGAAAGAGTAAATATCCCCTTGAATACCGAGTCCATAGGCGTTCAGGCGTTCGCCTCATGCTCGAAACTCACCGAAATATCTATTCCCGACGGCGTTAAGACAATAGGTTCCAAAGCTTTTTCATCGTGTACGAAACTTGATAGGATATCGATAGGTTCGGGTGTTGAATCAATAGGCGAAGACGCTTTTCTTTCCACCGCTTACTATAAGAACGAGAACAATATTGTCGACGGCGCAATCTACATAGACGGCTGCTTAATTAAAGCCGACCCGGATTTGATTCCGAGCGATTACACCGTGTTCATACGCACAAAACTCATAGCCGACGGCGCGTTTTCGGACTGCGTATGGCTTAATTCCATAACTCTCAGAAAAGGAGTAAAGTCAATAGGAAACAAAGCCTTTTACAACTGCAAGAACTTAAAAAGCGCGACCATAAACAAAGACTTAAACCGCATAGGCGATTCGGCGTTTTCGGGCTGCGACAATATTACCGATATTTACTACGAAGGCGGCGAAAGCGACTGGGACGCCGTCGATATCGCGAGCATATACAGTAACCACGTTCTCTATGACGGCAAAGTCTTCTTCCACTATAATGTCGACGTTCCCGGAAACGAGCCGCCGACCAATGAGAGCGAAACCACGACTTTAGAGGATAAAGTTACCGAAAGCCCTAACGATTCCGCTGCAAATTCTCCGTCTGATAATACTACCAATACTGCCAATACTACCGACGCTGCCGATACTACTTCCCATACCGCCGCTCAGGACGTTAAGGATTATTTTCTTCCCGACCCCGATTCGGGTTATGAAACTTTAGATTCCGGCGGCGTTCACCTCCTCATAATCGAAGCCGGGCAGTCTAAAGAAAGCGTTCAATCCCGTTTTAAAGCCGATTCCGATATAGTAAATATAGAAGGGAAAGACTTATCCGAAAAAGAGATCGTCGGAACAGGCTCTAAGGCGACTTTAACAAAATTAGGCGAAACGTTCGTTTATACCGTAATCGTTCCGATGGACGCCAACTGCGACGGCGTTATAACCGCTAACGACGCGAGGAAAGCTTTAAGGTTTTCTTCAAGGCTTGAAAAAGCGGACGACATTTTAATAAGAGCTTCCGATTCCGACGACGACGGCAAAGTAACCGCATTCGACGCGAGAACAATCCTGATAACTTCCTCAAAAAGCGCCTGAGTTAAATATAAATATATCCCCCTCCCGCCTGAGAGTTCACCTTGACGGCGGCGAGGGGATTTTCCTGTGATTTTATGAGTTTTTTTTGTTTTGCAATTAAATCTAAACGAAAGTACGAAATTAGTATCTTTTTTATAAAGTCGCATATTTTTTATTTTTTTATTATCACACAGACAACTTTTTCAAAAAACATTCCGCGCTTTCTTAACAAAATTTTTTATAAGACTTAGCAAAAGACACAAATTTTAAAATCTTGAGCGCGTTATTATTTCTATTCGATCGTCAAATCCCTGCGGCGTCTGTTTTTTTGTTAAGGCTATTGAATAATATAAATTTTTATGGTATACTTCCCTTTAAAGCAGGAGGGCGTCGGTTTGGTTATTTTGGGGATAGATCCCGGATACGCGACAGTGGGGTTCGGCGTAATCGAGTATTTAAACAACCGCTTTAAAGTCCTTGATTACGGCGCGATTACGACCGAGTCTTCCGCGTCTTTTGACGAAAGGCTTTTGCAAATATATAATGAAACTTCGCTTTTAATAGAAAAACATAATCCCTCTTCGCTCGCCATAGAAAAACTTTTTTTTAACACAAACGCTAAAACCGCGATAGACGTGTCGCAGGCGAGGGGAGTTATAATTTTAGCCGCTAAGCAAAAAGGAGTTTTGGCAAATGAATACACTCCTCTTCAAGTGAAGCAGAGCGTCGTAGGTTACGGAAGAGCCGATAAAAAGCAGGTTCAAGAGATGACGAGGATTCTACTTAACCTCGATAAAATCCCAAAACCCGACGACGCCGCGGACGCGCTCGCCATGGCGATATGTCACGCGCATTCGTCCGGTTCTATTTTAGGAAAAACGATTAAAAAATAAAGGTTTTTTATGTTTTATTCTCTTACGGGAAATATAATGACTACGGAAAAAGGCGTTATAATAGTCGACTGCTCCGGCGTAGGGTTTAGACTCTACGTTTCAATGAACACCTTAAAAAAATCGGGAAAGATAGGAGACAAAATCACTCTTTACACCTATCTTTCAGTAAGCGAAAATTCACTCGACCTCTTTGGTTTTTACGATTTAGACGAATTATCGTGCTTTAAATCGCTTATATCTATTTCGGGAGTAGGACCTAAAGCCGCCCTTTCGGTTTTATCGGAATTAACTCCCGCTCAGATGACTAAAGCCGTGTCGGGGGGCGACGTAAAAGCTTTTACGAGAGCGCAAGGCGTAGGTCCCAAACTCGCTCAGAGGATTATGCTTGAACTAAAAGGCAGGCTTTCTTTTTTCGGCTCGGAAGAAGGGAGCGATGAAAATACGTTTACGCCCGCTGAAAACAAGAATTTCGACGAGGCGCTAAGCGCTCTTCAGTTTTTGGGCTACAACAGGTACGACGCTTTAGAAGCCTTAAAAACGCTTGATAAAACGCTTTCCACAGAGGATTTGATAAAAAAGTCCCTTCCTATTCTGTCCAAAAACATTTAAGGGGGTAAGATTTTGGCGGACGAGAACGATTTAAGACTAACTTCCCCCGAATTTAACTCCGAGGATTCCGATATCGAGACTTCTCTTCGTCCCAAGACGCTTAACGAGTATATAGGGCAGGAGAAAGTCAAAGAGAATCTTAGAATTTTTATGGACGCGGCGATAGGACGCGGCGAGACTTTAGACCACGTTCTTCTTTACGGTCCTCCCGGTCTTGGCAAAACCACTCTCGCGGGAATTATAGCCAATCAAATGGGAGTGCAGTTAAGAATGACGTCCGGTCCGGCCATAGAAAAACCGGGTGATTTAGCCGCTCTTCTTACTAATCTAAACGACGGGGACGTTCTTTTTATAGATGAAATTCACCGCCTTTCAAGAAGCGTCGAGGAAGTTCTTTATCCCGCTATGGAAGACAGCGCCATAGATATTATTATTGGCAAAGGTCCGTCCGCAAGGTCAATCAGGCTCGATTTAAAACGCTTTACTTTAGTTGGCGCCACCACAAGGGCGGGGCAACTGACCGCTCCTTTGCGCGACAGGTTCGGGGTTGTTTTAAGATTAGAGCTATACACTCCCTATGAACTCGCCAAAATCGTAAAACGCAGCGCGTCTATATTAAAAGTCGATATTGACGACGACGGCGCTCTCGAAATCGCTTCTCGCTCAAGAGGCACGCCGAGAATCGCCAACAGGCTTCTTAGAAGGGCGAGGGACTTTTCACAAGTCTTGGGAAGCGGTATGATAACCGAAAAAGACGCGAGATTGGCTCTCTCTAAAATGGAAATAGACGAATTAGGGCTTGATAATATCGACAGGCTCATTTTGACTACCATGATAAACAACTACAACGGCGGTCCTGTGGGACTTGAAACGATAGCGGCGGCGGTAGGCGAAGAGCCGGTTACCATAGAGGATATATACGAGCCATATCTTATGCAAATAGGCTTTCTCGGAAGAACCCCAAGAGGGCGCGTCGTCACCAACGCGGCGTATGCTCACCTTGGAATCGAGAGAAAAGGTCAACAGAATTTTTATTAGAAACGGAGTAAATTATGGGAAGATTGTTTGGAACGGATGGCGCGAGAGGCGTCGCCAACACCGAAATTACGGGCGAACTCGCGATGAAAATCGGAAGAGCCGCCGCCATGGTTCTCGCTGAAAACAGCGATAGGAAACCAAGAGTCCTTATAGGCACCGATACAAGAAAATCTGCCGATATGCTGTCTTACGCTTTAGCGTCGGGATTTTGCAGCGTAGGAGCGGACGTTTTAACGTTAGGGGTAGTCCCCACGCCGGCGGTAGCGTTTTTAACGCAAGAGTACGGCTATGACGCGGGAGTTATGATCTCCGCCTCTCATAACCCTTGCGAATACAACGGGATTAAGATTTTTCAGTCGACCGGGTATAAGCTCCCTGATTCAATGGAGGAGGAAATTGAGGCGATTATCCTTGACGAAGCGCGAATCCCGCCGGTCGTAATAGGCGGTGGAGTGGGGAAAGTCACCGTAGCCGAAAACGCCGTCCGAGATTATATTAACCATATAATCAAAACGGCGGACAGGCTTTTTTACGGCATGAAAATAGCGATAGACTGCGCTAACGGCTCGGCGAGCGTTACCGCCAACACTCTTTTTAAACAGCTCGGCGCGGATTGCGTCGTAATAAACCAAAATCCCGACGGCACGAATATTAACGCTAACTGCGGCTCGACCCATATCGAGGGACTTTCGGAGTTTGTAAAAGAGAACGGCTTTGATTTAGGTTTCGCTTTCGACGGCGACGCGGACAGGCTTCTAGCCGTTGATAACGACGGCCGTCTTGTTGACGGCGACAAGCTTATGGGCGTTGCGGCAAAGTACTATAAAGATAAAAACAAGCTTAACGGCAACACGCTCGTGGCGACTGTTATGAGCAATATGGGGCTTTTCGAGTTTTGCGAAAAGAACGGCATAAATTGCGAAAAGACGACCGTTGGCGACAGATACGTTCTTGAGAGAATGCTCGAAAAAGGCTATCATATCGGCGGCGAACAGTCGGGTCATATAATTTTCCTCGATCACGCTACGACGGGCGACGGTCAGCTTTCGGCCGTTCAAATTCTAAACATTGTAAGGGGTACGGGAAGATCGCTTTCGGATCTCGCTTCCGAGATAGAAATTTTCCCGCAAGTCCTTAAAAATATACGCGTTTCGGCTTTTGGCAAACTCCGCTTAAAAGAAGATAACGATATAAAACTCGCTATCGAGACAGCTGAAAAAGAGCTCGGAAAATCGGGAAGAGTACTTGTGCGCGCGTCAGGCACGGAACCCCTTGTACGCGTTATGTTAGAGGGCAAAGACAAAGACATGATTTTAAGGCTCTCGGACGATATAGCTAAAGTTATAGAAGAAAGACTTATCTAATATGCTCGTATCCGATAAATGGCGCGATTACGAACTCCTCGACTGTAGGAGCGGTCAGAGGCTCGAACGCTGGGGGAAGTATATTTTAATACGGCCCGACCCGGAAGTTATATGGAACACGCCCCTAAACAATCCTCTATGGAATAACGCCGACGCTAAATATATACGCTCCAACAAAGGCGGGGGAAGATGGGAATTCTATAAAAAAATTCCCGACCGCTGGACAATATCTTACCGCGATCTTATTTTTGACGTTAAGACGATGGGATTTAAGCACACGGGGATTTTTCCGGAACAGGCGGCTAATTGGGATTTTATTTCCGATGTTATTAAAAAACAAAACAAAAAAGTCAGCGTTTTGAATCTTTTCGCCTATACGGGAGGGGCTACCGTTTCGGCTTTAAAAGCCGGCGCTTTTGTAACCCACGTGGACGCTTCTCGCGGGATGGTATCGTGGGCTAAGGAGAACGCCGTTTCGTCGGGCGTTTTAGATTTCCCCGTAAGATGGCTTGTCGACGACTGCGTTAAATTCGTTAAAAGAGAAATAAGGCGCGGGAACAAATACGACATAATAATCATGGATCCCCCGTCATACGGGAGAGGTCCTAACGGGGAAGTTTGGAAATTAGAAGACGAGATATATTACTTCGCGGAGCTTTGCGTAGAGCTTTTAAGCGAAAACTCGCTTGTTTTTATGATAAACTCTTATACTGCGGGGCTTTCTCCCGCGACTTTAGAATACATTCTTAATTATTTTTTGAAGCCGCGCTTTGGCGGGAACGTGAAATCATATGAGCTGGGTTTGCCGGTTAAAGACACGAATCTTGTTTTGCCTTCAGGTTCTACGGCTTTATGGACTTCATTTTAAACTTTAAAATTTTATGGACGCGGAAACTTTAATTAAATTCGATAACGTATCGTACAGATACGAATCCGACGATGACACGCCTTTGCCTCTCGCGATAAAAAACATAAACCTCGATATAAAAAAAGGCGAGTTTTTGGCGATTCTCGGTCATAACGGGTCGGGCAAGTCGACGTTAGCTAAACTTTCTAACGCGATACTTACTCCCGAGAGCGGCTCTGTTTATGTAAAAGGATTAGATACTAAAAACGAATCGAACGAATACGACGTCCGCCAGACTGTCGGCGTTGTTTTTCAAAATCCCGATAACCAGATAGTCGCGACCATAGTCGAGGAAGACGTGGCTTTCGGTCCTGAAAATTTAGGAATAGATCCTAAAGAAATAAGAGAACGCGTCGACGCCGCCCTTAAAGCCGTAGGGATGTACGAATACCGTTTTCATGAGCCTCATAAATTATCGGGCGGTCAGAAGCAAAGGGTCGCCATAGCCGGGGTCATGGCGATGAGAACGGATTGCATAGTTCTCGACGAGCCTACCGCGATGCTAGACCCCAAAGGCAGGAAAGAAGTTATGGCGGCTATGAAAAAGCTCAACAAAGAGCTTAATATAACCGTAGTTTTAATAACTCATTATATGGACGAAGCGTGTAAGGCCGACAGGTTAGTCGTAATGGACAAAGGCGCTATAGCGTTAGAAGGCTCTCCGAGAGAAGTTTTTTCACAAGAACAGATAATCGAAAAAGCGGGACTCGACCTTCCCGACAGCGCAAAACTCGCCCAATACCTAAGAAAAAACGGCGTAAAATTCCCTAAAGGCATATTAACGTCAGAGGAATTTATCGAGGCTTTTAAAAGGGCGGCGAACCGTTAAAACGCTAATTTAATCGGTGGCAAAATGACAGTTTTAGAAGCGCAAAATATAAGTTATAAGTATTCTGTAGGAACTCCTTTCGAGGTTACCGCTCTTAACGACGTAAGTCTTAAAATCGAACAAGGCGAAATACTCTCGATAATCGGCTCTACGGGGTCGGGGAAATCCACTTTAATTCAGCATTTTAACGCCTTATTAAAGCCCACGAGCGGGAAAATTTTACTTTACGGCAAAGATATATACGAATCAAAAGAGTCCGTTTACAACGCGAGGTTTAAAGTCGGTCTTTGTTTTCAGTATCCCGAATATCAGCTTTTCGAGTCCACGGTATATAAAGACATAGCTTTCGGTCCTTCCAATATGGGGCTTCCTAACGACGAAATTGAGGCGCGCGTAAGAAGAGCGGCGGGCTTTGTAAATATCCCCGGAATTTTTTTAGGCAAATCTCCGTTTGACTTATCCGGCGGCGAAAAAAGAAAAGTCGCCATAGCCGGCGTTATGGCGATGGAACCCGACGTTTTAATTATGGATGAACCGGCGGCCGGGCTTGACCCGAAAGGCAGAAAAGACATGCTTTCCCTTATAAAAAACTACCGTGATAAAACGGGCAAAACGGTGGTTATAGTATCTCACAGCATGGAAGACGTAGCGTGGTTTTCAGAGGAGATACTCGTCTTAAATAAAGGCAAAGTCGCGATGCAAGGCTCTGTAGACGAAGTTTTTTCCCATTCAAACGAGCTGATAAACATGGGGCTCGATATTCCCGAAGTTACAAGAATTTTAACGGAACTTAACTCTTTGGGGTACGATGTGAATAAAAACATTTACACGTTGGAAGAAGCCGGGGAAGAACTTTCGCGCTTTTTGAAGAGAGGGGGAAGCAAATGATAAAGGACGTTACCATCGGGCAGTATTTTCCCGGAAATTCTTTTATCCACAAACTTGACCCCAGAGCGAAACTCATCGTTACTTTTGTTTTTCTCATTGAGGTTTTTCTCTGTAGAAACTTTTTTTCGCTCGCTCTTATCTTCGCTTTTTCAGTAATTTCCATACTGATTTCTAAAATATCGTTTAAAGTCGTTATGAAAGGCTTAAAGATTATTTATTTTTTGATAGTCTTTACGGCGTTTTTACAGATTTTTTATAACGACGACGGAAAGGTCATTTTCGAGTGGTGGAAAATCAAAATAACCGACTCGGGAGTGTTTACCGCCATATTTATGGCGGTAAGGATTATTTCGCTGATATTTATAAGTTCCCTTTTAACTTACACCACATCCCCCACTTCGCTCACTGACGGCATAGACAGGCTTTTGTCGCCTCTTAAAAAAATAAAAGTCCCCGTCGACACTCTCGCTATGATGATGACCATAGCGCTAAGGTTTATCCCCACTCTAATTGAAGAAATCGATAAAATTATGAGCGCTCAAAAGGCGAGGGGAGCGAGGCTCGACTCCGGCGGCTTAATTGAAAGGGCGAAAGCTTTAGTACCCGTTTTCGTGCCGCTTTTCGTAAATTCTTTCAGAAGAGCGTATGAGCTTGCGTGCGCCATGGAGTGCAGGTGCTATAACGGCGGCAACAAGAGAACGAGAATGAAGGTTATGAAATTCTCTTGGCGGGACATAGCGGCGTTTATATTTTCATCTTTAATGCTCGTTTCCATTATTCTCTTAAATCACTTTTTTAAAAAAATCATATGACGCGCAATTTACGTTTAAAATTAAGTTTTTTAGGAAAACGCTACCACGGGTGGCAGCTTCAAAATAACGCCCCTACGGTATCGGGGGAAGTTATTAAAGCTTTAAACAAGATTTTCGGCTCTGTCGGAATTCTTCACGGAGTTGGGAGAACGGACGCGGGAGTTCACGCTAAAGAGTTTTATTGTAACTTTAAAACGGAGAGCGATATTCCCGTTTACAACGTGGTGAAGGCCATGAATTTTTACCTTCCACGCGACATATCCGTACTTGAATGCGCGGAAGTCGATTTAAATTTTCATTCTCGTTACGATTGTAAGGGAAAAGAGTATATATACAGATTCCTCGATTCACCGGAAAGAGATCCGTTTTTAAACGATACCGCATATCATTATTTTAAAGGAAAAAGACTTAACGAAAATATTATGAACGACGCGGCGAAGTTCTTTTTAGGAGAACACGATTTTTCAGCCTTTTGCTCGTCAGGCACAAGCGTTAAGAACTTTACAAGGAATATAAAAAACAGCGAAGTCATAAGAATGGGCGACGTTGTGATTTTTAAAGCGGAGGGCGACGGATTTCTTTACAATATGGTGAGAATTATGGCGGGAAGTCTTGTTTTAGCTTCCGAAGAGAAAATAAGTCCGCCCGATATTAAAGAAATTATAGAAAAAAAAGACAGGAACAATTCAGGAAATACTCTTCCCGCGCATGGGCTTATTTTAAATAGAGTTTTTTACTGAAAATAGGTCTTTAAGGAGGGCGAGATAGGATGCGAACTAAAAAAATACCGTTAACTTTAAAAATACTCGCGCTAATACTCGCGGCGGCTATAGTTTTTTTTATAGTAAATTACCACGCGGGCGGCTTTGTCTACACTGTTTCAGGGAGAATTTCGTCCGTTACGCATAAAAAATCCTCGGAAAAATTCTCAGTTCCCGTAGATGATAAAACCATAAAAGCGTTCGAGCCGTATGGCGACGGATTTGTTACGCTCTCCGAGGACGGGATTTCGTACATAAACAAAAGAGGCGAAACGTCTTTTATACAACAGCTTTCATACAGCAATCCCGCTATCTCAATATGCAAAAACAACATAATAGCTTTCGACAGGGGCAAAACCTCTTACACTGTCTTTAAAAACAGCAACGTAAGTTTAAAACTTTCAACAGACGAAAATATAATTGACGCGGACATAAGCTCTTTAGGCGATTTTGTAATAGCCGTGAGGAACGAGAAAGGCAAAAACGTAGTTTACGGTTTAGATTCAAACGGAAGCGTTATATACGAGTGGATATGCCCTAACGGGTATATTACAGACGCGGCGATCTTTAAGAAAGGAGAAAAAGCCGCCGTCACGGTCATAGATTCTCAAAACGCCGTTATTTCCTCCAAGGTGTATGTTCTCGATTTCAATTACGACGAAGCATACGCCGAGATAGACTTTAAAGACGAAACGGTAATAGGACTGGAATTTTTAAGTAAAGATAAATTACAGGTTATAACCGACAAAGGCGTAAAGCTGATAGATAAAAAAGATTCTGAAACCGTATACGAATATAAAAACTCCAAAATACTTTTAAGCGATTTTAACGAGGACAGATGCGCCGTTATTACCGAGGATTATTCCGGCGACGACAGATATTTTTTGGTGGTTTTCGGAAAAGACGGCGAACTAAAATCCGAAACGCCGCTTACAGGCAAAGTAAAAGGTCTTTCACTAAGCGAAAAAAGCGAAACGGCGCTGTTTTCGGATAAAATCGAAACGTACTCTAAAAAGGGGAAACTTACGGGTTCCTTGAAAAACATGAGTTATTACCAAAGAGTTGTGTCAAACGGCAAGTTTTCTTACGTTTTATCATCGGAAAGTATAAAAAAATACCCTTCTTTTAATTCTCCGGGTTCAAAAGTTTCCGACGACGAGCCGGTTACAGAGATTTCGTCATATTGACAAAAACAACGGAATATGTTACAATAACAGGTGAATTTTAGTATGGAGCATATTGTAGATATTTTACTTATAGCGGTTATGGTTCTCGTTGTGATCCTCTCCGCTAAAAGAGGTATACTGCTTACTCTTACGGATTTTGTATCCGCTATAATAGCCGTTCTTTCCGCGAAACTCATATCCCCCTATATATCCTCTTATCTTTACGACAATTTTGTAAAAGAGCGCGTTATGGCGATCCTCACCGAGAAATTCAGTTCCGTTGGGACTTCTATATCGTCGGCTCTTTCAAATATTTGGCAGTCGCTTGATTTCTTACCCGCCGGAGTCAAAGAATTTATTAAATCCTCAAGCGTTTTTGACGTGGAAGGCGTTGTTTCGAGCGCGGGCAACGTCGCCAATATTAGCGAAATGGAAATTAAAATAATAAGACCTGTTTTAACTTCCGTCCTTTCTATTATTTCCTTCGCTGTATTGGCTTTTTTTCTCGCGGTAGTATTGAGAATCGTGGGAAGACTTATAGCGAAACTCGTCACAAAATCAAAAATCGCCGAAAAGCTTGATACTCTTCTCGGAGCGGTTTTCGGTCTTTTAAAAGCCGCTTTGTACGTATTTGTTTTAGCGAGCGTAATAGTGGTAATATCCTATAACTCCGAGACTTTGGCGTCTTATACCGCAAGCTCCTATATTTGCTCTTTTGTGGGCAAATTTATAGGTTAAAACATAACCGTAAAATAAAAAATTGCGCAAATCAGCGCTAAACGGAGAGTGCAAAATGAAAGAAAAAATGGCGTTTTTATTTGAAAACTGGAAAACCGTTCCAAATCTTCTGTCCTTTATCAGGATTATTTTAATTCCCGTTTTCGCGGTTCTGTTTTACAAAGGCATGACGGTCGCCGCCGTAATAGTCTTGGGTATTTCGGGACTTTCGGATTTATTCGACGGTAAAATCGCGAGAAGATTTAACCAAGTCAGCAATTTAGGGAAAATTTTAGACCCGATAGCCGACAAACTTACAATTTTCGCTATCGCTATAATTCTATTTTTAAAATTCCATTCGGCGGAGAGTTCCGTTTTAAGAGCTTTTTCTTTTGTTTTTCTGCTCTTTATAGTGAAAGACTTTATTATGCTCGCTTTTGGCGCGGTGATGATTTCGAAAGGTCTCCGCCCTTCAGCCGCCGAGATTTACGGGAAAGTGGCGACTACTGTTTTTTACGTCGTCATGATTTTAATTATGGCTTTTGGTCCTGAAGTAGGCGCGTTAAGAAACGTTTTCACTTTCCCCGACGCTTTAACGATAGTTCTCGTCGTGATAGCGCTTATTATGACTTTCGTCGCGTTTTTTAGCTACATTCCCGACACATACAGACAGTTCGCTGAAAAATACGGCTGGGGGAAGAATAAAAAGAACGGCGAAAAACAATAAAATCAAGGTAGTTTTATGCTAAATTGGAGAAAACCCACTTTTTTAGATAAAGATCTTATTATATCTCGTATAAATGAAGGCAATACGGACGGTTGCTGTTATTGTTTCGGAAATATAATTTCCTGGAGGAACGCTTATAATATAGAAATATCAGAGTTTGAAAACCTTATTTTAGTAAGAGGCGAAGACGTTTTCGGAAGGTATTACGTATACCCGTCGGGAAACGGCGACATAAAAAGCGCGATACTCGAAATGATAAGCGAAGCGCGTTTAAGCAACGTCGTCTTTAGGCTTTTTCAGCTTGTTAATAAAAATAAAGAAACTCTTGAGAATCTTTTCCCCGGCGAGTTTATTTTTACATACGACAGAGATAATTCCGAGTACGTCTACAAGACTAAGGATTTAATAGATCTCCCCGGCAAAAAGTACCACTCCAAAAAGAACCACATTAACGCTTTTTTTAGAAATCATACTGACATTAGCATAGAACCGATAACCGAAGACAACATAAGCGACTGTTTAAACATAGAGGAACAGTGGCTGCTTTCCCGCGACGACGAAACGGGAGAACTCGAAAAAGAACATAACGCCATACTGGTAGCGCTAAAAAACGTTAAAACGCTCGGTCTTTGGGGCGCGGTTCTCCACGCCGACGGGAAGGCCGTAGCTTTTACCTTAGGGGAGAGTATTAAAAACAATACGTTTTGCACTCACTTTGAAAAAACTCTGCCCCAATACCGCGACGCTTACCCCGTTATAAATCACGGATTTACGAAGTTTATGCTTTCGTCTTTCGAGTACGTGAACCGCGAGGAGGACACAGGCGACGAGGGTTTAAGAAAAGCGAAGCTCTCCTATCATCCCTCGTTTCTTCTCAATAAATACGCCGCCGTATTAAAAGACGATATTAACGGGGCGTACTCGGCAGACAAATCCGATTTTCCCGCTTTAAAAGATTTATGGCGAACTGTTTTTTCCGATGAAAACGACGTTATAGACGCGTTTTTTAAAAGTTCCGCAAATCTTTCAGACGTATTCGCTCTTAAAATAAACAGAACAATTGTTTCGGCGTTTTATCTTGTCGATATAAATTTAATAATAAACGGCGAAACGTTCAAGGGAAAATATCTCTACGCCGCCGCAACCCGCCCTTTGTATCGGAAAATGGGATATATGAGCGGGATGATAGAGTTTGCGAAACACGTTTTATCGTTAAGGGGAATCGATTATATCGTTCTCTATCCCGTCCGGGATAATCTTTACGACTACTATAAAAGATTCGGTTTTAGTGCGCTTTCCGCGAACGTTTACCATATAAAAAAATCTCAAATCGAAAAATTTAAAGGAAAAAGGTATTTTAAAACCGAGACGCCGTATAGCGATTTAGCGGATTTTCAGGAGTCGACTTGTTACGTTAAATTTTCAGAAGGATTTTTAAACTACCTTGAATATTCCTCTTTAAAATCGGGAGTTTTATTAAAAGCCTTGTTTGACGACGAGGAAAAGGTTTATATTATAGGCTATTATGATAAAAACAGCGACGAGCTTATAATTGAGGAAGCGTTATCTACGGGCGGGATCGATTACGTTTTTTCCATATTGGCTGATCTAGATTATCAAAATGTAGCGCTAAAAACGCCTTCCGATGTTAAAATTTCAGGGTTTTTATCCGAAAACGTAAAAAACGGCATGATACTTCCGCTTTCTGATAAAGCGAAAGTCAGAGATATTTATCTTGGCGCTACGGGAATTTAAATTTACAAAAGGAATGATGATATGATATACGTTTTTTTAGCTGACGGATTTGAGGAAGTAGAAGCTTTAACGCCCGTTGATTATTTAAAAAGAGCGGGAATAGACGTAGTTACGGTAGGCGTTACCGGAAAAATGGTCTTAGGATCTCACAATATCCCCGTTATGAGCGACTTGGAAACAAAAGACGTTAAAATAACGGACGATATTGACGGGATAGTCTTACCCGGAGGCGGTCTTGGTACAAAAAACCTCGAAAAATCAAAAGCCGTGTCCGAATTTATAGATTTTTGTTACGAAAATAAGAAAATGATAGCCGCCATTTGCGCCGCCCCGTCAATTTTAGGTCATAAAAACATACTAAAGGGAAAAGAAGCGATATGTTTCCCGGGCTTTGAAAAAGAGCTTAAAGGAGCTAAAATTTCAAGTAAATTCGCCGTAACGGACGGAAACGTCATAACGGCTAAAGGAGCGGGCAGCGCGGGAGAATTTTCATTTGAAATTATCTCCTATCTTAAGGATTCCGCCACGGCTCAGAAAGTTAGGAGCGAAGTGCAGTACGCTTCAGTTCGCGATTAAAAATTAAAACTTAAAAACTTAAATCATAAATACAATATGGAAAACCAATACAGAAAAATAGATAAAAACAACGCGCAAAAACAAGGGAAAGAGCCGCCGAAACCTAAACGAGAGCCGCTTTCAGGCAAAGAAACCATGTCGCCTGAAATGATAAGGCTCGAAAAAAAGAAAAGAGCAAGAAAAGAGATGCTCTTAAACAATTTAAAGCGCGTAGGCTCTATTCTTATAGTCGTAGCGATAATATCGGGTATTTTAGCGAGTATCGCTATATCCTGCATTAACGACGTCTTAGCCTTAAAAGTTTCCCCTAAAAGCGACAAGGAAGTAGTAGTCGAGATAGAACCCGATATGGACACGGCGGCCGTTATAAAAGCTCTTGATAAAGCGGGGGTTATCAGGAACGCGTGGTTTTGCAAGTTAGCCGCTAAGTTTATAGGCTACAAGGACGAAGGTTACATAGCCGGAAAATATACGCTCCATCGTTCAATGGGGCTTGAGAATATGCTCAACACAATCAAAAACCTTGTAAACGGCAAGGCTAAGACCGTGACGCTCACGTTCCCCGAAGGGTATACGGCCGACCAGATTATAGAGGCTCTTGTTAAAGAAAAAGTATGTTCAAAAGACGACCTTATGGAGTGTATCAACAATTTTGATTTTGCTTCGGAATTCAAGTTTCTTAAAAGTCGAAGGGACTTAGGCGACCGTTACAACCCGCTTGAAGGATTCCTTTTCCCCGACACATATGAGTTTTATATAGGGGAGAACGCCGACAGCGTAATAAGAAAATTTTTAACAAACTTTAACGAAAAATGGACCGACGATTATGAAAAACTCGCGGAAAAACGTAAAATGACCGCCGACCAGATAGTTAAGATCGCCTCGATAGTCGAAAAAGAAGCTATGGAAGCCGATATGGCTACCGTTGGATCGATAATATTTAACCGCCTTGACGCGGGGATGAGACTTGAGTGCAACTCGACGAGAGATTATATATCGTCCAACAAAAGCGGGCTTACCGAAAGCCAAGTAGCTTCATACAACAGCCTTTACAACACTTACGAATGTGATGAACTGCCTGTAGGGGCTATATGCAACCCCGGGGTAAACGCCATAGAGGCTATACTCAACGCGCCGGAAACGGATTATTACTACTTTATACACGATAAAAATAACGAGTTCCACGCGGCCAAGACTTTAAGAGAACAGCAGAACAACATAGCGAGATATGGCATAAACGGTTCTGATTAACTATACGCTGTCTTGCGGATAAGTGTAAAACGGCAGCGGAAACCACGAGGCGCAGGAAGGCGGGAGTTCGTTTCTCTTTTCAGAGTACAACCCGCCTAAAAGTCTCATGGCTTCGGCGTGATTTAAAGTTAAGTTGGGTCTTTCGTCTGTTTCAAATACGCTCGGACAGTTGTCTTTTACTTTTATTTTAAGTTTTTCAGGCGTTTTTTCTCCGTAAATCATTAAAACACACTCGCCGTCGGCAAGTTCCGCGTAAGTAGATTTTAGTTTTAAAAACGACTTTATTACTCTTTCGTAGCAAAAAATCGTATAAAACTCAGAGTGCGAAACGGTCGTTTTTTCCGCGTGAAGAGCTAAATAATCTATAAGCGGCTTGTCAAACGGAGGCGCACTTATTTTTACGCCGTATTGATTGGATGTTTCCAAAGCGCAAATTACGATTTCCTCAATATCGTTTTTATCTATATATCCTATCTCGTCCACGCTGTCCATTTTATCGTTTAAAACGAACCAGCCTTTAAACATATCGTCTTGGAACGCGGCGAAGGGAAACGCTCGCCAGGAAACGAGTATATCGTACATTTTATTTAACGGGCGTTCTGTTTTATAATCGCTTTTTTCATAAACTTCCGAGATTTTTTTAAGTATATCGCGGTCGTCTTTTTTTATAGGTTTTGAACTAAACGACGGCTTTTTATTTTCCCCGCGTTTTCTTATTACGTTGTGTTTATAAAGGTCAAATACATATCTTACTCCCGCCGGCTCGAAAGAAAATCTTTGGTATCTTTGTTTCTTTCCCATTAAAAACGCCATATCGGTCATATTTTGTTTCATTTCGTCAAGGCAGTAAGCAAGGCAGGAACTCATATATCCGTTTTTACGGAAATCAGGGTCTACCGCGACGTTTCCTATTCCCGCGACTTTAAGAGTGTCTCCCATAATATTGAGGGTACTGTAGTAAAGTCCTATTGCCGCGAGCATTTTATCGTTTACGTCGAGCGTTATATTATTTTCCACAGGTTTATATTCTTCTTTATAGAGTTTAGGGAGTAAACTTTCAAACATCTCGTCGTCTTTATTAAAGCCGAACGAATTATTTATAAGGCTCATAAACTCTTTGTATTTACCGTTGTCGCCGCGGCTTATATGAACGTAATCGGACATAATGTTCTCCTTGTTTTTTCTAATGCGGTATTATAGCGCAGCTTAAATACAATGTCAAGTTTTATTAAACAGGTTTACGATTTGTTTTACAATAAATAAAAAAGGTGAATTTATCTTGAAAAAAATTTTTGTTATAATCGCCGCTTTTCTTGTTCTTTGTATAATAGCGACTTCCTGCTCAAAAAACGAAGAGAGCGAGTCTACCGAGCCGTATTCTGAAATAATAACCGATGAAAACGAAAGCGACGTTACTTCCGCTTTTAATGAAAACGATTACACAGCCCCTATAAAAGACCCTGACTTTACGGTTTATTACACTTTAGACGACTTTATCGCGAAAAATCAAATTCCGAATTACGATAGAACAGAAAAAGACAGTCTTAATGAAAATTATTATTCTAAAGACGTTTTAACTTCTAAAAAAACTTTTGACGAAAAGGGTAATCTTGTTTCTCAAACAATATATAACGATGACGGAGCGTCGGTTAAAAGCGAAATTTCAATAGATTATCAAGACGACACATCCTGCGCTTTAAAGTTATATTCGGGCGAAAGCGTAAAAGAGGAATTTCAGTTTACATACGACAAAAATAAAAAAATTAGATCCGCGTACCGCATGACTTATGACAGCGACGGGGCTTTTTCCGAAGCAGAGGCTTATGAGTTCGATGAAAACGGAAACGTGACCGCATACGTAGACCCTGAAGGCGTGTCGGAAGCTTTAAACAACGTATTGTCGTCGGCGTTCGGCAACGCCATAGAGGAGATGTTCGGCGGTCTTTTGGGATAAACGCTTTAGATTTATACTTTATTTAAAAATCGCTTTATAGCGTTTTGTCGATTTGTAAAGTATTTGTGAATTTAGATGAAATTGTTGATTTTAAATAAATGAAATGTTACAATAAACAAGATAGGCAAAATTCTTTTCTAAATTATCTTACGGTGATATTATGGCGTTTTTGTTAAAAGGCGGGAATGTTTTTTTGAACGGCGGTTTTTCCTCCCTTTCCATCGCCGTTGATCAAGGAAAAATAATTTTCATCGGAAAAGATTTTCCCAATTCTTGCGATTGTCTTGATATTATTGACGTCAAAAATAAATATGTTTTCCCCGGTTTTACCTGCGTCCACGTTCACGGCAGGGAGCCGGGTTTTTCTTATAAAGAAACCATAAAAACAATGACCAAAGCGGCGGCGCACGGGGGATATACGTCCGTTTTCACAATGCCAAACTTGAACCCCTGCCCCGACTCCTTAGAAAATTTAAAAATCGAAACAGATATTATCAAAAAAGACGCTTTAATTAAAGTCTATCCTTACGGTTCTATTACGAAGGGCGAGAGAGGAGAAGAACTTTCCGATATTAACTCTTTAGCCGACAAAGTAGCAGCGTTTTCAGACGACGGCAAAGGAGTTGAAAACGACGATATTATGTATAGAGCCATGCTTTTGGCGAAATCTCATTCAAAAATAATCGCGGCTCATTGCGAGTACGCGAGTCTTGTTTCAGGCGGGTATATAAACGACTGCGAGTACGCTAAAAAAAACAATCGCAAGGGGATCTCGTCGGAGAGCGAATGGAAAATGATAAAAAGAGATCTCGCTCTTTTAAAAAAAACGGGATGCTCTTATCATGTTTGCCATGTTTCTGCAAAGGAGAGCGTAGAACTTATCAGAGAAGCTAAAAAAAGAGGGCTCGACGTAACGTGCGAGACCGCCCCTCACTATCTTACTCTAAACGACGGTATGCTTAAAGACGACGGAAGTTTTAAGATGAATCCGCCTTTAAGAAGCGAAGAGGACAGACTTTCTTTAATAGAAGGTATAAAAGACGGAACAATCGACATGATAGCCACAGACCACGCTCCGCACTCTAAAGAAGAAAAATCGGGCGGGCTTAAAAATTCTCTTATGGGAATAGTCGGTTTGGAAACGTCTTTTCCCGTACTATACACGGAACTTGTCCTTAAAAATATTATTACTCTTCCAAAGCTTATTGAACTTTTGAGTCTAAATCCCGCTAAGCGTTTTTTAAATAAAGACTCCTCTTTAAAAGTAGGCGCTCAAGCCGATATTGCCGTCTTTGACCTTGATACAGAATATAAAATAGACCCCGAAAATTTCTTTTCCAAGGGCAAATCCACTCCGTTTACAGACAAAACCGTAAAAGGCGAATGTATAATGACTTTTGTAAACGGTGAACTTAAATATAAAAAATAAAAGGGAATTTTATGAATTTATATTCTTATACCGTTATATCAAATGAACAAATATCAAAAAACGTATATAAAATGAAATTTTCCGGCGATATTCCCTCTGACGTTATACCCGGACAATTTATAAACATAAAAATAGAATCTCTTTATTTAAGGCGGCCTATTTCCGTTTTTGATATTGAGAACGGGTTTTTATCTATAGTTTATAAAGTAGTGGGGAATGGTACTGAAATAATGTCGAAAGCTAAACCGGGGCGGGAGTTTAACTGTCTTTCATTTCTTGGCAACGGCTTTAACACTTCGTCCTCAGGCGAGAATCCCGTTTTAATAGGGGGCGGCATAGGAACGCCTCCGTTATTTTACCTCGCTAAAAAACTTATAAAAGAAGGCAAGAGCGTTTCGGTTGTTTTAGGCTTTAATAATAAAGAGGAAATCATATTAGAGCGGGATTTTAAATCGTTGGGAGTTGAAACTTTTGTTACTACTGTAGACGGAAGCTTTGGCGATAAAGGATACCCTACGGATATACTGAAAAATATAGACTATTCTTACTTTTACGCGTGCGGTCCCGTTAATATGCTTAAAGCCGTACGTCTTAATACGGCGACTTCGGGGGAATTAAGTTTCGAAGCGAGGATGGGGTGCGGCTTCGGCGCTTGTATGGGTTGCTCTGTTATGACAAAATCAGGTCCTAAGAGGATATGTAAGGAAGGACCCGTTTTAAAAAAGGAGGATATACTGTGGGAAACCTAAGCGTAAATTTAAGCGGTCTTTCCCTTGACAATCCCATAATACCCGCGAGCGGAACTTTTGGTTTTGGCTATGAGTTTTCAGAAATTTACGATATAAATATTTTAGGCTCCATCGCTTTAAAAGGCGTTACTAAAGAACCTCGTTTCGGAAATCCTCAGCCGAGAATAGCCGAATGCACGTCGGGTCTTATAAATTCAGTGGGATTGCAGAATCCCGGAGTAGACGCCGTTATAAACGATGAACTTCCCAAGCTTAAAAAATGTTTTAAAAAGAAAGCTATAGCCAATATAAGCGGCTTTTCTATCGAAGAGTATATGGAAGTCGCCTCTAAAATGGATAATCAGGACGAAATAGGCATAATTGAAGTAAACATAAGTTGCCCGAACGTTCACGGCGGAGGGTTAAGTTTCGGGACTTCCCCCGCTCTCGCCGGGGAAGTTACAAGAGCCGTGAAATCAGTCGCTAAAAAGCCTGTATACGTAAAATTAAGTCCTAACGTTACCGATATTGTGGAAATAGCAACCGAGTGCGAAAAAGCGGGCGCCGACGGAATCAGCATGATAAACACGCTTATGGGGCTTAGAATAGATCTTAAAACGAGAAAGCCAGTTATAGCTAAGAAGTCGGGCGGGTTTTCGGGCGCGGCTATTTTCCCGGTAGCTCTTTCAATGGTCTACAGAGTCTATGAAGCCGTAAATATACCCATAATAGGAATGGGCGGAATATCGAGCCCGGAAGACGTGATAGAAATGACGCTCGCGGGGGCGACCGCCGTAGAAGTAGGATGTCAAAACCTTTTAGATCCTTTTGCTTGCAAAAAAATAATAGAAGAGCTGCCGGACGCCTTAAAAAAGTACAATATTAAGAGCTTGAAAGAAATAATCGGAGGAGCGCATTAAATGGAAAAAGACGTTATAATCGCGTGCGACTTTAAAAATAAAGAGGAATGTTTTGATTTTCTTAATATTTTTAAGAAAAAAAAGCCGTTTGTAAAAATCGGAATGGAGCTTTTTTACTCCGAAGGTTCGTCTATAGTAAAAGAAATAAAAGAACGCGGACATAAAATATTTCTCGATTTAAAACTATGCGACATACCGAACACCGTAAAGCAGACAATGAAAGTTTTATCGGAACTTAATATAGACATGTGCAACGTCCACGCTTTTGGAACAAGGCGCATGATGGAAGCGGCGATAGAGGGGCTTACTCGTCCCGACGGGTCAAGACCTTTGCTTTTAGCCGTAACGCAACTTACTTCTACAAGCGAAGACGCAATGCGAAAGGAGCTTTTGATTGAAAAACCTATTGACGAAGTTGTTTTATCTTACGCTAAAAACGCTAAATGCGCGGGGCTTGACGGGGTAGTGTGTTCCCCTTTGGAATCAAAAAAAATCCACGATACTCTCGGAAGCTCATTTTTAACGGTAACGCCCGGAATAAGATTTAACGACGACGACAAAGGCGACCAGTCGAGAGCGGCTACGCCGAAGACGGCAAAAGAATCAGGATCTGATTATATAGTCGTCGGAAGACCGATAACTAAAGCGTCGGATCCTTTAAAAGCGTATAATAAATGCGTAAACGAATTTTGCGGGTAATTAAAACGGAGGAAACATGAAAAAAACCACAGCGAAAGCGTTATTATCAATAGGAGCGGTATTTTTTAGACCGTCAGAGCCTTTTACATGGGCGAGCGGCATTAAAAGCCCTGTTTATTGCGACAATAGACTGATTCTCACTTCACCTGAAAATAGGAATATTATCGAAAACTATATAGCCGATACCGTAAAAAAAGAATACCCCGAATGCGAAATTTTAATGGGAACAAGCACGGCGGGGATAGCTCACGCCGCGATAGCCGCTCATATACTTGATATGCCCATGGGGTACGTAAGAAGCGGAAATAAAGACCACGGCAGAAAAAATAAAATAGAAGGGAACCTTAAAAAAGGTCAAAAAACCGTCGTAGTAGAAGATCTTATATCTACCGGCGGCAGCGTATTGGGAATAGTAGACGCTTTAAAAGAAGCCGGGGCGGAAGTTTTAGGAATAGTCAGTATTTTTACTTACAACATGAAAAAGGGAATCGACAATCTTAAAGACGCGGGAGTTAAAAACGTAAGTTTAACGGACTTCGATACCGTTGCGGAGGTCGCCGCTAAAGAAGGTTATATAAATAATAGCGACGTGCAAAAACTTTTAGCGTTTAGAGATAATCCAGAAGACGAATCTTGGATAAAATCGTCAAATTAACATAAAATGGAGATAAAATGAAAAGTTTAATCGATATAAAGGACTTAACTACAGAGGAAATCGACGAGCTTATAGAATCGTCTAAAGATATAATCGCCAACCCCTTAAAATATTCTGAAAAGTGCAAAGGCAAAAAGTTGGCGACGCTATTTTACGAGCCTTCCACAAGGACGAGACTAAGTTTCGAGGCGGCTATGTACGAGCTTGGCGGCAACTGTTTAGGTTTCGCGTCCGCCGACAGTTCTTCCGTATCTAAAGGCGAAAGCGTGGCAGATACCGTGAGAGTCGTTAGCGGTTACGCCGATATTATCGCCATGCGTCATCCTAAAGAAGGCGCGCCGCTCGTAGCGTCCCTTCACTCTCTCGTTCCCGTTATTAACGCGGGCGACGGCGGGCATAACCATCCGACGCAGACTCTTTCGGATCTCCTTACGATAAACAGAAAAAAGGGAAGATTCGACAACCTCACGATAGGACTTTGCGGCGATTTAAAATTCGGCAGAACGGTTCACTCTTTAATTGGGGCGACCTCCAAATACAAGGGCGTAAAATTCATACTTATTTCCCCGCCGGAACTTAAAATCCCCGGATACGTAAAGCATGAAATGGATGAAAACAAGAATATCACGTATATCGAAACCGACAATCTCGAGAAAACAATCCCGGAACTCGATATACTTTACATGACGAGAGTCCAGCGCGAAAGATTTTTTAACGAGGACGATTATTTAAGGTTAAAAGACTCATACATTTTAAATGAAGAAAAA
Organism: uncultured Eubacteriales bacterium; assembly: GCA_964443825.1. Classification (GTDB taxonomy): domain Bacteria; phylum Bacillota; class Clostridia; order Oscillospirales; family Acutalibacteraceae; genus UBA1081. The sequence continues at coordinate 125,703 of CAYUEV010000001.1, forward strand.
TTAAAATACGCAAAAAAGGACCTCTCCATACTTCATCCTCTCCCCAGAGTAAACGAAATAGCCGTCGAAGTCGATAACGACCCAAGGGCGTGCTACTTTGAGCAGACTTTGAACGGCAAATTTATAAGAATGGCGCTTATATTAAAACTTTTAGGCATAGAATAAAGGAGAAGTTATGATAGTAAACCCCATTAAAAACGGCGTCGTTATAGACCATATAAAGCAGGGCGGCGTTATGAAAATATTTAAAGCCTTGAACCTTGATAAATTAGACTGTCAGGTAGCGATAATCAAAAACGCCGAAAGTGAAAAAATGGGCAGAAAAGACATACTTAAAATATGCGAGCCTATCAATATAAACTTTGACGTCTTAGCTCTTTTAGATCCGGGAGTTACGGTAAGCATAATAAAAGACGGCGTCGTCGCCGAAAGAAAGCGCTTAGAGCTTCCCGAAAGGGTAGAAGGTTTGATTAAATGCTCAAACCCCAGATGCATTACATCAATAGAACAGGAGCTTCCAAGCGTATTTAAACTTACCGACAGAGATAAGAGAGTGTACAGGTGCGTATACTGCGAGTCAAAATTTAAAAATCAGGGCGAACCGGGATTTTTTAACTGAATTAAAGCGAAATATAAACGCCGTATTATTTTACTACGGCGTTTAATATTAAGTTTGAAACAAGTCCCAGAGCTCCCGAAGAAAGCATTATTATTATGGGGCTTAGCTTAAATTTTTTTAAGACAATAAACGAGGCTACAAAAAGTATCGCCCCAATCCAGTTTATATCTTTTAACGATATTTCATTCGTTCCCCACAATACGGTCGTTAATATGTTAATTCCGGCAGACGCTATTAAAGCGACGACCGCCGGTCTTAAACTTTCAAGAACGCTCCTTAAAAAACTTAATCCTTTAAATTTATAGTAAATAAACGCCAAAATCGAAACTATTATCAGCGACGGGAAGATGCATCCCGCCGTAGCCGCGAGAGCTCCCGGTATTCCCGCGATTCTGATTCCCGTGAAAGTCGCCGCGTTAATCGATATAGGTCCGGGCGTCATCTCGGCTATCGATACAAGGTCGGTAAACTCCTTTGTCGTAAGCCATTGTTCATTTTCCACGACCTGCGCCTGTATTAAAGGTATCGCGGCGTAGCCCCCGCCTATACTAAAAAGCCCCACTTGTAAAAACGAAAGGAAAAGCTTGAGATAAATCATGTTTTTTTCTCCTTTTTTCGTCTTATAAGAGCCGTAATAACGCCAGCCGCCGCCGCCAAAATAATTATAAGTATTACGTTCACTTTGAAAAATACGGCTAAAACAAAACAAACCGCCATTATTATTATGTTGACGGCGTTTTTTCTTTTAACTATTTTAAGCCCCATATCGCTTACAACGTCGAAAATAATAGCGGCTATCCCGGATTGCATACCGCTTAAAAACAGCGATATATACGTGTTGTTTTTAAATTTTTCATAAAAAAACGACACGACGGTGATTGTAATCATCGGCGGCAGTACAGTCCCTAAGACGGCTACCGCTATTCCCAAAACGCCGCATATTTTTTTGCCGACCAATATCGACGCGTTCACGGCGACAGCTCCCGGCGAGGTTTGCGCGATACTGATAAGGTCTAACATTTCGTCTTCATCTATCCAGTGAAGGTCGTCGACAAACTTTTTTTTCATAAGGGTGACTATCACGTACCCGCCGCCAAAAGTAAACGCGCTTATATAAAACGTCGTAAAGAAGAGCTTCAGCAGTTTTTTATATTTGGATTTATCGTTTTTTGTGTCGTCGTTCATTTTAAAATCTTATTGATTGTTGCCGTTAGACTGTTTTAACGCGGCGGCGGTTTTTTTATCGTATTTTTTTACGTCAAACCAAAATTCCACCCCGTCCTCGTGATTTATAGCGCCATAATCGCATTCGTGGAGTTTTTGTATAGCCGCCACAATAGCGAGCCCCAAACCGAAACGCCCTTGTGAGCGCGACATCGCTTTATCGGCTCTGTAGAAGCTGTTCCAGATTTTATCAAAATCTTTAGCCGCTATGGGAGTTCCCGTATTAAATACGCTCACTCTGTACACGGTGCCGTTTACTTCCTTAGCGCTTACGATTATTTTCTTTTCGCCGTCCGCGTGCGACACGGCGTTAGTCATATAATTGTTGATAACGGTGGAGAGGATAAAGTAGTCGCCGAATCCCGTTAAAGACGCGTCGATTTGATTTTGAGCCGTAATTCCCTGCTTTTGCAGGATGCTCTTATTGCGCTCCAACCAGTCGTCCACCGCTATTTTAATGTTAAAATCAGTGTAGGAGAGTTTATACTCGCCCGATTCGTATTTTATTATATCGAGCAATTTCATAACGAGCGAATTCATGCGCTGCGTTTCGCTTATAATGGTGTCGCAGTATTTTTCAGCAGTCGGCGGATCTGTCTCCATAAATATTTTAAGTCCTTCGGCATACCCTTGAATAATGGCTATCGGCGTTTTAAGCTCATGCGACACGCCGGAAATAAACGTCTGTCTTAACTGATCTATCGTTTTCTCTTGCTCTATATCCTCCTGAAGTTTTTTATTGCGCTCCCTTAAATCAAGAAGAGCCTTTTCAAGGGAATCCGACATATCGTTAATACTGTCGGATAACAGCGAAATTTCCTCTATTTTATTTGGCGCGCACTTTTGCGAGAAGTTAAGTTCAGACATATTGTGCGTGATTTTACTCATATCGCTTAGAGGTTTTGTTACGCGCCTTATTAAAACCGAGAAAATAATCAGAGCGACAATGAGTATAATGATGGTGATAAATGAAATATAAGCCACGGTAAGTTTAGCCGTGCTATCGACAACGGATTTCAGTTTGAATAATTTTATTTTGATTTGAGCGTCGCCGGAGCCTATATTCCATTCGCCCACAAGGTATTCGGAATCTCTTCCGTCCTCGTTATTTTGCCTCAGACTAAAATGTGTGGTGTCGGTAGAGCCTAAGTCCATAATCTCCGTATAATTCTTTTTTTCACTATCGGGGAGCTTTATTGAGTATGAACTGTAAGGAGGAAGCGACATATCGCCTTTATATGAGGAGTTGTAGACAATACCGCCTTCCGCATTGTAAATCTCGGCGGTGACTTCGTACTCTCTTTCTATATTGTCCATCCTGAGAAAAAAGTCGTTTCCCGCGTCCTTGTACGTCTCGCCTATTTCTCTCGCGGCGTTAAAAGACGATACGGCCGAATAGACGAGATAGATTATATCAAGACCGTTATACGTAACTATAATCAATGTGATTAGGATGAAAATAAGAGTTATGGACACAACGCTCAAAAGCTGCCTGTTAAGGGAAACTTTGCGCTTTTTTTTACCGTTTTCCTCTTTTTTTTCTGTTTTTTCCTTTTTATCACGCTTTTTAGACATAAGCTCACCTTAGCGCCTTAACAACAGGCGAATAATTAAAGGCGTTATTGGTCGGCCTCTATTTTATATCCTGTGCCGTAAATTGTTTTAATGTGCTTTGAACCCCACTCGCCTAATTTTGTCCTAAGCCTCGCCACATGGGAATCGACCGTTCTCATATCGCCGTCAAAATCGAATCCCCATATGTCGTCGAGCAGTTGTTCTCTTGAAAAAACGCGCCCCACGTTTGAAATGAGCTTATAAAGAATGCTGTATTCTTTTAAGGTAAGCGTTACGGGAGTGTTGTCGAGCCACACGTCGTGCGCCTCAGAATCAAGTTTAAGTTCGTCCAGTTTAAAAACGGTGGTGGAAGTTTTTCCCGAGTCGCGTCTTAAAAGAGCCGCCACTCTTTTCATAAGAACCGTGGGACTGCACGGCTTTGTGACGTAATCGTCAGCCCCCGCCTCAAAGCCCGTAAGCTCGTCGAACTCCTGACTTCTCGCCGTAAGCATAATAATCGGAACGTTAGAGGTCTTGCGTATAGTTCTGCAAACCTCCCAGCCGTCGATTTTAGGCATCATAATGTCGAGTATGACGAGGGCTATATCGGGATTTTCTTTAAAGACGTCAAGCGCTTCTTCCCCGTCATACGCCGCCAAAGGCTTGTAACCGTCTTTCTTTAAAAAGTCGCACACAAGGTTGACTATAAGGTCTTCATCGTCGGCAATAAGTATCTTTTTCATGATATTTCTCCCATACTGTTTATGACTTTATATTAGCAAATTAGGGGGCTATTGTAAAGCCTTTTTTATAAATTTCACATCTCGCGCCAAATTTACAAAGAGATTGAATTAACTATTTACATTTTAAAATTTGTGTGATATAATGACGAAACGAGGAGATGTTTTTTATGAATATAACTATAATCGGAAGAAAATGCACTCCAAGAGATTCTTTTAAAGAACGCGTCAACAAAAAGTTATCTAAAATCGACCGCTTTTTCGATAAAGAGGCGGACGCTAAAGTTACGGCCGCGGTCGAGAAATCGTATCAGTCGGTTGAGATAACCGTCACGAGCGGCGGCATGGTCTTTAGGGCGCAGGAGAGCGCGGATAACCTTAACGACGCTCTCGATAAATGCATTGAAACGTTAGTCAGAAGAATCCGCAAACATAAAACAAAACTCGAAAAACGCTTAAGAACAGGCGCGTTTGAAAGTTTTGACGAGGACGGATCCGGCGATGAGTCCGGCGGCGAGGATGAAAATGACGAACAGGAAGAAACGGAATTCGAGCTCGTCAGAAGAAAGACCGTTTCAATAAAACCGCAGTCCGTAGACGAGGCTATTCTTCAAATGAATATGTTAGGTCATGAGTTTTATATGTTTATTAACTCCGATAATGAGGAAGTTTCCGTCGTTTATAAAAGAAAAGGCGGCGGCTATGGGCTTTTAGAGCCGTATGAAGAATAAATTTTGCAACGACAGCGTTAAATTCAAGCGTCGCGGGTTTTAATCGAATGCGCGCGTCCGGTCGACGGGTTTCCATTTTAAAGCCGGAATTTTTAATAAAATTCCTTAAATCGGCGTGATTTTATCGGGTTTTCAAAAAATTCATAGAAAAATTGATTTATCTCTTGACATTTTTGAACATTTGTTGTAAATTTATTATAGCAGTATACTGACTGTGTGAAAACATTTGGGTTAATCACTAATCCATGAAAGGGGTAACTCCGAATATGAAAAAAAGCCATGAGTATGATTCGCCGGTTCTGTCAAGACTTGTGTCTGTAGTAACTGTTTTCGCGATTTGTATTTGCTCAATTTGCTGCATCGTCACGGCGTCTAAGGTGTCGACGATCGCGAGCGGCAGCGGCGCTGTCGCAAATAGCGGCGGGACCGGCGGCGCTAACGGCGGAACGGGCGGTGCTAGCTACAACAGCGGCAGCAACCAAGCGAATACTAACAACAGCGGCGGCAGCAACAACCAGGCGAGTAATAGCGGCGGCGGTCAGGCTAACAACAATTCCAGCCAGGGCGGCGGCGGCAGCGCGCAAGCCCCCGAAGACAGTTCCGATTCGAATAGCGGCTCAAATGTCGGCGGCGGTGGCGGCGACAATAGCGCGCCTCAAGGGTCTGCGCAAGCCACTCCCGAAGAAATTTTGGCCAAGTACACCGAAGTTATGAACAAACTCAAAACCGACGTCGCCACATACGAAAAGAAAGAGTTCCAGCAGTTGGCCGACGATTACGACTTAGGTACTGTCGGTAATCTTGTTCTCCCGATAGCGCAGAACATTATGACAAGCGAGGAAGACGCTGAACTCCAGCAAAGAGACGACGCAGAGCAGATACCTATCATTAAGAACTCAAAGGGTTGCCTTCTTACCGACGTGTCCGCTATTAAAAGCGCTACGATGACGGAAGACGGAGGCAAAACCACTATCGTTATAGTTCTTAACGATGAAAGCGGAGCTCCCGCGCCTACTCCCGAAGGTACAGATTCCCCTGTAAGTAATATAGGCGCTATGTTCAATCCCCTTTCAAAAGAGGGAATTGACGACATAGTTTCTCAGTTCTCGGGCGTTCTTACAGTCCAAAGCTTAGACCTTACTTATAAAGATTGTACCGCTACTCTTGTATTTAACACCGATACTCTTCAAGTTGAGTCTCTTGAGCAGATCATGAATGTTTACATCACTGTTGACGCAAAGGTTACTCTTCTTACGGTTTCCGGTTACGCGACGCTCATTAACACAATGAGGATTAACAACATCACGTATAAATAAGTAATCTGTGCCAACTTTAAAGGGCGGCGTTTAGTCGCCCTCATTAGTGTTGAATGGATGCGGTATTCATTTTATTAGGTTTTACGATAAGGTTGTTTTTGCATCCTTAAACGAAGATAAAAAACCGATGGCAGTCGTCATCGGTTTAGTTTTATTTAAAATGCGACATGAAGCGGTACGGTCGCGTTGAAAGTTTAAGTTATAAAACGATAAACTCGTTTAACTTTCGGCGATCACGTCCGACATATCGTAAAGTCCTGTTTTTTTGTCCTTCATAAAGACCGCCGCTTTAATAGCGCCTTGCGCGAAAACTTTCTTAGAGAGAGCCTGGTGACTTATTTTTACAACCTCGCCGTCTCCGGCAAAAATAATCTCGTGTTCGCCGACTATGGCCCCGCCTCGTATCGAGTGCATACCGATTTCATTTTTTTGTCTTTTTTGTAAGCGTTCATGGCGATCGTAAATTAGCTTAGGCTCGTAATTAAGACCCTCTTCCACGGCTTTTTCGAGCATTAAAGCCGTACCGCTTGGAGCGTCTAATTTTTGGTTGTGGTGTGACTCCACTATCTCGACGTCAAACGTTTCTCCTAAAATTTTTGCCGCCGTTTTCGCGAGTTCCGATATGAGATTTATCCCCAACGACATATTGCTCGATCTGAAAATCGCCGTGTTTTTCGACGCGTTTTTAATTGATTCAATCTGATTGTCGTTGTAGCCGGTGGCGCACAATATGGCGGGAATTTTATTTTTTTTGGAAAATAGAAGAATATCGTCTAAAGCGGAAGGACTCGAAAAGTCAACTATAACTTGTGCGTCCGCGTTTATATCGCCAAACGATTTAAAGACGGGGTAGGGAAGATTCTTGTTTTCCGCAATATCCACTCCCGCGACGATTTCTATATCGTCCGAAGCTTCGACGGCTTTTGTGACCTCCGTTCCCATTTTTCCTAAACATCCGCTTAATATAATTTTTGTCATAAATAAGTTCACATCCCGTAAGTTACTCTGCATACAGGTTAAAATTTAATAAGATTATGGTTAAGAAGAGCCTTTTGGAGTTTCTCCCTGCCTTCGTCGCTCATAACGCCAAGCGGCATCCTGCATCTTCCCACGTTCATCCCGCAGATATTCATCGCCTCTTTTACCGGGATGGGATTGACGTCGCTGAACAGCGCGTTGCAAAGGTCGAGATACTCAAGCTGAAGTTTTAACGCGCCTTTTACGTCGCCGTTTAAATATTTAGCCGCAATATCATGCGTTTCTTTAGGAGCTACGTGCGCTAGAACCGATATAACGCCCTTGCCGCCCAACGACATGATGGGTACGATTTGGTCGTCGTTTCCCGAGTATATAGTTAAATCCTGACCGCATAAAGCGACTGTTTTCGCGATTTCGGAAACATTACCGCACGCTTCTTTCGCGGCGACTATTCTCTCGTGGCGCGACAATTCGAGATAAGTTTCGGGCTTTATGTTCATGCCCGTCCTGCTCGGAACGTTATAGAGGATAATCGGGGCGGATACTCTGTCGGCGATATAGTAGTAATGTTCGATAAGACCGCGCTGCGAAGTTTTATTGTAATACGGAGTCACCAGCAAAAGCGCGTCCGCTCCCGCCTTTTCAGCTTCATTTGAAAGTTCGACGCAATACGCCGTGTCGTTAGACCCCGTCCCCGCGATAACGGGAACTCTCTTGGCCACGGTATCGACGCAAAACTTTATCGCTTCCGTATGCTCTTCATGACTGAGCGTAGAGCCTTCTCCCGTCGTGCCGCATACTACTATGGCGTCAGTGCCGTTGGCTATTTGGTAATTTATGATTTCACCGAATTTTTTAAAATCAATTTTTGAACAATCTTCCGTAAACGGAGTAATTATAGCGATAGCCGACCCTTCAAAAATGACTTTTTTCTTCATATTTACCACCCTTTAAGTTTAAATGTACTCAAAATAAAATTTAGTTACGTTTTGTTCGCCTTTATAAAGAATGTTTTCTTTATTTTATTAAAAACGCCGTATCCCGTCCAATATATTTTCCCAACAGTGGGGGCGAAAGTGTCAATCAGTATTAGTTTGTCGCGTTTATCGAGGTTTGCGTATTTCCCGTATTTTTTGTAAACTTCTTTCGTGATATTTTTAACTTTTTTAGCGGCTTCTTTATTGTGTAGTTCGTTGAGAGATTTTTTATATCTGTCGACTGCGTACCCGTTAAATCTTCCAAACCAAACGGTGAGAGATTTATTATACCCGCCTTCCTGGGCAAGATGTTTTATCGCTTCCCCCGCCATTTCAACAGTATCGATTTTACTTATATCAAACGGCTTCCTGCCCGCGCTATTTGGATTTTTTCTGTAAAAGTAGAGTTTAGCGTTTGTCAAAGCCATGCTTTTTGCGTTTATAAAGTACTGTATAACAACGGGAAGATCTTCGCTAATTTTATTTTCAGGAAAGGGGGATTTTAAAACGATTTCTCTGTCTACAAGCGTCATGGTGACGCCCCCGCCGTGACCGCTGCCGTTTCTAAAGAAGTAACTTATATAATCGTCATCAGTTTTACTTACGTTAAAATCGCATTCTAATGTAAGATCGTTAAAATATTCCGGAATTTTTTCGCCTTCAATATACTCGCAACATGCAATTTTTACATCATATTTTATGTAAGCGTTATATAATAATTCAAGATATTTAGGATGGATCGCATCGTCGCCGTCAACGAACGCTATAATGCCGCCCGTTGACTTGGAAACTCCTACGTTTCTCGCCGCGCCTGTTCCCCCGTTTTCAGTATGGATAACGATTACGCGGTCGTCTTTCTTAGAAAATTCGTCGCATATATCTCCGCTGTTGTCGCAAGATCCGTCGTCGACAAGAATAAGTTCAAAATCTTTAAATGTTTGACGTAGAACGCTTTCAATGAGTTCTTTGATATAATTCCCCACGTTATATACAGGTACGATTACGGATACTTTCGCCATTTTTAATTATTCTTTCTGAAGATTTTTTAATCGCATTTAGGCTCTATATACCTTTCCGCGCATAAAAGTTCCGCTAGCAGGACGGCGCCTCCCGCCGCGCCTCTTAGCGTGTTGTGTGATACGGAAATAAATTTATAGTCGTACTGGGAGTCTTCTCTCAATCTTCCTATAGATACCGCCATTCCGCCTTCAAGGTCTCTAGTAAGTTTGGTTTGCGGCATATCGTCCTCATTAAAGTAGTGAAGAAACTGTTTAGGAGCGTGCGGGAGATTAAGTTCCTGCGGTCTTCCTTTAAAGTTTTTCCAAATATTTAAAATTTGCTCTTTAGCAGGTTTATTTTCAAATCTTACGAAGCATGCCGCTAAATGACCGTCCGACACGGGTACTCTTATACATTGCGACGTAAAATTAGGTCTTTCGCTTGGAACTATTTCGCCGTCTTTAACTTTTCCCCATATTTTTAGCGGCTCTTTTTCACTTTTCTCCTCTTCGCCGCCTATATAGGGGATAACGTTGTCTACCATCTCCGGCCATCTTTCAAAAGTTTTGCCGGCGCCGGAAATCGCCTGATATGTAGTGACGAGCGCGTCTTTTATTTTAAACTCGCTATCAAGCGGATAAAGAGCCGGGACATATGACTGAAGAGAGCAGTTTGACTTTACGGCGATAAAACCTCTTTTAGTCCCGAGACGTTTTTTCTGTGAATCGATGACTTTTAAATGCTCGCTATTGAGCTCGGGTATTACCATCGGCACATCCTTGGTAAACCTGTTGGCGGAATTATTGGAGATAACGGGACATTCCGCTTTGGCGTAAGACTCTTCAAGCGCTTTTATGTCGTCTTTTTTCATATTGACGGCGCAAAAGACGAAATCAACCATAGAAGCGATTTTTTCTAAATCGGACTGCGCGTCAAGAATAATCATATCTTTAACGCTTTGGGGCAGGGGAGTCTTCATAACCCATCTTCCGTTCAGCGCTTCTTCATATGATTTTCCCGCCGATTTTGCGCTCGCGGCGAGAGCTTTTATCTTAAAGTACGGGTGATCGTGTAAAAGAGTGATAAATCGCTGCCCGACCATACCGGTAGCGCCAATTACGCCGACTTTATATTTTTTCATTATTATGATCTCCTAAAATTTTTAATAAGTATTGTAATTGACTATCAAATGAAATATAATTGTATCTGTCTGATTCAATATATTTTACCATTTATATTATCATATGTCAACTTGAAATAAAGCAAATTCAGGGGTTTGGTGCAAAATAAATGAAAAAATCCGACTTCTACTTCGATTTGCCTAACGAGCTTATCGCCCAGGAGCCTATGAAGGATCGCGACGCTTGCCGGTTGCTCGTCATGGACAAAAAAACAGGCGAGCTGCGCCATAAAAATTTCTACGATATAGTGGAATTTCTAAACAAGGGCGATTGTCTTGTCCTCAACGACACGAAAGTTCTTCCGGCGAGACTTTACGGTCAAAAATCCACCGGCGCTAAAGTCGAGTTTCTCCTCTTAAAGGATTTAGGGTTTAACAGATGGGAAGTCTTAACAGGTCCGGGCAGAAGGGCTAAAAAAAACGATAAATTTACGTTTGGCGACGGGGTTTTAGAATGTGAAATCGAGGAAGTTCTTGAAAACGGCGACAGAATCGCTAAATTTTATTATGATGGCAATAATATTTATGAGATATTAGACAAAATCGGCGAAACTCCTCTCCCTCACTACATCACGCGTGAGTTAAAAAACAAAGACGATTATCAAACGGTTTACGCTAAAGTCGAGGGTTCGGCGGCGGCGCCCACGGCGGGGCTTCATTTTACAAAAGACCTCCTTAAAAAAATAGAAAACATGGGCGTGAATCTCGCTTATATCACTCTTCACGTAGGCGTCGGCACGTTTAGACCCGTAAAAGCCGAAAATATAGAGAACCACAAAATGCACGAGGAATATTACCGCATCCCTAAAGACGCGGCGGATAAAATAAACGACGCTAAAGAAAACGGAAAAAAAATAATCGCCGTTGGCACTACAAGTTGTAGGACGCTTGAGTCGTCGTCCGACGAAAACGGAAAAGTTAAAGAGTGTTCGGGCGTTACAGATATTTTTATTTACCCCGGATACAAATGGAAGTGCGTCGATTCTTTAATAACAAATTTCCATCTTCCCGAAAGCACGCTTATTATGCTCGTGTCGTCGCTTTCCACAAGGGAGAACATTTTAAACGCCTATAACGAGGCGATAAAAGAAAAATACAGATTTTTTAGTTTTGGCGACGCTATGTTTATAAACTAACGCAAGAATCAAAAATTTTGCCCGCCCTTTTTAAGGACGGGTCGATTTATTTTGTGTTAAGTTTTATCATTTTCCTAACCGGGTACTGCGTTATATTCAAGTAGAGGTCTTTTGAAGAAATAAACTTATAAGTAAAATTTTCAGCGTCGACCGCCGCGCGAAACGGAATATCCACCGAAAATTCCGTATTTTCGCGAAGCAAAAAATACTCGTTTCCGGCGAGATTCGGGTAAGTGTAGCTAAAAAGCAAGTCGTCTACCTGAAGAGTGAAATTGGGTCCCTCCACTCTTGTTTCCACCATGTCGAAATTCCCTTTCGTATTGCCCTCGTTTTTTAAGACGATATGAAGATTAAGGACAACCTGCACGGGCGTCGAGCCGGATTGCTCTACTTTTTTAACATAGTCGTCATACGTCACGTTTATTGTTTTAAGGTAATCCTCAATCGGCAGAAGCTCCGATTTAACGACGTTTATGGAGTAGCCATCGCGGTTTTCGGTCCTTTCGGTCACAAAAAAATCTTTTTCGTATGGAACAAATTCCCCTTCGTTATAGATCTTTACGGTCTGTTTTTCAGCCGATTTATTTAAAGTTATAAATCTTGCTCCCCACGCGCCAAATATAAGGACGATGACCGCTATAATTAAGATTCTTTTAACTTTCATCTTCATTTTCACCCGCCGTCTTATGGTCTGTGATTTCGCCCTTTGAAATTTTATATATTTCGTCGGATAATTCGTAAAGAACCGGCGCCTCATGGCAGGAGAGTATAACGAGAGCGCCTCTTTCGCGCTGCTTCTTAACGACGCTTTTAACCATCTCCACGCCGTCTTCGTCAAGAGAGTTAGTCGGCTCGTCGAGAATCACAATATCGGGTTCTTCCATTATCGCGGCGGCGATACCGAGCCTTTGCTTCATGCCTAAAGAATATTTTCTGTATTTCTTCTTTTTAGCGTCGCCTAAACCGACCTCGTCCAAGACGGCGTTAATTCTGTCCGCGCCTATAATCTTCTTTACTTCGGCTAATAAATTCAAGTTTTCAAATCCGCTGTAACTCGCTAAAAACGAGGGATTTTCAAGCATCACGCCAATGCTCGGAGGAAAGGAAATCTCCTGTTGCAGTTCTTTTCCGTTTATAAACACTTTCCCTTCCGTAGGTTCAATAAGACCGCAGATTATCCTCATAAGCATCGTCTTGCCGGAGCCGTTTATGCCCTCGAATCCTATAACGTTGCCGGACAATAAATCGAGATTTATATTTTTTAAAACTACGTTCTTCTTTATTACTTTTGAAACGTTTATCACATTAACCGTAGTCATGTCATTTCATCCCGTCCTATTATGTCGTAATTGCGGAACCTTAAAACGCCGACGACGCACGCGAGAACCGCCGCCGCGACGCATATTATAATCCCCGTCGTTCCCTTCACGCCATCTGCGGCAAAAAGCGCGGAACGACTGACCATCGCGTAGTTGCCAATCATAAAAGGGCTCGTATAGTACGCTGAAAAGATAAGTATCGCGGCGCTCAGTATATAACTGAACACGGGCTTTACAAAAAGCGAAAACGTCGTCTGTATAAGAGAAATCGCGACGCACACAAGAAAGGGGTTTAAATAAAGCTCAACAAGGCAGTTAGGCGTAACCGTGCCGCCGTTATACGCGCCCTCTAAAGCGGTTTCAGCGCCGATTGGAGCGGCGACGCTTTCGTTCGCTACGTCGGTGTATATACTTTCTAAGCCGATTTCAGACAATCCGGGTTTTAAGGAATCGCCGAAAATAACGCCTACAATCAGATTAGACAACATAAAAAGCGCGAAATAAAGAATAACCGAAAAAACGACCCACAGGCATTTTGAAAGATACCAAAAACTCCTTTTCTTGGAGCTTATGAGGATATACTTCCCGAATCCGTCTATATCGTCGTAAGGATAATAAAGAACGATAAAAAATATTATCATAAAAAAGCATACCCAAACGATCGGAAACTCGAACCGTACAAGAGGCGACGGAGTGTAAGGCGCGATACCTGTCATTATAAAAAGAGTATAATCGCCCAAAGTCGGAACGCCGCTCTCCACCGACATACGGAATATCAGCGCGGCGCTTATAAAAAAAACAAAAGCCAGAATGTACTTTTTATAGGCTTTTGTTATGCCGTTTTTTATATCGTAACGAAATATTTTAAAAAATATCATCTTTTTTGCTCTTTATAAGAAAAGCCGAAAATGTGATTAAAAACATTATTGCGGCTTCGCCGACTATCAAATACCATGGGGAGCCGTAAGAACTCCCTCCTCCGTGAAGGAAATTCGAAGGAGAAAAATTCACGGGTAAAAAATGGTATGAACTTACATACGTAAGCCCTAAAGACAGCAAAAGAGGAAAAACGCAGGCAACTATTCTACTTTTAACGAAGAGGGAAAACGCTGCGCCGGAAACCGCGAAAAGACCGCTGTAAATAAATGTCGACAAAAATCTGTAAATGACAAAGACGTAAGGATGCGAAAAAAAGAGAGACGAGAAAGCTACCGTCTGATTCGAAGCCGCGTAATATATGTCGTAGTAAATGTCGGGCTTATACGCCGGCACGAAAGACGACACAGCCATAAAGTTGATAAGCATCGGCAGCGTTACCGCGAGACCGCCCGAAATAAAAACGGCGAAATACTTTGATATAAAATACTTCGTTCTGTTCGCCCTTGTCGCCATATGCCTTATGTAACCGGATTTTATTTCAGAGCATATGGACCACGAGAACGCGAGCGACGCGAAAAAGGGAAACAAAAGATAAAAAAGCGCCTGACCCGAAGAATTCCATTCCTCCGCCATCCAGTGGTTAAAAAGCGAGAGCATGGGATAGTCGGGGTTATACACATCTTCTGTGAAGCGGGCGGCGATTTCGGCGTTTGCTTCCACATCCTTATTATATATGCCGATCGACGTTACGGCGGCGTAAACGGCTATCGCGGACGCGACTATTACCGTCGCTACAAAAAATATATTTTTGAGCGATTTTTTCATTTCCGCTTTAAACATATGCCTTCACCGCCTGCAATCACCTTAAAAATAATCAAATAACAAAAAGTCGGCGGAAAATTAAAACGCCTGTATTTGTTATTTCACTTTTTGGACTCCTTGTGCCTAATCTATTCAATTTTCATAAAAATTTCTCCCCCCCCCCTGCAAAATAATACCTTATGACTAAATTATAGCGTCAACACGTAACTTGTCAATATATAATTGCGACTTGTCTTAAATTTTTTAATTTGAGTTCATTTTTAATTCATAATTCGTGATAAAGGTTTAAAAAGCTTTTACAAAAACGTCGTTTTCAAGCAACTGACCCTTATCGTTTAATTCGCTTCCTCCTTCAAACCTAAAGTACATTTTATCTTTATATTCTTCCAAAAAATCCGACATAACTACATATCCGAGCGAAGCTCTTATTGTTTCGCCCGGAGCCGCTTTATAGAAATAAAATCCCTTGTCGTCGGGTCTGCGGGACGCCGTTTTTGTGGGCGAAAAGGAAAAGTAGTTGGCCGCTTCGGAAACTCCAACGGGCGAAACTGCAACTGTTTCCCCATCTTCATCTAATAGAGAAGTGCAATATTCGTTAATTCCGTCCAACACTTCCCTCGAACCATTTAAGTCTATCCGGTCTACGCTCATAAAATAAGGGTTTTCCTTTTGCGTTTCAAAATAGCCGTCCTTAAAGTCCCTATACGTTACGTCCACTTCAGCGAGAACAAATTTAAAATTATCTTTTATATCTCCGTTATCGATTATGTATTCATATTCGCTATCGGTGACGAAAAATGTTTTTTCGTCAAGCGGATCAACCCCCGCGTCTTTTAGGCTGTCAAAAACTTTGATACTTCTTAGATTGTAAACTTGGATATAGTCGTGCTGGTCGACAATTATATCTTCGTTTAAGTTAAATACGATATCGTCCGACAAAGGCTGTTCCAATTCCTCTACGGGCGTTAAATTGTTTGTATTGGTATTCGTAAGACCCAACCTTGCGCAGGAACACAACATACCGGCTAACGTTAAACACGATATAACGCATACGGCGCACATTTTTATATTTTTCATTAAAAATCACCCCGAAAATAAAGTTCTGTTTTACAATAATATATTTAATTCATTATGTCAACAGTGAAATAAAAATTTCATATTTTCTAATTTTTTTTGTTCAAATTTTTTATTTTTGCGAGTTTACATAAAAGTTTACATAAAATTTGCAAAAAAAAAGAACAGCCCCTCTTGAGAGGAGCTGTTTTTTTGGTGACCCGGACGAGAATCGAACTCGTGTTACCGCCGTGAAAGGGCGGTGTCTTAGCCGCTTGACCACCGGGCCGCAATATTTAAAAACTTAAATGTAGCGGCGGTTGGATTTGAACCAATGACCTGTCGGGTATGAACCGAATGCTCTAGCCAACTGAGCTACGCCGCCACACTTTAAGCGGAAGGACGAAGCGTCCGTCCCTCAACTTAACGTGTATTATACACTCAGGTTAAAACTTTGTCAATAGATTTTTTTTAAATTTTACCGGGCGAATTTTTTTAATTTTGTGCATTTTATTCTTTTTTTCGCTTTACATTCGCGCGGAATAGCGCTATTATGAGGGATGGCGAATTAGCTTACAATGTTAAGGAGGAAATTTCAGACCAATGCAAAGAAAAATGAAAACCATGGACGGCAATAACGCGGCGGCGTATGTGTCTTACGCTTTTACCGAAGTCGCGGGTATTTACCCAATCACGCCGTCCAGTCCCATGGCGGATTACGTCGACCAGTGGGCGGCTCAGGGAGTTAAAAATATTTTCGGAAGCACGGTTCATGTGGCCGAGATGGAGTCCGAGGCGGGAGCCGCCGGCACAGTTCACGGTTCTCTCGCGGCAGGCGCTCTTACCACTACGTATACCGCGTCGCAGGGTCTTCTTCTTATGATACCCAATATGTATAAAATCGCGGGCGAGCTGCTTCCCGCCGTGTTCCATGTGTCGGCGAGATGCGTAGCCTCCCACGCTCTTAATATTTTCGGCGATCATTCCGACGTTTACGCTTGCCGTCAGACGGGGTTCGCGATGCTCTGCGAAACCAATCCTCAAGAGGTAATGGATTTAGGCGCCGTGGCTCATCTTTCGGCCATTAAAGGCAGAGTTCCGTTCATAAATTTCTTCGACGGCTTCAGAACTTCCCATGAAATCCAGAAAATCGAGATCTGGGATTACGACGATCTTAAAGATATGGTCGATATGGACGCTGTGGACGCGTTCCGCAGCAGGGCGCTAAACCCGGAGCATCCCGTCATGCGCGGCTCTCATGAAAACGGCGATATATTCTTCCAGCACCGCGAAGCCTGCAACGAATATTACGATAAAATCCCCTCGATAGTCGAGGAGTACATGAATAAAGTCAATGAAAAGATAGGCGCGGATTACAAACTCTTTAATTATTACGGAGCGCCCGACGCGGAAAGAGTTATAGTCGCCATGGGGTCTATCTGCGACGTAGCCGAAGAAGTGGTAGATTATCTGACGGCGAAAGGCGAAAAAGTCGGTCTTGTAAAAGTAAGGCTTTACCGCCCGTTCTCAGCTGAGAAACTAATTGAGGCTATCCCGAAAACCGCTAAAAAGATAGCGGCGCTTGACAGAACAAAAGAGCCGGGTTCTTTAGGCGAGCCCCTTTATATGGACGTAGTTACGGCGCTGGCCTCCAAAGGCGTTCAGGCGACGGTTATCGGCGGACGTTACGGTTTGGGTTCTAAAGACACGCCTCCCTCAAGCGTTTTCGCGGTATTTGAGGAGCTTTCAAAGGACTGCCCGAAACCGCAGTTTACAATAGGCATTAACGACGACGTTACGATGCTCTCCCTTCCCGAACATGAGTCGCCCAATACGGCGGCCGATGGTACTATCGAGTGCAAATTCTGGGGTTTAGGCGGCGACGGCACTGTCGGGGCTAATAAAAACTCCATTAAAATAATAGGCGATCACACCGATAAATACGTTCAGGCGTATTTCCAGTACGATTCCAAAAAAACGGGCGGCATTACAATATCTCATCTGCGTTTCGGCGATAAGCCCATTAAAAGCCCCTATTACATCAATAAAGCCGATTTTGTCGCCTGCCATAACCCTTCATATGTTACAAAGGGATACAAAATGGTAAACGACGTAAAGCCCGGCGGCACGTTTTTAATTAACTGCCAGTGGTCAAAAGAAGAACTCGGAGATCACTTAAACGCCGAGACAAAACGCTATATCGCTAAAAACAACATTAACCTTTACATAATCAACGCCATAGATCTCGCTGTTCAGGTGGGCATGGGCAAGAGAACCAACACTATTCTTCAGTCGGCTTTCTTCACTCTCGCCAACATTATGCCCCGCGACGACGCTATCAGATACATGAAAGAGGCGGCGACTAAATCCTACATGAAAAAGGGCCAGGATATAGTCGACAACAACCACAAGGCTATCGACGCTGGCGCCACGGCGTTTGTTAAAGTCGATGTTCCCGCCGATTGGGCGGACGCTTGCGACGAGCCTAAGGAAACTTCCGGGAACTGCGATTCAAAACTCGTAAAAATGGTAAACGAGATTATGAATCCCGTGGGCATGATGGAAGGCGATTCTCTTCCCGTATCCGTATTTAAGGATCACGCCGACGGCTCTTTTGAGCAAGGCGCTTCGTCATACGAAAAACGCGGAGTGGCGGTTATGGTTCCCGAATGGAACGAAACCACTTGCGCGAAGTGCAACAGATGCGCGTTCGTCTGCCCGCACGCGACGATTCGTCCTTTCGCTTTAACGGACGAGGAAGTTTCTTCCGCTCCCGCCGGCATTAAAATAGCTCCTAAGTCCATAGTTAAAACAAACTACAAGTATACTTTAGCCGTATCTCCTCTTGACTGTATGGGATGCGGAGTATGCATAGGCGTTTGCCCGACGAACTCCCTTAAAATGGTTCCGAGAGCCTCTCAGGATAATATGCAGCCCGTGTTCGACTATCTTGTCAAAAACGTCGACGAGAAACCCGAAACAACCGCGAACCTTAACGTAATAGGCAGTCAGTTTAAAAAACCTCTCCTTGAGTTCTCAGGCTCTTGCGCCGGTTGCGCCGAAACGTCTTACGCTAGGCTCATAACTCAACTCTTTGGCGACAGGATGTACATTTCCAACGCGACGGGATGCTCCTCAATCTGGGGCGGTCCGGCGGCCACTTCGCCTTATACCGTAAACAAAGACGGCAAAGGTCCGGCCTGGGCTAATTCCCTTTTTGAGGATAACGCGGAACACGGCTTTGGTATGTATTTGGGCCAGGACGCCGTAAGAGAGAGGTTAATCTCCAAAACTAAAGAACTTATTGCCGTTCCTCACGCTTATCCCGCTCTTAAAGAAGCCGCGCAAAAATGGCTCGATACCGTAAACGACGGTAAGTTAAACGGCGAAGCGTCTGAAAATTATATTAAAGCCTTGGAAGAGTGCAGATCCACAATCGACGACAACATCAGATTCTACGAAAGCGACAAAGCCAAAGAGATTTTCGGCGATAAATTAGACGATATGCTGAAAGATGTAAAAGCGCGCAAGGATAAAGGCGAAAAGTACTGCACTTGCGAAGCCTGTTCGTTATGCACCGAAATTCTTAAAGATAAAGATTACCTTAACAAGAAGTCCGTTTGGATATTCGGCGGCGACGGCTGGGCATACGACATCGGTTTCGGCGGTCTTGACCATGTTTTGGCTCAGGGCAAAGACGTAAACGTTATGGTGTTCGACACGGAAGTTTACTCCAATACCGGTGGGCAGAGCTCCAAAGCGTCTCAGATAGGTCAGGTCGCTCAGTTCGCGGCGGTGGGCAAATCAATAGCCAAAAAGAGTCTCGCGGAAATCGCCATGTCATACGGTTACATTTACGTCGCGCAAGTGGCCATGGGCGCCGACCCCAATCAGACGATAAAAGCCTTAGAAGAGGCCGAGTGCTATAACGGTCCGTCGCTTGTAATCGCTTATTCCCCCTGCGAAATGCACTCGATAAAAGGCGGCATGACCAACTGCCAGAGCGAAATGAAAAAAGCCGTCGACTGCGGCTACTGGAATCTCTTTAGATATAATCCCGCGTTAAAGGGTACGGGCAAGAATCCGTTCACTATCGACAGCAAAGAACCCAAGACGGACGATTACCGCGCGTTTATTATGAACGAGGCGCGTTACTCCGCTTTGACGCGTTCCTTCCCCGAGAGAGCCGAGAAACTCTTCGCGGAAGCGGAAGATTTAGCGGGCGAGAGATACGCTCATCTAATGAAATTAAAAGCCCTCTACAGCGAAGAATAGTTAAAAAACCCGCAATAAATCCCCAAAGTCCTTAAACAGGATTTTGGGGTTATTTTTTAAATTTTTATTTAACTTTGTATTCTCCTTAATCTTATCATCCAATGAAGAAAGCGCGAAGAAAACAAAACGGCGCGCGCGGGCGTCAACTGTGCAGAACAACTTTTTAATCCGACCTCTGTAATATTCCGCTCTCCATTTGGGATAAATCTGCCGGAAAACCTTGCCGGATCTTTAGGAGCAATCCATGCTATTGTGCCGCCGTCATAATTCTCTGGTCTCTTTGTAGATGGAGTCGCCCCGCCAACCACTGCGCACAGATCACTTAAGGTACAAGTTTTCCATTCGCCCATACGATCGCCGCCTTAACCAATGTATTTTTGTGCGCTGCCTTCACGTTACTCCGTTTGACCATCGCGTACTGCAAGGTCGTATCTATTCGTTGGCGCTCAAGCAGCCGCTGTAATTGCTCTATGGGCATTCCTTTGTCTATCGCCATTGTCGCCGGCGTCCGGCGGAACTTGTGCGATGAACTTTGGGAATATTCAGCTTTTTGCCCGGTTTACGCAGTCGATGTTCAACTCCGCCAATCCGTAGCCCGTTATGCGGAGCGCGGAGCGTCACGAAAAGCGCCGGGTTATCATCCGTTCTGCGGTTGAGATATTCTTGCAAATGCAGCTTCGTCCTCGCGTCAAAATAAACCATGCATTTCTTAACGCACATGGTATTTTTCAGCTATCGGTTTCACTAAACTTATGATATTTTCCAATGTCAGCACATGATCTTCCGCACGAATCACCTTTCCTATGCGTTTTCCTACAATCAACGTTCAGAGAACATCCAAAGAGCGACAGCCCATTCTGGATTTCTTCCGCCGCTTACAGATCTTCCGTTTTATATGCGGAATAGCCCTCGTACCAGTAACTGTTATCTATACCTTTCATATAGACTTCGCGGTCGTTTACCTTGTCGGTCAATGCCTGTTTCAGCAGATGTTTTATTTCCACATCTTTCACAGGGCTTCTCTCCATCGCCAAAAGATAATCTTCCTTATCCACTTTACTCCAGTCGATCACAAGACCAAGCTCCTTTTTTAAGATAAGGTCGAGCCATATGCGCGCGCTTCGACCATTCCCCTCGCGGAAGGGGTGCGCGACATTCATTTCCACATATTTTTCAATGATTTCGTCAAAAGCGCCTTGCGGCATTTTCTCGATATTTTCAAGCGCCGCCTCAAGATACATCACCGGAGCGAAGCGAAAATTGCCTTTTGCCAGATTAACCGTGCGCAATTCCCCGGCGAAGGGATAAATATCCTCGAACAAATATTTATGAATAGCCGCGAGCGCGGCGAATGTCCCCGGAATCAGAGTGTCAAGCGTTCCACTGGCAAACAACTCCGCCGCTTTCTTTTTGCTGATGCGTTCTTCCTCCCTTGCAAGAAGCGCGGCGTCCGTGATTCCAAGTTTGTTCTCAAGCATTTTTCGTTTCTCTCTTCTTCGGTAAATTTTTTATTTTTCGGTTACATATTTTATAATTCCGTTCGCGATAGCGTTCGCTATGATGTTCTGACCGTTTTCGTCAGTTAAGAATCTCGCGTCGTTATCGTTCGTAAGGTATCCGCACTCGACGAGAACAGACGGGCATTCCTCTACTCTCGTGACATTATAAGGGAAGAAATTGCAGCCCATGTCGAGTTTTTTGTACTCCTCGGAATCGGGATCCGAGTAGTAATAAGTTCTGTAAGCGTTTACAAGTTCGTTATGAATATAT
The DNA here is from genome assembly GCA_964443825.1 of uncultured Eubacteriales bacterium. Taxonomy (GTDB): domain Bacteria; phylum Bacillota; class Clostridia; order Oscillospirales; family Acutalibacteraceae; genus UBA1081. The sequence continues at coordinate 147,275 of CAYUEV010000001.1, forward strand.
GAGGCTAAAGGCATCGAAAAATTCCTGTAATAAAATGAGTGCGTTCCGTATTGACCTTCGCTTGTGTCGCCGTCGCAGTGTATGCTCACAAATAAGTCGGGCGAAAGTTCTCTCTCATATTTCGCTCTCTCGGCTAAAGTCACGGCGTCGTCGCCCTGTCTTGTAATATAAACTTTAGCGCCCATGCCGTTCAGTATAGACGCGGTTTTTTGAGCTATAGCGAGATTTACGTCTTTTTCGTAAACTGATTTGTAAACGGAGTACGTTCCGGGGCTTCCGTACCCGCCGTGACCGGGGTCTATTATTATAACGCTTTCCGGGAGCGTGTTCTTATTGTACTTCAGTTTAAGAATAAGATTTCCGCCTTCATCGTAATTGAAAGAATAACCGTTAAAAACGTTCTTGTTTTTTAAATATATTCTTAAATTTATAATTTTGTTTTCACTGTTTTGGAACCATTCGATTTTAGATATAATAGGGCTGTTTGTAAAATCGAAATTTTCGGACATGGAGCAGCTTACGCTGTCGTAAAACATAACGTCTAAGTATTCCGCCGTAAGTTCCTTTACGTTATATACTCTTTCTAAACGGCCTTTATAGTAAACTTGCGGGTAAAGTATTTGTTTTGTGAATACAGGGCAGCTTAAAGAAAACGCGAGCGTAGTAGAGTCGTTTTCCGTGGCGGTTTTAAGGGATACATTGTTGTCGGGCATAGCGTAGCCGCCTATTATAAGTTTCGCGTCGTTAAAATGGACTTTCATGCCGGACGACGTAATATAGTTTACGTGATTGTCCGTTACGGAGTATGATTTTACGCGGCTTACCGATCCTTTTAACTGGGGCGTAAAAAGAGGATCTGACTTGTCGTCGTTATTAGCTTCGGGCGTTACTTCGGCATGATCCGTCGTGACTAAGCACATAGTCGCTTTTCCTTTTCCGTTATCGGTATATGGGGAAGGGTCTCTACTTTTTCCGGGAATTTCTATATCGTTAAGACCGTTAAATGAGGCCCCGAACGATACGAGATTTTCATTCAAATCAACAAGACCGCCTTTTAACTTATAAGTCGCGGTATATGTAATATAATTTTCGTTTGACGCGGGATTTTCCGGGGAAAGCTCCACCGGTATCACGTTCGCTAAACTCGCGTAAACTTTAGAGCCTCTTAACGCGCTCGCCGTAAAGTACGCCGTTCCGTCCTCAATTTTAACGGAGTGAGAAGTCATAACGTCGGCGTTTTTGTCGATTAAATAAGTGTAAAGCGCGTTTTTATGCCTTAAAATTATCTTATTTTCGCCCGTTATAAGCGGTATTTCGGCGGAAAAATTTCCATCTTCGCCGCTTTGTTTGATCTTTTGCCACGCCCCGTTGGGAATCTTAATAAATACCGGGGAATCCGCGTTGGACACACCCTTAAATATAACGGATTTTCCGTCTTTTACCGAGAACCCGGTTATATTAAGCGCGGTATACTCAATATCGTTAAAGCCTTCGTAATATGAAAAAAGACTTACGGTCGTGCCGTTGTCGTCTTTAGAGAGTTTGTCTCTCGACCTCATAACGGCGCCTTGAAAACCGCCCGTATTGTAAAGTTTTTTTACTATATTGCTTATTACTTCCGACGATTTCCCGTCGGAGCGCGGCTTTACAAGGTCGTTTCTGAGAATCGCGTAAAGAGGGGATTTCGATTTAAGCGAAGACTCCGAATAAGACGATATGATTTTAGAGGTTTCCGAGTCGCTTATTGTGTCTATATTTAAAAAATAAAACGGAAATTCGGAATTTTCTATTGAATTTTTTATATTTTCGGTTTTGTTTCCGGAAAGCGACAGTCCCAATAAAACGCCGCCGTCATATAATTCCGAAGACAACGATTTAACTTTATCCTTATCTTTTTCGTAAACCGAAAAATCAATTAAAAAGGCGTCCCCGCCGTATTCCCGGGCTTTTTCTAAAAAAGCGTCCGCTTTTGACTTATTAACAAGATAATCGTTAGGCGAAAGAGAAAAAACCACCGACATATTTTTCGCTTTGGCTCTGTCGGACAAGTACTTCATATAGTTAAAACCGTCTATTGTGTAATCGTTTGACGACTTAAAAAGAATTACGACGGTATTCGGGTAAATGGCGTTTACTTTATTAAACACGTTTTGACAGGCGTTTTTAAGCGCTTGCTCTGAGGAGTCCGAAAGGTCTAAATCTTTTTCAGGGTCTAAAACATACCCTCTCATGTTGTCGGGGAGAGAGGGCGTTTCTTTTGTCAAAAAAGAAAACGCTGCGTCTTCGTTTTCTTTTTTAACGGCGTAAAGATCTTCTCCTTTTTCAAAAGATGTGACGGGTTCTTCATCTACATATGACGAATGAATTAAGATTACTATAAAGACCGCTAAAAATACAATAAGCACTATGGCGAGTGGTAAAATTACCTTTTTTTTCACTTTATTTTCCTTTTATTTATGTAGTTTTTTTGGCTTCATATGTTTTTTTCGTCTTTACGTCTATATGATCAAAGCATTCTTTGAATTTTACTGTGAATATCGCCGATTTATCGCAGTTTTTACAGTAGAATTCGGCCCTGAACGATTGATTGACGTTTTTCCACCCCGTGACTTTTTTCATTTTTTTGTGGCAATAATCGCAGTAGCAAATCATTTTGCCTTTATCAATTCTCTCGTCGTTTATATTGGTTATATACGTGGGTTTAAAAAGAAGCCTTCTGTAAAAATCTTTATCGCAAACCATTATGTAATCGTCTATATCGTTCGCGTCGTATGACTTTTTAAGACAGCGAAAACTTAAAAGACTGTCGTCCAGCGCTCTGTGGGTGGAGTACTCGCTTATATCTATGCCGAAAAGAGTCGCGGCGGCCGAAAGACCTATCTGTTGAGCGCCGGATAAATTTAACTTATTCTGACAGTACTTTTGAAGATCCATGTATTTCTTGATAAAAGGAATATCTTCAGCGCCTAAAAAATATCTTAAATTGTCGCGCATAACCCTTAAATCGCCGTTGCCCCACGACATAAATACGCATTCTCTGTCGCCTAACCATTTTGAAAAATCCGATATCGCCTTTTTAAAGCTTATCCCGCCGTACATATCCTCGTTTGAAATGTGAGTAAGGTTTTTTACTTTGCCGCTCAATTTAGTAGAAAGCTGCGACTTAACGAGCGCGGAAAATGTGTCGACAATTTCTATATCCTCGTCGACGAGCGCCGCGCCGATTTCAATAATTTCATTAAAAAACTCTCTTGTTTTCTTGTTGTATGAATTATTCCACTCAAGATCCATTATAACAAAATACATATTTTCAACCCACAAACTTTTCTATTATATATGATACTATAGATGGGGTTTTTTGTCAAATAAAATATCAAAACGTAATGATAAAAAACCAGGGTAAATCTTTGCATATATCACAAAAATATATAAAAAATTTGTGTAAATATACGAAAATGTGCAAGATTATTTTATTTTTATTTAAAATGTGATACAATGAAGCAAATATTTACGAGAGGTGTTTTTATGTCGGGAAGCAAAAAGCAATACACATACAGGTCAGCGTCGGATCTCGCCGATATTTTTGCCGAAGGTTATTTCCCGGCGGAAACCGTTGAGACTAAAGCCATTGTCCAAATAGCTCACGGCATGGCGGAACATCATGAGCGTTACGAGGACTTTATAGCTTTCTTAAACGACAACGGTTACGCCGTTTTTATCAACGACCATTTGGGACACGGCAAGTCTTGCGACGATAAAGAGAAATTAGGCTATTTCGGTCGTCATTCCGGTTATATCAATCTTGTGGAAGATATGAAGAAATTGACCGATATAGCGAAAGAAGAATGTCCCGGTTTACCCCTTATTTTATTCGGTCACAGCATGGGTTCGATGCTGGCGAGAATTTACGCCGAGAGATATAAAGACGAAATTAAAGCCGCCGTTTTTTGCGGTACAAGCGGTCCGAATCCCGCCGCCTCCGTCGGCGTCTTAGTCGCGGAACTCATAATGAAAATAAAAGGCGAATACTATCGTTCGCCGCTTATCAACAACCTCGCTTTCGGTTCATACAACAAAAAAATCGAAAATCCCAAAACCCCGTTCGACTGGCTCACGTCAGATGAAAAAATTGTCGACGAGTATATAAACGACCCGTTGTGCGGTTTTTTGTTTACAACTTGCGGGTATAAGGATCTCTTTAATTTAACGTCGGCTTGCAACGAGCCCGACTGGTACACGTCTACGCCTTTAGATCTTCCGATATATCTTATTTCCGGCGATCAGGATCCGGTCGGAGCTTACGGCAAAGGAATAAAAGAAGCGTATGAAAGACTTATAGCTTCTAAACACACTAACGTAAAAATGGATCTCATTAAAAACGGAAGACATGAAATCCTTAATGAAATCGACAAAAACGACACGTACAACAAAATACTCTCCTGGATGGACGACGTTTTAAAAGCGTAAAGCCTTTATGAATTTTTTAACAAAAGGGGTTAATTTTCTATGGAAGATTATGAACAGAAACTTAAAAAACTCCATCAGTCTTTCGGCGACTGGTGGAATAACGGCTTTGAAGCCCCCAAAATGACGGCGGAGCTTTATCCTTATGATAAAATGTTTTCTCCCGTTAAAGTAAACAAGCTCACCCTTAAAAACCGTCTTATTATGGCTCCTATGGGCAATATAAGCATGTGCGACGAAACGGGAAGACCGAACGCCAAAATGTTGAAATATTTTGAAGAGAGAGCTATAGGCGGCGTTGGTCTTATTACAACGGGTTTAATTCCCGTTTCATACGGTATAGATAAGTCGCTTATAGAATTAGGCGAGCTTACGTATTTCCCGAGAATAGACAGAAGCAGGACCGTCTTTTCGGCTTGGCGCGATCTTTCGAGCATGGTTCACTCGCATTCCGCCCATATTTTTATACAGCTTACTCCGGGTTTAGGCAGGGTGGGCAATCCCCAGTGTCTTACAAATCAGCTTAAACTTCCCAGAAGCGCGTCTTTAAATCCCAACTGGTACATGAAAGACGTACCCTGTCTTCCTCTTACGGATTTAAGTTTAAATAAAATAATCAAGCGCATAGGTCAAGGCAGCGCGGACGCTAAAGCGTGCAATATCGACGGCGTTTATCTCCATGGTCACGAAGGCTACTTGCTAGAGCAAATCTCCAACCCCGCTTTCAACCGCAGGAGATTAGGCAAATTCCAAAATTATGAAACCTTTGGAATAGAAATGGTAAAGGAAATAAGGAAGCGCGTAGGGGACGACTACCCGATTATGTACAGAATCGACCTTTCCCTCGCTCTCAACGCCACATACGGCGGCAAAATGGAATTTTTATCCCCGTTAAATAAATTCAAAAACGAGCGTACCATATCCCAGACGCTTTCTTATATGGAGAAGCTCACTAAAGCGGGCGTGGATATGTTCGACGTGGACATAGGCTGCTACGACAACTGGTGGCTTCCGCATCCTCCCGCGTCAATGCCTCCCGCGTGCTATCTCGATATAGCCGAAATCGCGAAAAAATATTTTGAGGAACACAATATTCTTTCAAATAAAGGCTTGCCCGTTCCGATTTCCGCCGTAGGTAAATTGGGCTACCCGGATGTAGCCGAACAGGCTTTAAGAGATAATAAGTGCGATATGATAATGTTGGGAAGACCTCTTTTAGCCGATCCCGAGTGGTGCAATAAGGCTTATTCCGGCAGAGTTTCCGAGATTCGCCCGTGCATTGGCTGCCAGGAAGCGTGCCTTAACGAGTTTGTGGAGGGCGGTCATCCTCAGTGCGCCGTAAATCCCAGAACAGCTTTTGAAGACGAGTTCCCGCGCGAAACGACTAAAGCTCCCGTATCCAAAAAAGTCGCCGTAGTAGGCGCGGGTCCCGCGGGAGTCACCGCCGCGAATACCCTTATAGAGAGGGGTCATAAAGTCGATTTATATGAAAAAAGCTCCAATATAGGCGGAGATTTAATCCCCGGCTCCAAAGCTAAGTTTAAATACGAGATAGCGAACTATCTTTCATACCTTGAGAAAACCGTCGCTAAACTGAAAAGAAACAGGAACTTTAAACTTCATTTAGATACCGAAGCCACTTCCGATATGTTAAAAGAAAAGGGCTATGACGCCGTAATCATAGCGACGGGAGCTAAACAAACAAAACCCTCGGCGCCGGGAGTCGATAACGACAACGTGGTTTACGCCGTGGACGTTCTTAACGATCCCTCTTTAGTTAAAGACGCTAAAAAAATCGTTGTTATAGGCGGCGGCGTAGTAGGCGCTGAAACGGCTTATTTTTTAGCTTACGAGCTTAACAAGAAAGTTTCCGTCGTCGAGATGGACAAATACATAATGAACCACGCTTGCACCGCTAACAGGGGTCATATAATACATTACCTTGAGGAAAAAGGCGTCGATCTTTTAAATTGCGCCGTTCTTAAAAAGATTGAAGACGGCGTCGTTACGGTATCCCAGAACACCAATAAAAACGTCCCGAACCCCTATAACACCTGGTCTCCCATCCTTCCTGAAAACGTGGTGAATCCCCTTGATATGTTAAAGCCGATTAAAGACGAATACGTTGAGAAAACAATAGAGGCCGATATGGTAGTTATGGCGGCGGGAGTCAGGAGCGACAACGATCTTTATTTTGACTGCGTAAAAGACAGAGTCGCCCCCGAAATCCGAAATATCGGCGACAGCTTTAAAGGGGCGAAAGTTTTTGAGGCCGTGAGAAGCGCTTACAGAGCTTCACTCGCCATATAAAGCGGGTTTAATAGGCGTTCATTGTTTTAAGAATCCTGATTTTATCTTACTTTAAGTTCCCCAGAATTTGTCATTTTGTTTTTATCTTAATACTTTTTTGGCGCCGGGGAGGGAAGGGCGCAAAGCCTTTCCTTTTTCTTCCGGCGTACTTTCTTTAAAGCTTAATTTAAACTTACGTTCCTACTATATCTTTGATTTTCGATAGAAGGAAGTGAAAAAAGGGGATTTTAGGACTTTCTTAAAATCTTATTTTAATGGTCGAAGTTAAAAATCTTACTAAAAAGTACGGTTCTAATGTAGCTGTGTCCGACCTCACTTTTACCGTGGAGTCAGGTCGGGTTTACGGTCTTTTAGGGCCTAACGGCGCGGGCAAGACCACTACCATGAACATTATGACAGGTTGCCTTTCGGCTACTGAAGGGCAGGTAATTATAAACGGTCACGATATTTTTGAAGACCCGTTAAACGCTAAAAAACTAATAGGCTACTTGCCTGAAATACCGCCCTTGTACCCCGATATGACGCCTTATGAGTATTTAAGTTTTGTAGGAGCGGCTAAAGGGTTAAAGGGTAAAGCCCTTAAAGAGGCTATTAAAAAGTCGTCTTTCGTCACGGGAATTGACGACGTTATGAAAAAACTCATTAAGAATCTCTCTAAAGGTTACAAACAAAGAGTGGGAATAGCCGAGGCCATCATAGGCGACCCTGAAATAATAATCCTCGACGAGCCTACCGTAGGTCTCGACCCCGTCCAGATAATCGAAATAAGAGAACTTATTAAATCTTTAGGGGAAGAGCATACGGTAATTTTATCGAGCCATATTTTAGGGGAAGTCAGCGCCGTGTGCGACGAAATTCTCATAATCTCCAAAGGAAAACTTGTAGCGTCCGACACGACTGAAAATCTCCTTAATATTTTTAAGTCAGAAAATATAGTTTCGGTTATGGCTAAGGGCGACGCCGATATGATTAGATCGGTTCTTTTAGGTATAGACGGAGCTAAAGACGCGGAGATAGTCGCGGCCGGGACGGACGGTTCTTTTACGTTTAACGTTACGTCCGAAAAAGATATTGATCTTCGCGAAAAAATATTCTACGCCATGAAAGACAAAAATATCTCCCTCATTTCGCTTAATTTACAACAATCTTCGCTTGAGGACGTATTTTTAAAATTGACGTCCGACGATATACCGCCTTCGCTTAAAGAAAGACTTAAACTTACTAAAAACAGTATCTACAAAGGGGGCGACAACGAATGAGAGCCGTTTATTTAAAAGAGCTCAGGCAGTATTTCACAGGTTCGACCTCTTACGCCTGCTTCGCTTTGATTTTTTTAATTTCAGCCGTTTACACATGGGCTATAAATATTACGGGTCAGACTGGGAGTTTTGAGATTACCATAGCCAATATGTCGTTTTGGATTACTCTTTTGCCCGTGCCGCTTCTTACAATGAGAATATTTTCCGAAGAGCGAAAACAAAAAACGCTCGAACTCCTTTATTCCCTCCCTATTAAAGCCACCGGGATGGTTCTCGGCAAATATTTCGCCGCGCTCACTACGCTTTTAGTCCCGACCGCCGTTTTAGCCGTTTACCCTTTAGCGCTCTCGTTTTTCGGAAACGTAAATTTTTTAACGTCTTATAGCGCTTTAATCGCCCTTTTCCTGTTAAACGCCGCGTTTATAGCGATAGGGGAGTTTATATCGTCGCTCACCGAGAATCAAATTATTTCGGCGATAGGCGTTTTAGTTATAATTTTCTTTAATTATTTTTTGCCGTCCATCGCGTCTTACGCGTCGCAAAGCGCTGTTTCCTCTATAATATTCCTCGTGATTTTAGGCGTGGCGGTAGGCGCGATAGTCTACCTTATGACAAAGAATATTATAGCGGGCGTATTTTCCGCCGTGGTGATAAATTTCGGGCTTATTCTTCTTTATGTTCTAAAACCCGACGTTTTAGAGGGCTTTATACCTTCTTTAATGAACGCCATATCTCTTTTCGCCGCCTTAGAGGAATTTTCAGCCGGTACGTTCGATTTAACGGGAGTCGTGTTCTTTTTAAGCGTCGCCGCCGTTTTTCTCTTTCTTACGGTTCAATCTGTTGAAAAGAGGAGGTGGGCCTCGTGAGCGAAAACAATAACATTACAAACGATTTAAAAGACGAATCCGAGAACAAAAAAAGCGCGGAAATTTTTGAAGGCGCCGATGAAAACGAATCTACAGAATCGTCTAAAAAGCCTGAAAACGAAAAGAAATCAAAAAATAAAGACAAAAAACCCTCGAAATTTTTAAGATCATTTAAAACCAAAGCTTTCAGAGCGGGCGGCTACAGCGTGGCGGCTTCCGCTATAATTATAATAATAGCCGTCCTTATAAATATACTTATGTCGTCGATCTCTCAAGCGTATACCAAAATCGATACTACCGAATCGCGGCTATACTCAATAGGCGACGAAACTAAAGAGAGGCTGTCGTCCATTTCAAAGGAAACGTCTATTTATTACATCGCGTCGCCCGAAGAAAGATCCGACTATGTTTTAGGGATAATAGATAAATTCGCCAAGTGTTCCGAAAATATAAAAGCACAGGAGATAAACCCGGACGAAGACCCAAAATTCGCGTCGCAGTTTACGGACGAAACAGTGCGTTCGGGCGATTTAATAGTAACGTGCGGCGATAAATCAAAAATCATACGCTCGGAGGATATGATCGAGTATGAGGCCGGATCTTATCAAGAATACTACTATTATCTTCAAAACGGTCAGCAGACCGCCATTTACTGGAAAGGCGAAACAGAGCTTATGAAAGCCGTTGATTTCGTGACGGACGGCAAAATTTACAAGGCGTATTTCCTCGACGCGGGGGAAGACGGCGATTATTCTAACTTAGAAGAACTTTTATCCAATGAAAATATTATTTCCGCAACCCTTCCGAAAGACGCTAAAAAAATCCCCAACGACGCGAATTGCGTTATAATTACCGAAATTAGCGAGGATATATCCCAAAAAGAATTAAATATCCTTAAAACATACCTGGGAGGCGGCGGAAAAATCTATATCGACTACGGCTTTAACGAAGAAGAAGATTTTATAAACCTGAAAAGCCTTATTTCGCTATACGGCGCTAAGTTTACCGACGCGACTTTAGAGGACGGGGACAGGAACCTTAACGGTCAAAAAGACCTTATTATGCCCAATATCGACAATTCCCACCCCGTGACTTCCCCGTTTTCGGACGCGAGTAAGATAGCGTTCCCGAAAGCTTCCGGTATAGAAATAAAAGACGCGTCTAACGTGACCTCGACGTCTATTCTTAAAACTTCCGAATCCGCGTACCTTTCGACCGACGATTCGGACAATCTTAAATTTAGTACGTTTACTTTAGGCGCGGCGTTTGAAAACTCCTCAAATAAATCAAAAATGATAATTTTAGGCTCTTCGTCATATGCGGAAAGCGAATATTTGGAAAGCGCCGAGCTTTCTAACAGCGATATATTTATAAATTCGGTAAGTTATTTATGCGGCAAGGAAAACGCGTTGACAATCCATCCAAAGCCCGTAACGTCCGATACGACGCTTGACTTTGGGGAAGGCAAAGCGCAAAGCTTTTTAACCGCGGCCTTGATAATTCCCGTCGCGGCGGCGATTATAGCGGGCGTATGGATTCGCGAAAGAAGGAAGGCGAGATAATGAGCAGGTGGAAAAAACTTGTAATACTGTTTGTCGCATTAGTCGTGATTACGGTGGGATTCATCGTCGGAAGAAAATTTTTAAGTTCCGACGAGGAAAACGGCGAACTTGTCCTTTCGGACTTAGAAGCGGGCGATATAGAATCCGTAAGATGGCTTTTTAACGGGAAAGAGTTGGAATTAAAGCCCCTTGACCAAAAATCATGGTACGTGGCGGCTGACAGGAATTTCCCGCTCGACCAGGAAAAAGCGTCTGAGATTATAGATTCCGTAAGCTCTTTAAACGCCGTTAAAAAAATCAGCGACGACCCCGGGGATCTTTCGGAGTACGGCGTAAACGAGCCCGAGATAAGAATATACGTTACGGCAAAAGATAAATCATTTGAGTTTGACATAGGCGACTACAACGAGTCGACGGGGTATTACTACATGATGAGTTCGGGCGATCCCGCGCTGTATTACGTCGACAGTTCGCTTTACGATATGTTTTCTAACGCTCTTCTTGATTTAGCGGAACTTGAGCCTTTGCCGGAAATTGATATTAACGACGTGATTTCAATTTCGATAGACGGCGAAAACGGCGAAAGAATTGTGACGCGCCACAAGGAAACCGAAAGCGAAAGCGAGTATTACGAAGAAGAAAACAGGAAAATCAGCGGACAGGCGGCGGAGGAACTAATAGACGACTTTATAAACATAACTTGGGATTCATGTTCGGCGTACAACGTAAAAGAAGGCGACCTTAAAAATTACGGTCTTTCAAGTCCCGTTTGTACCGTAACTCTTAAATATAACGAGAATAAAGAAAACGAGAGCGAAACGGGAGCCGAGACTTCTAATATAAAAGAAATAACTCTTTTAATAGGTTCTTCATTTGAAAAATCCCAAGAGGACGACGAAAGCTCTCCCGAATCGGCCGAAACCGAATTAAAATATTATTACGCTTACGTTAAAGGCGCGGACAGAGTTTACGCTATAACCGACGAAACAGCCGACGCGTTTTTATCATATTAACAGGAGGTAATTTATGTCCAGGGAATTATTGCTTGGCAACGAAGCCGTTGCGAGAGGGCTTTACGAGGGCGGCTGCCGCGTCGCCTCAAGTTATCCCGGCACGCCCAGCACGGAAATAACCGAAAATTTAGCTAAATACGATGAAATACACAGCGAATGGGCGCCTAACGAGAAAGTCGCTTGCGAAACCGCGATGGGAGCGTCTATTGCGGGCGCGAGATCGTTTTGCGGTATGAAGCACGTAGGTTTAAACGTCGCGGCCGACCCTCTTTTTACGGCGTCTTACACGGGAGTAAACGGCGGGTGCGTTATAGGAGTGGCCGACGACCCCGGTATGTTTTCCTCTCAAAACGAGCAGGATTCAAGGCATTACGCCGAGAGCGCTAAAATTATCATGTTAGAGCCTTCCGACTCGCAAGAATGTCTTGAATACGCGAAATACGCTTTTGAACTTTCCGAAAAATTCGATACTCCCGTTCTTTTAAGACTTACTATGAGAGTTTCTCACGGGAGAAGCGTCGTAACAACAGGAGAAAGACGCGAAGTCCCGCTTAAAGAGTACAAAAAAGATCCCGCGAAATACGTAATGATGCCGGCGTACTCCATTCCGAGGCATACCGAAATTGAAAAAAGGCAAGTTGAGGAATTAAAATTTTGCGAGGAAACGGAACTTAATAAAACCGAGTATTACAGTAAAAAAATCGGAGTTATTACGGCGGGCGACTGTTATAATTACGCTAAAGAAGCTTTAGGCGAGAACGCGTCGTATCTTAAACTCGGAATGGTTTATCCTCTCCCCGAAAAGATAATTAAAGATTTTGCGAATCAATGCGAGAAAGTATATGTAATAGAGGAACTTGACCCGTTTATCGAAAACCACTGTAAAAAATTAGGCATAAAAGTTTTAGGCAAGGACGTATTCACTTTAGAAGGGGAGTACCGGCAGAATCTTATTAAAAAGGTTATTTTGGGAATTGAGGACGATTGCATTACTCTTAACGTTCCCGTCCCGAAAAGACCTCCCGTTTTATGCGCCGGGTGTCCCCACAGAGGGTTGTTTTACGCCTTAAAGCAGGAAAAAGCCGTTGTTTCAGGCGACATCGGCTGTTACACCTTAGGCGCCTTAAGCCCTCTTCAGTCGATAGACACGGTAATTTGCATGGGCGCGTCTGTTTCGGCTCTTCATGGGAGAAACAAAGCCCGCCCGGAAGGCTCAAATAAATCAGTCGCCGTTATCGGGGATTCTACTTTTATCCATTCGGGCGTAACGGGTTTAATAGACATAGCTTACAATAACAGCGCGTCAACGGTAATAATTCTTGATAATTCAATTACCGGCATGACAGGTCATCAAGAAAACCCTACTACGGGTAAAAACATTAAAGGCGACCCCGCGACCGCCGTCAATATCGAGGCTTTGGCCTACGCTGTCGGGATAAAAAACGTAAGAGTTGTAGATCCATACGATATTAAAGAAACAAGAAAAGTGATTCACGAGGAATTAGAAAAACAAGAGCCTTCTCTTATAATTTCAAGAAGACCATGCGCGCTTTTAAAATACGTCAAGCGTGAAAAACCGTTTTTTGTCGATACCGATAAGTGCAAATCCTGCAAAATGTGCGTAAAAACAGGTTGTCCCGCGATAAGCTTTAAAAATAACAAATCAAAAATCGACGGCTCTCAGTGCACGGGCTGCGGAGTATGCTCTAAAGTTTGCCCGTTCGACGCTATTAAAAATGGTGATTGATATGAATAAAAATGTTTCCGTTATGATAGTAGGCGTAGGCGGACAGGGGACGCTCTTAGCGAGCCGGATTTTAGGTCGTGCCGCTTTAGAATCCGGGTACGACGTAAAAGTATCCGAAGTCCACGGTATGAGCCAGAGAGGGGGCTCTGTTGAAACCGCCGTAAAATTCGGCAAAAAAATATACTCTCCCGTAATCGATAAGGGCGAGGCTGATTTTATCTTGGCGTTCGAGCCTTTAGAGGCAGCGAGATATATTTCTTATATTAAAAAAAGCGGTACGGCGATAGTAAATACAAGAGAAATCGACCCTATGCCGGTAGCGTCCGGCGAGATAGATTACCCCGACGGTATTTTAGACGAGCTTAAAAACAAATGTAACTTAGTAGCGTTAGACGCGCAGAAACTCGCTAAAAGCGCGGGATCTTTAAAAACCGTAAACGTCGTCATGATGGGCGCCGCCGCGAAATTTTTCGACATAAAAAAAGAAATCTGGGAAACGGCTTTAAAAAAGTCCGTACCGCCTAAATTTCTTGATCTTAATTTCGAGGCTTTTAAGTTAGGTTATAATTCTTAAAAAACTGCGGTCGGCAGCCGCGGTTTAAATATACTTTAAAAAAATAAAATCCTTTTAGGAGCTGTCAAGGCAATTCTCATAATAATGTTTTTTGTCAAACAAGCATGGGTTTTTTTCCATAGCTGTTTTTGACGAGATTGGCAAAAGGATTGTTGATTATTTCCGTACTTGTCGTGCCGACCTCAGCGCTTTCAAATTCAAAATCAGACTCGATTATTTTCGTTTTGACGGCGTCCTGCGTGTCCTTCCCAATTGCGCTATCGTATCGCACACCTTGACGACGCAGTCCCCCAAAATGGAGAACATAAGCGCCTTGTTGCGTTTTATATCAATACGGCGTTTTTCTGTTTCCGCATCAAATTATTCAAAAAACTTTCCATGCCATTTAGCATATACTTTTTTGCGCCAAATTTACCATTGCGGCTGATTATGTCGTTGAACTTCCGCAAGGAAAAATTCGGAGAATAGGTCGTTTCCGTGACCCTCGCGGAGTGAATATTATGCGAAAACATCGTAAATATGTTAAGCATATACTTGTCCGTGTGTCTGAACGGAGCATGCCCCGGCGCCGCTCCGATATTTCTCGCTGTGCGAAAACAAACTACACATAGACGTCGCAGTGGCTTATCTTGATACTTTTTATAAAACAGGCGGTTAATTATCCTTTCAATACTATTGCCGTCTTGCCGAGTCACATGGACGCTTCCGCCGTTTCCCGCCGTCTGTGGATGGCAATTTTTCGTCAAAGACAAGTCTGAAAACAATATTATCCTTACTGTCTCGCTTAATTTTTCAAGCGGTTCATAGTTGAGCTTTTCATATCTTTTTTTGCCATATCATGTTTCTTTCGCTACGCGGATAAGACGTTTAAAGCGCGGGGGGGGGCGATCGTGTCGTCTGCGTCATCCTCCGCGGTCCGATAGGTTACAGTGATTGGCGTCGGCGGCTCCTCCGAATTTGTGGTCGGCAGAGGCTCGCCCATTGTGATTATGGCGGCGACAGGCGGCAAAAAGACGCTTTTTCCGTCGCCGGGATCGCTTTATACCGGCGTCACCTTTCCATATTGAATGAACGGATACCGCAGTCATTTGATTTTCCTTGGCTCAATGTCGCTCGCCCGTATGACAACGCGGTGATGGAGTGCTTTTTCAAGTACCTGAAAAAGGAGGAGTTGAACCGACGTGCTTTTCAGTCAGTCGAGCAACTCAAACAGAGCCTTGTTACCTATATCTCCGGCTTCCACAATTCCATCAGACCCCATTCTCATAACCACGGCCTGCCCCCCCCCAAACCAGGCTGAATCGGAATTTTTCCGTAATTTTACTTGTCCACTTTATTGACTATAGTCCAGCGCTCCACTACAACAATCGCAAGACCAACTACCACATCCACCTGATTTTCAGCGAAAGGAAACTGCTTCCCGAACCAGATGTGAAGATTGCAACCCGAAGCGTATTCTTTGATGAAACGGGCAAACGGGTACGCACCAAGAAAGAAATCACCAGCGAGGACGGGCAAATCCGAAAAGGCTGCACCGTTATCAAAAAGGGAGATGTTTACGAAAGCCACCTGTTTACCGTAAAGGATGACCGCTTCAAGAGCGAGGCTTCTCTTCGGGAGGTAAAGGAAGCATACACGGAACTCATTAACCGGCACATTTTCGACCCCGAACAGCACTTGAAGGTTTTTGACAAAAACAGCGTGTATCTGCCGACAAAGAAAATAGGCAAGAACAACTCAAAAGCCGCAGAGATCACAGCCGACAACGCTGCAAGGCAGGAATGAAACAGGACGGCGGATATGGCGCTTTTATCTGGAATATCCGAAGCGAAGATCATCGAGGTCAAGCAGATGGAAATTCACAAAAAAGTCGACCAGTCTATCGGTAAAAGCGGATGGCTTCCCAATCTGTTCCGAAGCATTGTCAGCAAGGCAAAAGATTTTCTGCAAGGGCTTATCCGCCAGCAGGATATGCCGCCGAAACCTACGCTGGATATCAATATGGCGGAGTTCCGCACAATGCGGAATTTGATGATACGGGTGCAGAACAGGGCGAGAGAAATCCGCAGCTTGCAGGACGATGTTCTGCCGAAGCTGAAACAACAGCTTGCCGAAACCAAGGGTGTATTCAAAGGCAAGGAGCGAAAGGTGCTTACCGAGCAGATACAGCAAACGGAAACAAAAATCTCCGCTATGCTGGACGCTCTGCCCGACATTCTGAAAGAGGACGGTTATCCCGATGTACAGGCGTTTATGGCAACCTACCGAGAAGCGGAAGTCGTTGTGGAACAGTATAACCGCAATCTTGCCGAGTGGGAGCGACAGGCTAAGGGAAAGCGCAGACCACAGAAACCGCCCGAAAAAGAGAGCGTCCGAAACAGGCTCAGGCAGTTGCAGGAGCAGGGCAGACAGCAGAAACCACGAAAGAAATCCTTTGACAGAGACAGCCGATAGGCGAAGAAAAACCGCTGCTATGGTTTACCCATACACGGCGGCATACATAATTGAGAACGATTTTTACAGATTTATTCATCTGTCATTATCGCTTCATCCGTTGTTGCTGGATAATTATTCTGAGAATTACTGTCAATGTTTTGAGTACCGAAAAAAGTAGCAATGCCCAAAACATACAATAGAATACCGACCACAAATATAATCGCTAAGATTATCCAGATACGACGGGAACGGCTATTTTTAATCGAAAGTTGTTCATTTATTCTGGATAACTGTTCTGCAACATCACTGGTAATATTTTCACCTGCGATTTTTGTTCCTAACAATTCACTTACAGACACCTGTTATGAAGTGACCTCCTGTCAAGTGTTTTTTTCAAGAAATCACATTCACCCTTTCTGTTCTTAAATTGTAACACTGGGTACAGAGGCAGAGCCTTGGACTAACAGTCCCCGGCCTTGGCCACTCTGTTATACGTGGATTGGTTACCAACAGGTCAATGGTCCGCCGTGAATCTTACCGTCTCCGAGCGTGAATCAGAATATTCATAAAATATAGTGTCAACAGAGGTGTGTCGTAAATGATTCGGACCTTAGAGTGCTCCAAGACTCCGCCCCTGTGCCCAGTGCCTGCTTTGTCGTGCAGATGATATCTGATGCCATCAGATTCATCTGCTTGGCTGATACTCATGACATTCAGATGATTCTGTCACAGGCCCTGCCGCGCAAGCGGTGCGAAGCAGCCTTGACTGAATCTGATGAATGTCATATCAGGATATATTCCCGGTTGCCATTCCCCACATGAAACATGCGAGTTCTCTTGCTATAGCCGTCGTGGCGATATTTCGGTTGATTCCATTTTTCAGGGTCATCCTGTAAAATTTCCTCCGAAGCCTTTCGTTTGCCTTGTCCGCATAGGCTATAACCTCCGGAGGGCATCCTTTCTGCCGTTGCCTGAGGGCAATTGATTTATGGCCCACGGCTCCCCGCGTATAGCCCTGCGCCGCCTCGACCATCAGCCTTCGCAGATGGCTGTTCCCCGCTTTTGTAATGCCGTACCTGCGGGTGCTCCCGCCGCTCGAGTCCTCGCTTGGCACAAGCCCTAAAAATCCTGCGAATTTTTGGGCGTTCTCAAACCTGTCAAAATCTCCAATCTCTACAATCATTGATAAGGCCGTATGTGTTTTTACCCCGATAAAGCAGCTCATCCTCTTTACTTTCTCTGCATATCTTTCATTCCCTGCCAGTTCCCCTATGCGCTGGTCCAGCCGGGCTATCTTTTCCACAAGATAATCATACGTGATGAGATACTCTTTCAGCGTTTCTCCCTTGACCCCGCCTAAATCCAGAGATTTGAGCCATTTGAGGTGGGCCATTGTCCAGTATGTTTTCCCGCCTTCGAATTTCTTCCCCGACCTTAACACATATGCCAGTATCTGCTGCTTGATTTGTTTAAGCATGCGGTTCTGACCGTCCCGCATCCTGATAAATTCCTTTATCGAATCATCCTCGTCATCCGGAACATGCACCTCGCTGTAAGTATGGAATGCCAGGCATCTCGCTATGTTGGCCGCATCCCGCCTGTCAGTTTTCACGCGGTCCGTGTTTGTTACCGCCATCGTCGTCGGTGCAAGGATCTTGCAATCCACTTCGTGGTCTCTGAGCTGATGGTAAAGCGAATACCCCAAGCATCCGGCTTCATATCCGCAGACAAAGGCTACATCGCCCTCATAGCGGCCGCGGACCTGCTCCATGTATTTTAGAATCAGCCTGTAGTCTGCCGGTATCGTCTGTTTGTACTCAACCTTATCCGTATCGTAGCTGTAGCAGCATAAAGTATAACTTTCCTTATGGACATCCATTCCAATATAAACTATAGTATTCATATGTGGCCTCCTATTGTATGTGGTAATCCCTGTTACCGTTGATTGTTTGTGTCATCCAACAGTTTACAGGTAAATCCACGTTTCTGCAATCTGGAGGTCACTTCATATTGTCTCCAATATTTCAGCCAAGCGAATTAAAGTGTCTGCATCTGGCACAGACAAATTTTTCTCCCATTTGGAGACAGTCTGTCTGACTACATGAAGTCTGACTGCTAATTCCTCTTGTGAATAACCTTTTCGTTTTCTAAGTGTTTTCAAATTTTCGCTAAACATTGTACATTGCCTCCTGTGTTATGATAAGTCAATAATAGCACGATAATCGTCATATAGCACGCAATGCAGATTAACAATGACGCAACCACCGCTAAATGTAGTTATTGCAACAAAAAAGTATTGATTAACGTACCTAATGAGAGGTCTTATTTTGTTGCTATTTGCAAATCAAAATACAGTGGGGAAAGAGTTTTCTCCCCTCACTGTATTTTAAGGCGATAAGCGTTACGCTTTTTCGATTTCTTCTAAATGTGCGCTTCAGGGCGCAAAAAGCGCCCAAGTTTTTACGCTTGGACGCTGTGAAATAATGTCTTATGTGAAAGCCATTATTTCGTTTTTAATTGTTAAAATATACCGTGATTATACTTGATTTGTCCATATAGGATAAATGCCAAACCAATAATGAGCGCCGGAATAATGATATAAGGTATTACATCTACATTCTAAGACGTTACGGCATATGATAAAACAAGAGAGACGCCGATTAAAAGTATTTCCGTACCGACAGCTTTTCCGTATTTGGGGACGTCTTCCTCTTTCACTTTCCTTCGGTTATGGGAGCGTATCGCGCTGATATTTCCCTTTATATTGACAATGCCAACGACTGATATAAATATTCCCAAGACCAACAATATTTTTTTCCATAACGACCTCCTAAAAATAGAATAAATCTTCAAACTTTTTGTCTAAAGCAATACATAGGATAAGAGCTAATTTGGCAGTCGGATTAAACTGCCCGGTTTCGATAGAGCTTATCGTATTTCGGGATACGCCCACCATTTCCGCAAGTTGAGCTTGAGAAAGATTTGCTTCGGAACGCGCTTCTTTTAGATGGTTTTTCAGCTTTAATTTTTCATTCATACGCTAATCTCTATAAGGCGATTAACCAATCCGACAAAAGCAAAAATGTCAAGACCCAGAAACAGAATTACAAATATCAAATCACTCTTGCGTCTTAACTTGATAAAACGTACTAACGATTGTGTTGCAGTGATACTGAAGTATATAGCCCACGGACTGTAAAGCATAATATGGGCAAGTTGGGAAGATAGCAAGGAAATAACGCAACACACTAAAGCGCCTACGCTTCCTGCGTAAGTTCCGGCTTGACGTATGACTTCCATTTCGGCTAAATCTTTGTTTTTATTCTCTTCTCGGCTTGCTTTTAAGATTTCTTCTTTCTTCATAAAACGCCTCCGCACCAAGTTTTCTTGTCATCAGTATAACAATGCCAAGTTTTCTTGTCAAGCGTTTTTTGAAAATTTGTACACGCCTCGGCCATACATGGGATTTTATGATTTCTTGAACACTTGCCGAAATAGAAAAGCCGCCATCGGTTGACAGCGGACTTTCCTTGTGCGGGTTCTATCAGTTGTAAATCAGATCGCTGTAAACCGCCTCTGCGGCTCGGTTACGGATGTTGTTCATTATTCGCATTCACTTCATAGCGTCGGCGGCTTTGAAAACTTCAGTCGCGCTTTCGCGCTCCGCCGTCTGCTTTATCGGCCGGAAAAAGCAATCATCCGCTACTTAAGAGAAAAGAAAAGCAAGCGCGGCAAAATAAGTCTTGCTTTAGGACGGCATA
>CAYUEV010000002.1:0-72288 GCA_964443825.1 uncultured Eubacteriales bacterium
CTTCTTTATTGTCAGACACATTGGGGGCGGCGGTTTTAGCGGTTTTCGTCCTCTCTTTTAATTCCCTCGCCATTTCCGTTATAAGAATAATAAGCGCTGCCTGCACGGCGGCTAAAGAGAAGAGATTGTTAGCGCACACCGTATAGTCTAAATTAAGGGACGATAAGAAAGCGCTAAATTTATTCTCGTCAAAATAATACCACGCCGGAATGGGAATAATAATGAAAGAAAGGTCTAAGAGCGCCACCCAGTCGATAGGTTCATGCTTTTTTTCTCTAAGGAGAAGTATAAGAGGAACAGTCGCGAAAATCAAAAGTTCCGGCGACGAAAACTCGAAAAAGTTAAGCATGATGTATAACCCCGCCAAAGCTTTCATCCACGGCTTTTTAAGAACTATCATGCACATCAAGGCTATGAGAGTCGTAACTAAAGTCATAAGCCATAAAATCGCGGTATTTTTAACGCCAAGGAAAACAAAGAGATTCGCAACGCTCGTGTTGCCGAGTTCTGCAAAATCGGGAGTTATGGTAAAATAAAATTTAAAGTACGAGAGAGCGTTCCAAGAGCCTATTACAAAAGAAGACGAGAAAGAGAGAATCGCGCAATAGAGAATAGCTCTTAAAGTGTCAAATATGCGTTTTTTCGTTTTAGAGCCATCAAACATAAGCAAAGCGAAGATGATTGTACTTGGCGTAATCGCCGCGGCCGCGCCGAGAGCCACGAGCGCAAATTCCCTTTGCTTTTTTTTGCCGAAACAGTACAAAAGAATATATAAAGAACATAGAGCGAGACTTACTCCGGCTATATTTCCGAGTTCAATGCAATAAACAGACGGGAACGATAAAAAGAGAACTATAAGAAGTATTTCCTTTATATAATCGCGGCGCGTTTCTAATAGTATATTTTGATTGATTTTGTAAATCGAGGCGCAAGTAAAAAGCACTACTAAAAGATAGAGAAACATTATCGATTGATTCCTTATCATGGAAGATTCAACGATAACGTTGTAACTTTTTACTATATCGGCGGGCATAAATTTTGAAAGAAAAAGATATATCATTATTGCGAAAGGCGAAAAATATTTCGAGAGTTCGCTAAATTGAGAGGTCGAAGCCAAATGAACCCCCGCTAGGTAATCGGAAAATTGTGAAATGGGGAAGGGGAAATTGTCAATTTGGTGAAACGTTCTCGACCACGACTTCCCGTCGGTAATGAGAGCGAAAACTAAACATACGCCGGACATAAGACCAAAAGCGATAAGAAAAACTCCGGACATTTTGTCTTTATTTCCCGACGATAAACTTTTATAGATCTTTTTTCTGAAAACAATAAGAAAGATAAACGCTATAAAAAATACCGCTAAAGAGATATACGCCGACTTGCAATCAATAAAGGTTTTAAATATTTCCGAAAATTTTAACGCGTTCCCTTCGGAGCTTGTTTCCTGAGACCCTTCGGCAAATGCGTTAAAAGCGAAAAGCGGCAATATTAACAACGATAAAACTAATGAAAAACGACTCTTTTTCATTTTAAACTTCCCTAAAGCGTACCTTAAATTTATTTTCAGTTTAGTTTACCATAGATGGAAAACAAAATCAATAGATAAAACCAAATTAAGACCCGGCGGGCTTTTTTTCGCTTTATAGAAAAGATACTTTTAGCGCCAAAACTTAAACAAAAACCAAAAAATAAAGCGCCGGGCAATAAAAACCGGCGCATAAATTCTTTGTTTTGATTCTATATTTTGCTTTCCCAGCCTTCAAATATCTCGTCGAAGCGGTATACGTTATGTTCGTCCGGGGAGTGGTCGTTGTACCAGACTTGCGCGAAAAACGGGTTTGTTCTCGCCACCTCGTCGTAATTCCATTTTTCTAAGGGAATTATGCACTTAGGACACCAGTGACCGCCTTTTAATATTAAGTTTGGACTCGCCTCAAATTCTTCACCGCATGTTCCGCACTTCCATTTAAGCTTAGTGGAGAGGTCGCCTTTCGTCATTTTCTTTGAAAGGCACTTGCCGCCTCTAAATTCGGCCGCCTGTTTCATGTCGTTTAAATCAAGCTCCGATTCAGGTTTAGTCTCGTCGTAGCCGTGGTCAAGCTTATATTCGTCCGCGGCGGAATTCTTTTTGTCATATGTCTTTAAATCAAACATCGACCAGTAGGCGCCTATTTTCTGCCAATCCTCATATGTTCCGTAGTAAGCGGAAATTCTCAACGGATCCTTCACTTTTATCCAGTTAAGAGTACCCCACCTTTCAGTTTCGACAATTTTCTTCATAAAAGGTTTTGCGAACATCGCTATAAGCTTTTTAGTTGGTATGTAGCGCGGAATCCTAAAATAAAATTCAGTCTGTTTAGCCATTCTTTCAAAATACAATTCGACGGGAAGACCTTCACGGAAGTGAAGATAATTTTCAAGTTTGTCGCTGTCGGCGTAAAACTGACCATGGAAATTTTTAAGCGTAAACCAGTTGGGGTCGAATAAATTTTTGGGGTCGCCTAAACCAATGGCTCCTAAAAGGAGCTTTTCGAACTCGTAATTTGTAAGTCTGTATTCTCTTCCCGAACCTATATTGTAAAAGTTGTTCCAAAATTCGGGCGGTAAGTCGTCCGCCGTCACAAAGTTCGCCATAAGTCTGCCGGAATCCTCCACGGTAGCCCATTCAAGAACGCCGTTAAGGGGGACGTGGTACATTATGGGTTCGATATTATGGAAAAGGGCGGGGTGGAGTATTCCCGACTGACGCATAACCACCCAGTTTTTTATACCGCTTTCCACAAACGTTCTTTCGGCTATTGTCTTTGATACGGCGTAATGGTCGTATATAGACATTTTAATAGGATCGCCTGTGCGCCCCCAGTGAATGGGGTAGTTTCTCGACCCGGTTTCGGCCACAGAGCCTATATAGCAAACTTTAATATCGTCGGCGTTAGGCTGCTCCAACACGGCTCTGCAAATATATTCAGCGGCGGTCGTATTTGTTTTTAACGTGGAATAAGGCTTATAATCGGCGGCGGGAGACACCATTCCGCCGATATGAAGCACGTAATCAGAACCCGCCACGCCTTCCAAAATACTATCGTAATCAAGCAGATCGCCCCAAATAACCATAACGTTAGGATGGGAGAGGTAATCTTTAAGAAGAGCGAAATTTTTCACGCTTTTTCTGACGAGAAGTCTGATATTTACTTCATCCGGTCTTTTAAGGAGTTCCTGGAAAGCGGCCCAACCCATTGTTCCCGTGCCGCCCGTCATAAAGACGGTTTTTTTCTGTGACATAAACTAATTCCTCCGCAAAAATATTAAATTTATTTAAAATTGCTTTGTAATATTTAAGTTTTCACAACACTCCATAATCATTATAAAATGGTAGAATTAGTAATGTGTTAAGAAATCATGAACAATAAAAAAAAGATTTAAAACGTACAAATCACTGTCAAAAGCTTAGTTTTTCTGTTTATACAGTTCTATTTTCTTAATTACGGGATTGCTTCTCGATTGGGTGATAATAACGTTTATTTCGCGAAGATTTGCGTTTTTGTTAAATCTTATTATTTTTCCCGAACCTATAACGGATCCTTCATATATTTTTTTGTTACGCTCAAAAATTTCAAATTCTTCTATTCTTTGGCTGTATTTGACGTCTTCCTCAATAAAAATAACGTCGAACGGCTCTTTGCCGCGTATCTTAAACCCGGCCTCGTTATTGTGAAGCATAAATCCTTCTTGATTATATTCTATTTCATCTCCGCCAATAGTTAATATCGATAAGTTAAATAATACTTTTTTATAAAACACGCTTCTTAGTATGTTCGCAAACTCGTTAAGCGTTTTTATTTCTCTTTCGTTTATAACTCCATCTTTATCTGGGGGTACGTTTAACAGCATAGAAGCGTTTCCGCCCACCGTATCTAAAAAAATGTCGGAGAGGGCGGAAGGCGATTTTGAGGGATTTTCATTTCTATCAAAATAATATTTGTCGTCGTGGTAGAACCAGCCGCCGTTTATAGACACGTCCGCTTCGGCAGGGTACCATATAAGATTATTTTTGCCGAGAAGTTTTTCACGGCTTCCCAAATCCTCATTATACGGGTCAAAATTTATGGGTGGTTCGTCCTCGCGCTTCTGCGAGTTTTCGGAAGAGCCGCTTATATTTTCAAACGGAACCACGCTCCACTCGCTTTTTCTTGTTTTTCCGCCTTCGTTTCCTATCCACCTTACGTCTGGCCCTGTAATGGAAATTACCGCGTTTGGCTGATATTTTCTTATTACTTCGTAATATCTTTTAAAATCGTAAACTTGTTTTTTTCCATTTTCGCCCTCTCCGCACGCTCCGTCAAACCAAAAGCAAAAAATTTCGCCGTAATTTAACGAAAGTTCTTGTAACTGATTTACAAAAAAATCGTTATAACCATCAGTTCCATACAATTTTTCAGTCATATCCCATGGAGATAAGTAAATCCCTAATTTTAACTTATACTTTTGGCAACTTTTCGAAAGTAGCTTTAAAATATCTTGTTTAAAAGGGCTGCTAATAACCGTATGTTCAGTAAATTTACTGTCGTAAAGACAAAACCCGTCATGGTGCTTCACGGTAAAAACAATCCCTTTGGAACCGCCGTTTTTTAGAACCTCGCACCACATGTCCGTATCGAGTTTGGAAGGGTTAAAAATTTTGGGGTCTTCATGACCTTTTCCCCATTCGCGGTCGGTAAAAGTGTTCATGCCGAAATGTATGAAGTTATAATACCTGACGTCGTTAAAAAGAAGTTGTCTTTTTGAGGGTCTTACGGATATATATTTTTTTACGTTTTCGTCAAAAACAGGTTTTCCGTTATTGTCTACGCACCAGGATTTTTTAATATTCATAATAAATCACCATAGCAATTATATATTTTTAAAATTTTCGTTTCAATAGTTTTTATCCCCATCGCCACAGTTTTTAAAAAATTTGTAAATTTTTTCTAAAAAAACAATATCTCTATTGAAAAAAGAGAAAAAAAGTGTTAAATTATTAACAAATTCACTGTGGGGGAGTTTAAATGGCGTCCGATACCGTAAAGGCTATATTCGATTGCGAAAAATCAGGGGAAAAGAGAATCGCCCAAGCTAATATTAAAGCTAAAGAAATTATAAAAGACGCTAAAAACAGAGCGACCGAAGCGGCGGCCGCTATCATTGCGGACGCTAAGGAGAAGGCCGATAAAATCGAAGATACCGCTTTAAAAGAAGCGGACGCGATTTTAAATAAGACCGAAACCGTAGAAAACGACGATATTTTTAAAGTCGACCCGGAAAAATATAAAAAAGCCGTTAAAGCCGTAAGGAGCCGCGCCCTTAAATAGGAATCTTAGCAGTTTTATCACCCCCCCCCCCGATATTATAGACGCGCTGCGTTGTTTTGACAAAAACTTAAAAGTGTTGGCGCTTTAGGAAAAAAGAAAATTATGGCTAAACTAAAAATTAAGAAAATTGAGATAGTCGCCGACGTTCGCGACTGCGATAAAATCCTTAAAACGCTCCAAAGAAACGGTTTTGTGGAGCTTTGTTCGCCTGAGGATTTTGAAGGCGGCGGCACGACGGACGCCTTCGACTCTATAGAAGAGCTTTCCAAAAGATCGCGCACGGCTGAGAACGCTCTTCAAATCCTTAAAAAACACGGCGTGAAAAGCGGAGGACTTCTATCGTTTCTCAACGAGAAGAAACTTCTTTCCGATAAAGAGTACGACGATTTATCATCCGAAAGCGATAAAATTTACGAAGTGGCAAGAAATATTGAAGACGAGCAAGAGAACATCTCCGAAGCTTATGTTTCAATCGCGAGACTTAAAACGAGAATCGACTATCTCCGCCCTTGGCTTAATCTTGACATACCCTTAAATTTTAAAGGCACTCTGAATACATCCGCTTTAATCGGAAGCTTTCCCAAAAAGTATGATAAAACCGAAATACTCTCATTTTTAGCCGAGAGAAACCCCTTGATAGAATCTTTGGATTGCGAGATAGTTTCATCGGACGATACCGAAACTTGCGCCGTACTTTTTTGCCTTAAAAACGACAGAAACGCGGTTCTCGAGTCAATCAAGGATTTAGGTTTTTCCGAGGTTTCGGAACCCGTCGCCCTTACCCCTAAGGAGGAGGAAGAACAACTTAAAGGCGAAATCGAATCATTGGAAAAAAGTATTTCCGAATCCTCTAAAAAAATCGACTCGTCAATTTCGTGGTATGAAAAAATTGAGTTTCTTATCGACTACTACTCTATAGAAAAAGACAGGTCGGAAGCTTTAAAAAAAGTCGTCCACACCCAAAAGCTTATGCTTATTACGGGTTATATCCCCGAAATAAAGAGCGAAAAACTTAAAAATAAAGTCGAAGAAAAATATACGGCCGCAGTAATAATAGAAGAGCCTTCCGAAGACGAAGACGTTCCCGTTATGCTTAAAAACAACGGTTTTTCCGAGCCTTGCGAGAACATAACCGAGATGTATTCGAGCCCCGGCAAAACCGACATAGACCCCACTCCCATAATGTCGTTTTTCTACTACTTTTTCTTCGGCATGATGCTGTCCGACGCGGGATACGGGCTTATAATAGTGATCGCGATTTTGTTTGTTTTAATAAAATTTAAGCCCGAAAAAAAGATGCGCAATACCCTTAAAATGTACTTATATTGCGGAATATCCACGGTTTTCTGGGGCGCTATGTACGGCAGCTGGTTTGGGGATATGCCTAACGTCATAGGCTCTAACTTCTTTAACACCGATAAATTCGCCTCAACCGCAATATGGATAGACCCTTTAAACGATCTTATGGAGCTCCTCGTTTATTGCTTTATTTTCGGTCTTGTTCATCTTTTTACAGGCGTCGCTATAAAATCGGTAAATCTGTTTAGACACAATAAAAAGTTCGACGCGTTTTGCGAGTTCGTCCCGACAGCCGTCACGATATACGGCTTCTGCCCGATATTTTTCGGTATGTTCACCGAAATACCCGATTGGCTGAGAACCACGGGAACTCCCGCTCTCATAGTAGGCGTTATTCTCGTGATTCTTACGGCGGGGCGCGATTCAAAAAGCGTTATCGGAAAATTCGGAAGCGGGTTATACGGACTTTACAACTTGGTGAGCGGCTATTTGGGCGACGTTCTTTCATACGCGAGGCTCTTAGCCTTAGGGCTTTCGACGGGCGTTATAGCGCAAGTTGTAAATATGCTTTGTATGCTCCCGTCAAACAAAACTTTAAAGATAATCATGCTTATAGTCGTAGGTCTTATAGGTCATACCGCTAACCTCGCTATAAATCTTATCGGCGCGTATGTCCACACCAACAGATTACAATATGTCGAGTTCTTCGGAAAGTTCTATGAGGGCGGAGGCAGAGCGCTCGCCCCATTCGGAATAAACACAAAAACATATAAACTCAAGGAGGAAAATTAAAATGACTATTACTACAGGTCTTGTATTTGTTATGGCCGGAGCGGCGTTAAGCGTCGCGCTTCCCGGCATAGGTTCCGCGAGAGGAACGGGAATGGTCGGAGAGGCCGCCGCCGGAGTTATAACGGAAGATCCCTCTAAATTTGGTAAAGTTCTTATTATGCAGGTTCTGCCAGGCACGCAGGGGCTTTATGGATTTTTAACGGCCATTCTTCTTTTGACCAACGCCGGAGTTTTGGGCGGCGGAAGCGGCGACGTTTACCCGGTGACCGTTGAAAAAGGTATCGCTTACTTTTGCGCGTGTCTCCCCATTATAATAGTCGGTTATTTTTCCGCCATAGCGCAGGCTAAAGCGGCGGTAGGCGGCGTGGGTATTATCGCCAAAAATCCCGACCAGAGCAGTAAAGGTATAATTTTCGCCGCCATGGTCGAAACTTACGCCGTTTTAGCGCTCCTTATTTCCCTTTTAGCGATCATTCAGGTTACAAATAATGTAGTTGTCTAATATTAAACGAAAGGATTACGCGGCTTTTTTAATTTAGTTTTGCCGCTAAAAAGTTTATGTCGGGAACAGAAAAAATCCTAGCCTCTTTAAAACGCGACTGCGATATGGAGTGTGAATCCATAATTAAAGACGCGAACGCCGAAGCGGAGGAAATAATAAGCCGTTCTAAAGAAGAAGCGTCGAAAAAATCAAACGAAATAATTCTCTCGTCTAAAAACAAAGCTTCCGAGATTTTGCGCCTTGCCGAAAGCTCTCAAAAAATGAAAGAGAGGCAGAATCTTCTTTCTAAGAAAGTAAACCTCTTAAATAAAGTTTTAAACGACGCTCTTGCGGAGCTTAACTCTTTAGAAGGTCCGGAATACTATGAAATTTTAAAAAATCTCGCCTTAAACAACGCGCAGAAAGGCGAGGGAGTCCTTGTTGTGTCCGAGAAAGACAAAAAAAGCGTCCCAAAAAATTTTTGCGACGATATAAATAAATCTCTCCCTGGAGACAAAAAACTCGTTTTAAAGTCGCGCCCCGACTTTAACGGCAAGGGCGTTATTCTCGTTTACGGCGACGTCGAAATAAATTTAACGTTTAAAGCGATTTTTGAGTCTTCTTCCGACGACCTTAAAGCTCTCGCCGGAAGCATACTCTTTTCTTAGCTTTTTTTGGAGGACTGAGTTTTGAAAGATGCCGATTATGTTTACGCCGTCGGGAGAATAAGAGTAAAAGAACTTTCTCTTCTCAGTTCGTCCGATATTAAAAGGCTTGTTTCTTCTAAATCATATAAAGACGCGGCAGCGCTGTTGAACGCGAAAGGATACGAAATAGAGAACGAGGATTACTCCGTATCCATCAAAAAGCAAAGAGAAGAGTTGTGGAAACTTATCAAGGAACTGGTTAAAGATATATCTCAGTTCGATTCTCTTATAATAAAAAACGATTATCATAACTTAAAAGCGGCGCTAAAGGCTTCCGTTTTCGACTTGGACGCTAAAAACCTGCTTATTGCCCCAGGCGTTTACGACCCCTTAAAAATTTACGACGCTTGCAAGTCGCATGATTTTGAAGCTCTTCCAAAAGAAATGACGGATCCCACAAGAAAAGCTTACGACGTTTTAGCAAGAACGCGTTCCGCGCAGCGAGCCGATATTATCCTTGACAAAAAGTCAATGGAAGAGATGTTAAACCGCTCTAAAAATAATAAAGACAGCTCTATTTTCAACGAAATTGCGGAGCGTGTGGTTTTTTCCTCCGATATAAAAATAGTATATAGAAGCATAATTTCCGATAAATCAAAAGAGTTTATGGAAGATTCGGTTTGTCCATGCTCTCTCGTCGACGTGAGAGATTTGGTAAGTAACGCCGGGAGTTTAGAAGAATTTTACTCCTTCCTTGAATCGAGCGGCTTTATTGCTATAGTCGAAAAATTAAAACTCGGCGCGTCTTACTTCGAAAAATATTGCGACGATCTCATTATTGAGATTATCGAAAGAGGCAAGAAAACGTCTTTCGGGATAGATCCCATAGTTTCATACTATTTAGCGAAAGAAGCGGAACTTCTGTCGGTAAGGATTATTCTTTCTGGGAAATTAAACGGAACCAAAGAAGACGACATTCTAAAGAGGGCGAGGGAAGTATATGTATAAAATAGCCGTTATGGGCGATAAGGACAGTATAAGCGGCTTTTCTTCAATAGGGCTTGATATTTTCCCGCTTTATGATCCTTTAGAGGCCGCTAAGACGCTTAGAAATCTTTCTGAAAACGGTTACGCCATAATATATATAACCGAAAAGCTTTACAGCGAGATTAATGACGAAATCAAAAAATACAAAAACAACCCTCTTCCGGCGATAATCCCCATACCGGGAGTAAGCGGCAATAACGGAGTGGGAATTAAAAACGTGTCAAAAACCGTGGAACAGGCGGTAGGTTCGGACGTGTTAAAATAAAAACAAGCCATTTTTATACAAAGGTTGTCAGTCTATGAGCAAGGGTAAAATAATTAAAGTCGCGGGACCTCTCGTCGTTGCGGAAGGTATGCGCGACGCCAATATGTTTGACGTCGTGAGAGTGAGCGACGAACGCTTAATCGGCGAAATAATCGAAATGAGAGGCGATAAAGCCTCTATTCAGGTTTATGAGGAGACTTCCGGTCTCGGTACGGGAGAGCCTGTGGAGTCGACGGGAGAGCCGTTGTCCGTAGAGTTAGGGCCGGGACTCATTAGAAGCATATTCGACGGCATTCAAAGGCCTCTTCCCGATATTATGAATAAAACCGGCAACAACCTTAAAAGAGGTATCGAGGCGCCTTCCCTAAATAGAGATATTAAGTGGCGCTTTAAGCCCGTTTTAAAACCGGGAGATCGCGTCTCGGCGGGCGATGTTTTAGGCGCCGTTCAAGAAACGGACGTCGTCCTCCATAAAATTATGGTTCCTTACGGAATAGAAGGCGAAGTAAAGTCCATTAAAGAAGGCGATTACAAAGTAACCGACACGGTGGCGGTTATCAGCTCTTCAAAAGGCGATAAAAATATAACTCTTATGCAAAAGTGGCCCGTTAGAAAAGCGAGACCCATTGCCAAAAAACTCTCTCCTGACAAACCACTTATTACGGGTCAGAGGGTAATAGATACGCTTTTCCCCATAGCCAAAGGCGGGACTTCCGCGATCCCCGGACCTTTCGGAAGCGGCAAGACCGTCACTCAGCACCAGCTCGCTAAATGGGCGGAGGCCGATATAGTAGTCTATATAGGGTGCGGCGAACGCGGAAACGAAATGACCGACGTTCTAAACGAGTTCCCCGAGCTTATAGATCCCCACACGGGTAAGTCTCTTATGGAGAGAACCGTTCTTATCGCTAATACGTCCGATATGCCGGTTGCCGCCCGCGAAGCGTCGGTTTACACAGGCGTAACGATAGCCGAATATTACAGAGATATGGGCTATTCGGTGGCCCTGATGGCGGATTCCACTTCGCGTTGGGCGGAAGCGTTAAGAGAAATGTCGGGAAGACTTGAGGAAATGCCCGGGGAAGAGGGCTACCCCGCTTATTTAGGCAGCCGTTTAGCGCAGTTCTACGAGCGCGCCGGACGCGTGATAGCTTTAGGCTCGGACGAAAGGGAAGCCGCCCTTTCAATAATAGGCGCCGTGTCGCCTCCGGGCGGAGACATTTCAGAGCCCGTCTCGCAGGCCACTCTCAGAATCGTTAAAGTGTTCTGGGGGCTTGACGCGTCCCTTGCCTATAAACGTCATTTTCCCGCTATAAACTGGCTCACGTCCTATTCCCTTTACGCCGATTCATTGGGCAAGTGGTTTAACGAGAATGTAGACGAACGCTTTACCGAGTACAGATCGAGAATTATGAGCCTTTTATCGGACGAGGCGTCGCTTGACGAAATAGTAAAATTAGTCGGCATGGACGCTCTTTCGCCTTCCGATCGCCTGAAAATGGAAGCGGCGAGATCAATACGCGAAGATTTTCTCCATCAGTTGGCGTTTCACCCCGTCGACACGTACACGAGCCTTAAAAAACAATTTCTTATGGCGTCGCTTGTTTTAAGCTATTATGATAAATCGAGCGCGGCTCTCGATAAAGGCGCGGACATAGAAAAAATCGCCGCTCTTCCCGTAAGAGAAGCCATAGGGCGTTTTAAATACGTCGAAGAAGAAAATATAGATAAAGAATACAATGAAATTATCTCTACGCTCGACTCCGAAATAGCTTTGACTTTATCAGAGAAGGAGGAAGACTGATGCCAAAAGAGTACAGAACCATACAAGAAGTCGCGGGACCTCTTATGCTAGTAAGAGAAGTATCCGGCGTAAAATATGACGAACTTGGCGAAATAGAGCTTTCTAACGGTGAAAAACGTCGCTGCAAAGTTCTTGAAGTCGACGGCTCTAACGCTCTTGTTCAGCTTTTTGAAAGCGCCACGGGCATAAATTTAGCCGAGAGTAAGGTTCGCTTTTTAGGCAGACAGATGGAACTCGGCGTGTCGCCCGATATGTTGGGAAGAGTCTTCGACGGGCTTGGAAGACCAATAGACGGCGGACCCGAGATTATCCCCGTCAAAAGAATGGACGTAAACGGAACGCCCATGAACCCCGCCGCGAGAGCGTACCCCGAGGAGTTTATCGAAACGGGCGTTTCGGCTATAGACGGACTTAACACGTTGGTAAGAGGGCAAAAGCTCCCCATTTTTTCAGCGTCCGGTCTTCCTCACGCGAATCTCGCCGCTCAAATAGCGAGGCAAGCTAAAGTTTTAGGAACCAAAAGTCAGTTTGCCGTCGTGTTCGCCGCCATGGGAATCACTTTCGAGGAATCTAATTTTTTTGTGGAGTCCTTTAAAGAAACGGGCGCTATAGACAGAACCGTCATGTTTACAAATCTCGCTAACGACCCCGCCGTAGAGAGAATCGCCACTCCGAGAATGGCTCTTACCGCCGCCGAGTATTTGGCGTTTGATTTAAATATGCACGTTCTCGTCATCATGACGGATATTACGAACTACGCCGACGCTTTAAGAGAAGTTTCGGCCGCGAGAAAAGAAGTCCCCGGAAGAAGAGGCTATCCGGGCTATATGTATACCGACTTAGCGTCCCTTTACGAGCGGGCCGGCAGGCAAAAAGGCAAAGAAGGGTCTATTACGATGATACCCATTCTTACTATGCCTGAAGAAGATAAAACTCACCCCATACCCGATCTTACGGGATATATAACCGAAGGGCAGATTATTTTAAGTCGCGAGTTATATAGGCAGGGCATAAATCCGCCCATAGACGTTTTGCCGTCGCTTTCGCGTCTTAAAGATAAGGGAATAGGCGAAGGCAAGACGAGAGAAGACCATTCCAACACCATGAACCAGCTTTTTTCAGCCTATGCGAGAGGCAAAGACGCTAAAGAGCTTATGGTTGTTTTAGGCGAAGCCGCTTTAACCGACATAGATAAAATTTACGCGAAATTCGCCGATGAATTTGAAGAAGAGTATATAGCCCAAGGTTTTGACACAGACAGATCCATTGAAGAAACTCTAGATCTCGGCTGGAAACTTTTGAGAATTCTTCCCAGGAGCGAACTTAAAAGAATAAGCAACGAACTCCTCGACAAATATTACGACGTTAAATAATCAAAATTTAAAAAGGTAACGAAATGGCCGTTTTAAACGTAAATCCCACGAGGATGGAGCTTACAAATTTAAAACGAAAACTTACGACCGCAAGGCGCGGGCATAAGCTCCTTAAAGACAAATGCGACGAACTCATGCGCCGCTTTATGATACTTGTGCGCGAAAATAAAGAACTTCGAAAAACAGTCGAAAGTAAAATTCTCGCCGCCGATTCCCATATGGCGGTAGCGAGATCCGTCATGGGCGACGAAGCTATCGACGAGGCTCTGATGGCGCCTATGCAGGAAATGAGCGTAAACATTAAAGAGCAAAACGTCATGAGCGTTATTATTCCCGTTTTTGAAAGCTCTTTTAAAACCGCCGACAAATCTGACATTTACCCTTATGGGTACGCTTTTACCTCAAGCGATCTTGACTACGCCGTAAAGTCGCTTTCAGACGTCATGCCGGAGCTTTTAAGACTTGCCGAAGTTGAAAAATCATGCCAGCTTATGGCTTCTGAAATAGAAAAAACAAGAAGGCGCGTAAACGCTCTCGAGCACGTTATGATTCCTCAATACGAGGAAACGATAAAATATATTTCAATGAAACTCGACGAGAACGAGAGAAGTTCTACGACAAGACTTATGAAAGTTAAAGACATGATGTTAAAAGAAGCTCACGGTTACGAGTAATCCTTTAAAATTCTCAGCTGATCGATCTAATTGCTTTCTATATGGATATTAAGATCAACGTCTGAGTCAACGCCGTCCACTTTCGCCGTACATGAGTACTGCCAGACGTCGTAACTGTAATAAAACTCCGGCGAAGGCTTCTCGTACTGCGCGTACCAAAACCAATAATCTTTTATTTTGTCGAGGTTGTAACGCTTATATCCGTAAGAGAGATTAAAATATACCCCCGGTATATATCCTTCGGATTCGATTTTATCTAAGAACGACAGGGCGCACTCGGTTATCGTCTCTCCCGCCATGCCGTCCGTTCTCATTCCTTTGCCCTCTTCGTTCTCCCAGTCAAAGAAAACGGGATATTCGATTTCTTCTCCTGTTTCTTTAAGTTTATTCGCCACATACAGAGCCTCTTCCGCAGCCTCGTCAGGCGTTATCGCTTGAGAGTAAAAATAAACGCCGACTTTAAGACCCGCCTTTTTAGCGTTTTTTATGTTATTTTCGGCCAATTCGTCGTCGTAAATTTCGCCTGAAGGACCGTACCCTCTAAATCCTATTCTTATTATCGCGAAATCTATATCGTCGTTTTTGACTTTTTCCCAGTCAATATCGCCTTGGTGCGACGACACGTCGATTCCCGTCGTGTATTTAACGTTATCGTCCGTATATATCATCCTGCCGTTTTCGTTTAAAGTAAAAGAATTTTCGTCGAAGGCGTTAGTGGGGACGTTCTCATAGTGCGGTATACCGTCGTCCATTATGTAAGTTTCCGGTTCTTTTTCGGGATTTTTGCCGGAGTTCATTTTATTTATGATTAAAATCGCGGCGGTTACTCCTAAAACTGACGCTATAACCAACGCGAAGACGATACGCGCTTCAGGGCGCGGTTTTTTATTTTTTGACTTCATTTTATTTTCTCCAAAAAAAACTAAAATTATTATAGCATCGCGGCTACAAAAAAACAACATCAAAATAATTGACATATTATAAAATTTTGTTATAATGTAATTTAGGGCGGTTTGTAAACAAAACCCATTAGTGGAAAGTAGGCGCTTTTATGAATAAAAAAAAGATAATTGCCATAGTAGCTTCGGTTCTCGCCGTCGCTATTGTGTTCGCCGTTCTCGTTTTTACGGGAGTTATAGATTTTTCCAATTCCCCAAAAGAAGACGATACGACTGAAGCTATCGAAATTCCGCAGTCAAACGCTTATTTGAACGATATTCTCGCTACAATAGATACCGACGCCCCATACCTTAAAACAAATATCGACGGTCTTTATTATAAAATGACTAAAGACGGGAGCGTAAGTTTTTATAAATTCGAAAATAACGCTTTTACTCCGGTAGAGTCTACAGGCAAATATAAAGCGAGCGTTACGTTAAGCGAGCAGGATATTTCCGCAGATATTACGTATTATTCCGATAAAGGTCAAATCGCGGGCTACGGTCTTTATACGGCTAAAGATGGAGAATTTAATCTCTATCCTTACGTCTTCTTTAGGCTTACGGGCTACGGGAGCGATTTTTCCGGCAGAAGTTCTAAAAGCTGTCTTCTTTTAATCGACACTACTGAAGACGATTTTTACAGCGACAACAAATTATATGAAGAGTCGTTTATTTACAGTTACGCCGACCAAAAAGCGACGAGAACTTTAAACGAACAGAGCAGAACAGTCGGTATAAACGGCGCTAAAAGAGAAGATTACTTTATATTTAACGACAGCGTTATAAACGCGTCAATCGATTATCATCTGTTCTTTTCCGGCAGAATGTACGGCGAACTCGATCCTCACGTAGACGTTTACAGAAGCGGCGGCAGCGGCAACAATAAAGACAACATCAGGCTAGTCGCCAACGTTTACGGCTATACGATAACTCCTTGCGAGGGCGGGTTTATGTATGTTTCGGCGGATGACGAAGGGAATTTGCTTGTAGGCAAATACAATTACGAAACCGAAAAAACCGAAACCATCAGGACTTTCGATGGCGTTATGAGCCTTGACGTTTTAATAAGCGGCGATTATATTTACTTTACTAAGCCCAATACCATATACTCAATCAAGGACGACGCCCAATATGAAGTAAGATTTGAAAATTCACAGAACTTTGAGGCTGATATGTTCCAATGCGACGGGAGTACGTTTATTTTAAGGGGCTATATCGACAGCCGCGTTCCCGCCGCCGTATTCGGGAAAGCCGCCGACGCGTCCGTCACAAAAACATACGTAAACGATTTCTTTAGAAACGTCCTCAACCCCGTCTTAACGTCGGACGGCAAAATTCTTTTTACGGCTGAAAGCGGCGAGGCTTTTAAACAATATATTTTTTAAAAACAGAGAGGATTCAACTTAACATAAATTATGAGACAGATTAAATTAGGCGGCGTCTTGACCGTACCCGCTATAGCCGTCGGTTTTTGGCGGCTAAACTACAAAACTGACGTTAAAACGGCGGAAGAGCTTGTTAAAACCGCTATGGATTGCGGCGCTAATTTCTTTGACAACGCAGACATTTACGGAGGAGGCGAGTCCGAGGAGCTTTTTTCAAGGGCTATCGACATGAAACCCTCGATAAGAGAAAAGATTATCCTCGAAACAAAATGCGGCATAGTCCCCGGGAAGTGTTTTGATTTTTCAAAAAAGCACATTATAGAATCGGTCGAGGGGAGTTTAAAAAGACTTAAAACCGATTATATAGACGTTCTGCTTCTCCATAGACCCGATACGTTAATGGACCCTTACGAGGTCGGCGAGGCGTTTAACGAACTTCACGACAGCGGAAAAGTGCGTTATTTTGGAGTATCAAACGAAAATATTTGGCAGATAGAGCTTCTTAAAAGCGGACTTTCCGTCCCGCTGCTCGCGAATCAGCTACAGTTAAGCATAACTCACTGCCCTGTAATTCAAGCGGGCTTTAACGTCAATATGTTTAATGACTCCGCTATCGAGAGAGGCGCCGGTATAATTGAGTACTCAAGGCTTAACAATATAACGATTCAAGCGTGGTCGCCCCTACAGTACGGTTTCGCGAAAGGCACGTTCATAGACAGCCCTAAGTATCCTGAGCTTAATGAAAAATTAGGTGAACTCGCTTTGAAATATAATGTTTCAAAATCGGCTATAGCTTTTTCCTGGCTTGCAAGTCACCCCGCTAATATACAGCCCATAACGGGAGCTCTTAATAAAGATCATCTTATCGATTGCTTAAAAGGCGCCGATATAATCCTTAACCGCGAAGAGTGGTATTCGCTTTATATGAGCGCGGGAAACGTTCTCCCGTAATATTTATAAAAATTTCTAAAAGTTATGTATAAGGGAAAGCGCGGTGAAATTCCGTCGCAACAGCCATTGCCGTGAAAGTCGGAATGCCTTATATATGCGTATATAAAAAGCACAAGCCTTTGGGCAGACGAAGGGCGGAACTTTAAAAAAGGCGTTGTCATTTCGCCTTTGTTAGCGTTGTCCGCTCTTCTCATGAAGGGCGGCTTTTTAAATATATTTTAAAGGAGAAACAAAAGATGAACTCGAAAAAACTTGTCTCACTCTTTTTATCAATTTTAACGCTTTTTACCTCCGCGTCTTTTTATTGCTACGCGAAGAGTAGCGGCGTTACGGTTTCTTTCAGCGCGTTTGACGGAAGCGTTATAATGCCTAAAGAAGAAATTACGGTAAACGACGGAATAGCGGAGGAATACGGTTACGCGAATCTTGAAAAAGATCACAACGGGGAATCGATTAACGGCATAACCGCTCTCGACGTGCTTACGGCGGCGCACAAAACTTATTACGGCGACAAATTTACGAAAGAAACGTCAAGCGAGTATCTCGCGGTTGAAGACGGTCAAATAAAACTCGCGTTCGGAAAAAACGCGTTGTCGTCTGGGTTTGCCGTAAATAATAAATCCCCGCACGACGATATTTATCTTGAAGATCCAACGTGGGGTTCGTCTTACACGGGATATTCCATAAGCGAAGCGAGAATAGAAGACGGCGACTACATGGCGTACTTTTTCTACCAAGACAAAGACTTCTATTCCGATATGTACTCTTGGTTTACGTTCGAAAACGAAACTTTTAATTACGCGAGAGTTAAAAAAGGCAATTCTCTTACGCTTACCTTAAACGGATTTTCTATCGCCTGGTACGGCTGTTACAAAGAAGAAGATCAAAATATAACCTCGCTTTCAGGCGTAGACGTATATTTAGTTGAAAATAACGAGTACACGCCCTTAGGGAAGACTGA
Source organism: uncultured Eubacteriales bacterium (assembly GCA_964443825.1). GTDB lineage: Bacteria > Bacillota > Clostridia > Oscillospirales > Acutalibacteraceae > UBA1081. Next base: position 17,969 of record CAYUEV010000002.1, read on the forward strand.
CGAAAAAGGGCAAATTACCGTAAAATTCGATAAAAAAGGCGATTTTAAAATAGTCGCATACGGCGAAACTTTAGACGAAAGCGAGATGGAAACTCCCGTTTGCGCTTCTTGGGGGCAAGTTAAAGTTCAGAACGGACTTACTTACTTTTTTGGAAATATTATTGAATTTTTTAGAAAAATCATAACCGCTATAGGGAATCTTTTTAAATGAAAAATTTTAAAATTAAATTTAAATCGATTATATCGTTTATATTATGTCTTTCAATTTTATCGTTAAATTTTATTTTTGCGCAGGCGGACGATTTAGAAATTGTCTTACCCCTTAACTGGGCTTCTAAATTTGGCGAAACTTATCGCGACGCGCCTTCTCCTCCCGCGTACTCTGACGGATTTTTATACGTTATGAGCGGGAAAAACATTTTAAAATTAAACGCAAACAGCGGCGAAACGGACGGTAAGGGCGAGATTTCTCGCCCCTGCTCTCTTGGGGTAGTACCGCCTACGGTCGAAAATAATACGGTGTTTTGCCCTTTAAGTAAAGGCGTGATCGAGGCTTTTAATAAAGATACTTTACAAAAACTTTGGACTTTTACAAACCCCTCGGGAGGCCAGGCTCTTACCGAAATCGTATTCTCGGAAAACTTAATTTACACGGGATTTTGGAACGACGAGGACGAGGACGGCTCTTTCGTGTGCCTGGACGCTTTAGACGGCTCTCTTAAATGGAAAATTGATAAAAAAGGCGGATTTTACTGGGCTACGGCGGCGGTTATCGGGGATTATCTTGTTTTTGGAAGCGACGACGGAACTGTATACGACGACAGGGATTCTAAAGTTTATTGCGTAAATAAATATACCGGGGAAATTTTAGATACCGCAAACGCTAAAGGCGATATTCGCGGCGGGATAGCATACAGCCCCGAAAACATGAAAGTTTATTTTGCCTCGAAAGCGGGGTATATTTATTCCTGCTCTTTTAACGACGGCGTTTTTGGCGATTTATCGTCGGCTTCTTTAGGAGGAGCTTCTACAAACAAGCCCGTAATTTCAAGCGGCAGAGTTTATATAGGAGTTGACGACGGAAATGGAAACGGCGGATTTAAAATATTTAATAAAGACGACCTTAATTTATTATATAACGTTCCCGCGGGCGGCTATCCTCAAGGCGAAGGGCTTTTGATTAAAAACAAGGGCGAAACTTTATTGCTTTCGTGCCTTAACAATAAAAAGAGCGAACTCGTCCTTTTAAGAGATAATTTTAGCGATTCTCCCTCGCTTAATACGGTTTTCACTCCCCAGGGCGATATGCAAGGCTATACGGTGAGCCCTGTTTCATCGGGCGGCGGCTCTGTTTTCTATAAGAACGACGCGGGGTATATTTTTTCGATAAAAAACAGTTTTGCGAATAACGACTTTACGGATTTTATTCAAAAGTTATATGATATTGTATTCGTTCTACTCGATTTTTTAAACAGTATTTTTAAATGAAAACTTTTAAAGACTTACACCCCGTCACAAATTTCCTTTATTTTATTTTAACGGCGGCATTTGGGATGATTTTTCGTCACCCGGCGCTACTGATTCTGTCGTTTTTATCGATTTCATTATATGATATTAAACTTATCAAAGAAAAATTCTTTAAAAACCTTTTTATTTTTATTATTCCGTTAACAATTTTTACGACTTTAATAAACGGTCTTACGGCGCATTACGGCGTGACTGAGCTTTTTACTCTTCCCTCCGGCAATAAAGTATGTCTTGAGCCTATAGTTTTCGGGCTCATATTCGGCGCGTCGGTTTCAATTATCATTCTTCTTTTTTCGTGTTACAATAATACAGTAGACTCCGGCAAACTTCTCTACTTAATAGGCGGAAAATTCCCTAAATTAGCTCTGATAATTACGACGGCGTTAAGATTTTTTCCGCTATATAAAGAAAAATTAAAAGAAATATCCGATTGCCAAAAGTGTTTCGGGACGTCCGTTTTCGACGGCAGCATTATAGAAAGAATAAAAAACGGTTTAAGGATTCTAAAATGTCTTTTTGGCTTTTCGCTCGAAAATTCAATAGATACCGCCGATTCTATGAGGAGCAGGGGCTATGGTCTTAAACCGAGGACAAATTACCATGACTTTGTTTTTACTAAAGACGACATTTTTGTCACTGTTTTTATTATTATATCGTCTTTTATTTCCATTTTGGGGTCTGTTTTTGGGAAAACCAAAGCTTCATACAACCCTTTTATCAAAATCCCTAAAGTCGACTTTTTTAGCGTAATCATCTTTTTATTTTATGCTTTATTATGGCTCGCTCCTTTAATTTATGATATTTCCTATTTGATCAAATGGAAAACGGCGAATAAGAGAGCAAAACCTTAAAATGAAAAATATAACGATTAAAAATTTTTCTTTTTCCTATGGCGATTCGGAAAAATCTGTTTTAAAAGATATTTCGATAAGTATTAACGAAGGCGAGTTTATAATTATCTTGGGCAAAAGCGGCTCGGGAAAAACTACTCTTTTAAGACATATGAAGCCCTCTCTCGCGCCTTACGGCAGGAAGATGGGCGAAATTTTGTTGGGTAACAAAGATATTTTTTCTGTTTCTAAAAGAGACGAGGCTAAAAACATAGGCTTCATTATGCAAAACCCCGACAACCAAATAGTCGCTGATAAAGTGTTAAATGAAATATCGTTTACACTCGAAAATTTAGGCGAGGACAGCTCTTCGATAAGGCGAAAAACTGTCGAAACAGCCGAATATTTCGGTCTTTCGGGGATGTTAAATAAAAATGTAAACGAATTATCCGACGGTCAAAAACAGCTCTTGTGCCTTGCGTCCGTTATGGCGTCGTCGCCGGAAATCCTTATTCTTGACGAGCCGTGCTCAAGATTAGACCCCGGAAGCGCCACAAAGTTTTTTGACGAATTAGTAAGACTTAATAAAGATTTTGGCGTTATGGTAATCATTACAGAGCATAATATCGATAAAATTTTTGAGGCTGCTGATAAAATAATCTTAATGGACGACGGAAAAATTCTGTTTTGTAAAACTCCATATGATATATGCAATAATGATGATTACCAAAAAATTGATAATATCGTCCCGTCTTATGTTTCGGTTTATTTAAATTCTCCTTATAAAAAAAGCGCCTGCCCGTTAAATATAAAAGAAGGCAGATTATTTTTAAAAAACGCTTTAAATAATCCCGAATACAAAAATGTAAATTCCGACATGATCGAAAAAAGCGAAATTTCCTTGGAGCTTTCGGATATTTCCGTAAAATTCTCAAAAGACGGCGGCTTTGTCTTAAATAATTTAAACGCGTCTTTTAATAAAGGCTCTGTAACGTCCGTTCTCGGCGGGAACGGTTCGGGAAAAACCACTCTTTTAAAAGTAATCGCTAAAATTATAAAACCTGCGTCCGGGAAAGTTAAAATAAGAGATAAAAATTCTAAAGTCGGGTATCTTCCGGCGGAACCCATTTATTGTTTTACCGAAAAAACAGTAAAAGACGATTTAAAAACGATTTCAGGCGATTTCACCGCAATCGCCGAAATTTGCGAAATTAAAAATATATTAAACTCTCACCCAAACGACATAAGCGGCGGGGAGTTAGAGAGGGCGGCTTTGGCGAAGGTTCTTTTAACAAATCCCAATATTATTCTACTTGACGAGCCTACCAAGGGTTTGGATGTAAATTTTAAAGAAAAATTCGGGGAAATAATCAGAAAATTGTCAAGAGCGGGCAAAACCATAATTATCGTAACTCACGATATTGAGTTTTCGGCGGTTTACTCCGATTATTGTATGTTTTTGGGGAACGGGAAAATAGTATCTAAAAACGAAAGGCACGATTTTTTTTCATCCAATAATTTTTACACGACATCCGCGAGAAAGTTATCTAAAGGCATATTTGATAACGCCATAACTACTATGGAGGTAATAGATCTTTGCGAAAAAAATCTGAAATCGTAAATATTATTATACTCTTTTCGTCAATTCCTCTCGTATTGATATGGTCTTTTTTATCGGGCGGGAAAGGGTACTATATATTAAGCGCCGCGATAATAATTCTCTCTATGACGCCGTTTTTTATATCATTCGAAAGAAAAAACACAAAAACAAGAGAACTTACCGCGATAGCCGCGCTTACGGCTCTATCGGTCGCGAGCAGAGCCGCGTTTTATATGCTGCCGGAAATAAAACCCATAGCGTCAATAGTAATAGCGACGGGGACGGGATTCGGTTACGAAACGGGCTTTTTAGTCGGCGCTCTTTCAATGTTTTTATCAAATATAATATTCGGTCAAGGCCTTTGGACGCCTTTTCAAATGCTTGGTCTTGGCATGACGGGTCTTATATGCGGAATGATTTTCTCAAATAAAAAAATAAACAGGTGGATTTTAAGTTTATTAGGCGGCTTAATTACGTTTCTTGTTTACGGCATAATCGCCGACACAAGTTCCGTTTTTATGCTCTCCGCCGATTTTAATATAAAATCCGTTCTTACCGTGTATTTATCGGGCGCTCCGTTAAACTTAACTTTCGCCGTTACGACTGCGGTGTGTTTAATTCTCTTTGGAAAACCTTTAATAGAAACGCTTTTAAGATTAAAAACAAAGTACGGCATATTCTGTAAGGAGTAGAAAATGAAAAAATTTATTATTTTTGCGCTTATTCTATCGCTCATATTCTTGTCGTCCTGCGGAAAATCTTTAGAATCTGATTTAACCGAGGCTAACTCCGACGCGACTGTAATTTATGACGAAACCGAAACATTTACGAAAGAAACCGAAAGCCCGTTATCTTCAGACGAAACTAAAACCGAAACTCATAATAATGAAACAACCGAAACGAAACCTTCCCAAAAGCCGACGGAAAATAATAAGAACACAGAGGCGAACGCCGAAAAGCGGACTGAAAAACAAACCGAAAAACAGGCTGAAAATGTAGCTGAAAGACCGACCGAAAAGAAAACCGAAAAACAAACTGAAAGATCAACTGAAAGATTAACCGAAAATCCGACTGAAAAAGTTGTCGAAAAGTCAACCGAAAAAAGAACGGAAAAGCAAAATGAAAAAAGAACCGGGCAAAATGTTACAAAGCCGCCTGAGGCTTGTGTTTCTCTTACTATAACTTGCGTCGATATCCTTGACCATATGGACGAGTTAGAAGAGGGCAAAGAGTATTTTGTTCCGTCTGACGGAGTAATTTTCAGTTCTTCTTCCGTATCTTTAAAAGAAGACGAAACGGTATTTGACGTGCTTAAAAGAATTTGCTCTCAAAACAATATTCAGCTTGAGTACTCGTATTCCGGCGCTTTCGGCTCGTACTATATCGAAGGTATAAATCAGATTTACGAAAAAGACGCGGGTTCTCTTTCCGGCTGGAATTACTATGTAAACGGGGAATATCCAAGCGTCGGCTGTTCTTCTTACAAACTAAAAGACGGCGATTCGGTTCAATTTGTTTATACCGTGGAATAACGCTTGATAATTTATATATAGCGCGTTATACCCCGCGTTTGCCGCTTTAAGATCGAAAAAGGAGCCGTAATCGGCTCCTTATTTGATACGATCTTTTCGGAAGTAAGAATCCTCTTCCGTATGATTCTAAGCGGGATCGGCGCAATTAAGCCGCGTCCTTACGAATAATATAGATGTTCGGGCGCCGCGCTCTATTAAGTATTGACGTCCTTTTTTTCAAGTCGCTCTTTTGCCTCTTGGTAAAGAGAGGCGATTTCGTCAAGACGTCTGTAATTTTCCATCTGAATAAGCGTTTTCTTTGCGTCAAGATAAGGTTTTGCCGCGCGGTAGTAGACAGAGTTTTTGTTTGTTGCCTCTTTGATTTTCTCTTTTATTTTTTCTCTTCTAAGCTGAAGACTCTTAACCTGCTTTTTAAGCTCCGCCGCCTCCTGCTTGTTTTTGCTTTCACGGGCGATTTTAAGGGAATTCAGCGTTTCGTGGAGTTTAAGCTCGTTTTCGTCCTCCGCCCTGAATAAAGCGTCAAAAACGGAACTGTCGAATTCTTCAATGCCGTTCGGAAAGTACTTTTTCATTGCTTTTTCGGCAGCTTTAAAGGCGGAGACCTGCATAATCGCGTTTTTCCTGCTTTCTTTTTCCTGCTTGGTTCCTTTGGGCATTGCTTTCGCCTGCTTTTTGGTGAGGGTAGACGTCGATAAAAAGCTGTTCAGTCCTGCGGCGCAGAGTTTTTCCGCGTTTTTAATCTCCGCAATGCCGGAGGGCGTCTCAAAGCGGTTCAGTTCCTGCATAACAACATTTGCAATCTCAATTTTTTCGTTTTCCTCAAGCAGACTTTTATAGTTTGCCTTTGCTGATTTAACCGCGTCCTTGCCGCCCGATTTTTTCGCTTTTTTGATTTCGTCCGTGCTCACTTCATTGAGCGGTTTGTCCGCATATTCTTTAGCCTCTCTGATGATATCAAACGTCTCAACCAAGGCTTTGTCCGATAACACGTTGTTGCCGTAATCCTCAAACAGGGCGCGTATTTTAAGCACATTCACCATTGCCTTTTGTTTTGTTTCCGTCAAGTCATAAAAGAAAAACGGAATTACGTTCAGGATTGCGCCCACTACGGAGGCAATAATCAAAACAGAACTTATTTTAACAAAATAATCCCTGTTGTAAAGCACGTCGTAAACGTTCGAGCCGTCGTATCCGAGCGAAAGCGCGACCGCTTTATTGAGCCCCGCTCTTTCATAAAGCATGGGAAGAACAGAGCTTGTTGCAAGCGTTACAACGTTGCCGATAAGTCCCACCGCGGCGAACATACCGTCTATTCTTTCACCCGTAACATATTGCTGATAATCCCTTATATCCGCCTGAATGCTTGGATTCAAAAGGTGACCGAGCGACGTTATAAGCGTGTTTACAAACGTGCACACGAGCAAAAGCCAGATTATGCTCGGTCTTCCCGTCATTCTCACAATCGGCAGCATAAGCGCAATGAAAAAGATGTTAAAAATATTCGTGAAAACAAGTATTTTCTTTTTCCCGTATTTTCTTATAAAGAACGGCGCGATAACATTCGGCCAGAATGAGGCGTTGCCCGCGATCGCGGTTATGAGAGAGTATTGAGCGGGCGAGCACGCCGCCTGATAGTTGTACATCCAGCCGAGTATGCTGCTGAACGCGTTTTCCAGAAATCCGAGCCAGCCCGCGAGAGAAATAATCCAGAAATATTTGTTTTTTGCAATCGCCTTGCACGCGTCTGAAAACTTCATCTGAATAACGTGCGTTTTCGCTTGAACGATTTTTTCACGGGTATTGATATATGCGGGCAGGGATATCAAAAAAGCGCCCGTGAGCATTGCGGGAAAGAGTACGCGGTAAACTTTAAGGTTGTAAAGCGTGTTTTCACCCGTAATCGCCCTCGCGACAAGGGGAAGAAAAATGTTTGCGATAGACGGCGAGATGTTTTCAACAATATAGCGTATCGATAAAACGTCGGAGCGCTCTATGCTGTTCGGCGACAGTACGTTTATCAGACTGTCGTAAGAATCCGTATAAAAATAGAAGAAAAACTGAAAGCCTATGTTAAAAGCAAGCACAACCGCGCATTTCCAGAAAAGGCTCATGCTTTCATATGGCATAACAATAAAGCCTATACCTAGGAGCGTGGTGGGAATTCCCATCGTTATGAGGTATGGTCTGTATTTACCTTTCATTGAGCGGGAATTGTCTATAATTTTTGCGCGAAGCGCCGTAAGCGGAAAGCCCGAAATCACGCTGATTATGTATATAACATACATTGCAGAGGGGCTTATTCCTATTGTGTTGCCTATAAGCGTGTTGCCGATGGATATAATCATCTGGCTCACGCAGTAGTTTATCAGCCTTACGCCTATGCCGCCGAAAGAAAGCGACGCTATTTCCCTGAAACACATATATCGCCCCTTTGGAGGCGTTCTCCAGTAAAGTTTCAGATTTTTGATTAAAGCGGCGGCGGATTCCTTTATTTTCACATCAATTTCCCCTTTTTATCTTGTTTTTCAGCGCTAAAAGGCTCTACGCTTTTCAAAAATTACGATTAAAATAAAATTGTGTTTACCGATTTTGGCGATATCTTTATATTTCCGCCGTTTTGCAAAGGGAATTCGCGGAGATTATATTCGTCGTTCGTAACCACAAGCGTTGCGCCGCTGCCTGAAAAAGCAGGCGGCGATATGGCCTTTTCGTTTCCGCTTTCGTTAATTATAATTAAAACCGTTTTACCGTCTTTTATAAACGCAAGCGGTTTCAATTCGGAGTCGCCGCAGAGAACCTCAACGCGCTTTGCCATATAGGGGATATATTTTGAAAAATTCCCCGTAACATAATAACGCTTTGTTATTTCAAATGTTTCGCTTTCGGGGTAAGCGTAAATAAGTCCGTCGCAGTAGTCGTAATGCGAAACAGCAATCCAGTGCTGCCAGGAGGTGACGTTCAGGATAGTTAAATCCTCCCATATCACGTTTGCCATATCGAGCGCGGAGTTCATAGAGCGGTCTCTGCCGCTTTTCATATGAGTCCACTCGCTCATTTTTACAGGCACATCGGGATAATTTTTATCCATAAATTTTTTAAAGCGTCTCAAAAACGCGGGACGGTTATTGAAAAACGGCAGGGGAGCGGGCAGAAAATAGGAGTGAATATCAACGCTGTCTATATTTCTTTTTGTTTCGTTGTGTTTCAGAAATTCTCTTGTGTATGATTTGTTGAACCACCTTATGTCGCCGTTTTCAACTCCCGAAAGCTTTACGCCTTTCAGCTTTTCCCGCTTTTCGAGTTCTTCGGAAAACAGTTTCATAAGCCTTCCCGCCTGCCCTGGCGAATAGTGGCAGCCCTCCTGACCTCCCGTCCATTTCCAGAGAGGCTCGTTTATGGGCGAGAGATATTTAACAGGCAGCCCCTCGTTCACAAAATGTTCGGTTACGTCAAGGCAGTACGCCGCAAACGCGCCGTAATTTTTCCTTGCGAGATTGGTGTGAAACGCCCTGTTTTTGTCAAGATGCGCCTTGTGATTTTTGGTGAGCCGCTCTATCGGTGAGTTTGCGAATAAAACGATTTCGTCGGCGCCGTCGCGCACCGCCTGTTTCATCATATAAACGGCGTTTGCATCCCTTGAAAAATCGTATTTGCCGTTGTCGTCAAAGCTATCGGTTCTGCGCAGATCGTCCGAATATTCGCCCGCGCCCGAGCGTTTTGAGCCTGAGCCTATGTTGTAGCGGTATGTTCTGAGCCCAATTCCGTGTTCTTTGCTGAAAAGCAACTTGGTAATGACGTCTTTAACCGCAATTTTGCTGCTTTCGTCAACGCGGCTCCAGCCGCCGATATCCTGCGCCCACCATGCGCCGCTTGCTCCAAAGCCTTCAAAAGTCTGAAATGTTTTTTCTCTGTTGATTATGATATCCATACGCATTCTCCGATTATTTTTATATCTTCGGCGGTCTGTATCCAAAATAATTATAACATGCATAAGCGCTTAGTCAAGTCCTAAAATTGGCGTCAATTGAAGATTTTACCTTTAGGCGACGGGTTGTTTTGACCGGAGGAATACTTGCGTACTCTTGACTGCCCGCAAGCGCATATTATGAATCTTTCAGTGAGGGCGCCGCGCCCCTTTAGAGTTCCATCGGCAGGTTCTTTATTTGCGCTTCCGTCTATGCGTCGTCCATCAGCGCCGCTCATTCGCTGTGGCGGCCGGCTTCCCTAAAAAAGCCGTCTGCCGCCGGCCATAGAATCTTATGAAAATGATGGACAGAATCAGATTTCGGTCAAACGCTCCCGTAAGCAGATTAAAAAACGTCTATAGTGGGCGTGAACGGCAGGGGTGGGGTGGTTCAATTTGTTTATAATGTGGAATAACGCTTGACAATTTGCGGATTTTATGGTATATTCAAGAAAAAGGAGATAATAACATGGAGAGAATTAAAACACTTAAAACTCGTACTCTTTGCGAAAGCGCTAAAGACGGCGGCTGCGGCGAATGCCAGACCTCATGTCAGTCGGCTTGTAAAACAAGCTGCGGTATCGCTAATCAGCAATGCGAAAATAATAAAGACGTTAAAGTTTCTTAAAATCCCGGCATGATCCACCAATACAAATTAGCCGGTTGCAACATTGTCCTCGACGTGTGTTCCGGCTCGGTTCATGTTGTAGACGACGTCGCTTACGATATCATATCTCTTTACCGCGATAGATCACGTGAAGAGATATTGTCGTGCGTTTTAAAAAAATACAAAGACAGAGAGGACGTCACAAAAAATGACGTCCTAAATTGTATTGACGATATAACCGCTTTAAAAGAAGACGGAAAGTTATTTTCTGAAGATAATTTCCCGTCTTACTCTTCTGCCTTTAAAACGAAAAACGGCGACGTTATTAAAGCTCTTTGCCTTCACGTGGCTCATACTTGCAATTTGAACTGCGAATACTGTTTCGCGAGCCAGGGAAAGTACCATGGCGACAGAGCCGTTATGACTTATGAAGTAGGTAAACGCGCCCTTGATTTTTTAGTGGAAAACTCGGGTCAAAGAAAGAATCTCGAAGTTGATTTTTTCGGCGGCGAACCTCTTCTAAATTGGGAGACTGTAAAGCGCCTTGTAAGGTACGCGAGATCCATAGAAAAAAGCGTCGATAAAAATTTCCGCTTTACTCTAACGACAAACGGTATGCTTATAGACGACGACGTAATAGATTTTTGCAACCGCGAAATGCGTAACGTCGTGTTAAGTCTTGACGGAAGAAAGGAAATTCACGACAGCTTTCGGGTCGATTACAACGGAAACGGAAGCTTTGACAAAATCGTCCCAAAGTTCCAAAAGTTAGTTAAAGCGAGAGGCGGGAAAGACTACTACATTAGAGGCACTTTTACTCATAAAAACCCCGATTTTATGAACGACATAAAAGTTATGCTCGATTTAGGCTTTAATAAACTTAGCTTAGAGCCTGTAGTATGCTCCCCAAACGATAAAAACGCCCTTACAAAAGACGACCTTCCCATTGTTTTAAAGCAATATGAGCTTTTAGCGGAAGACATGATAAAACGCAAAAAAGAGGGGAATCCCTATGTATTCTACCACTATATGATAGATTTGGAAAACGGTCCCTGCGTTTATAAAAGAATCTCGGGCTGCGGCTCCGGAACCGAGTATATGGCGGTCACCCCTTGGGGCGATCTTTATCCGTGTCATCAGTTTGTGGGGGAGGAAAAGTTTAAATTAGGCGATATTTATAACGGCGTTACAAACGACAGAGTAAGAGACGAGTTTCGCTCTTTAAACTTATACGCGAGAGAAGAATGCAAAGATTGCTGGGCGAGATTTTATTGTTCCGGCGGATGCGCCGCTAACGCTTACCACGCTACGGGTTCAATTAAAGGCGTTTATAAATACAGTTGCGAACTTTTTAAAAAGCGAATTGAGTGCGCTATTATGATTAAGGCTAAGGAGTCTTTTGACGTTTAAATATGTCTAAATTAAACGATTTTATTAAAAATTACTCTGAAAGCTCTATAACAAGGCTTCATATGCCCGGGCATAAAGGCGCTGAATTTTTAGGCTTCGAAAAGTACGATATTACAGAGATTTACGGGGCTGATTCTCTTTATGAGGCCGATGGCTTAATAAAGGAAAGCGAACAAAGAGCGTCCGACATCTTTAATACAAAAGCTACCTTTTACAGCGCCGAAGGCTCAAGTCAGTGCGTAAAGGCAATGATTTCCCTTGTTAAGCTTTTGAATAAAGATAACTGCACCGTTCTTTCGACGAGAAACTGTCACAAGTCGTTTATTTACGCGTCGGCTCTTTTAAACGTTGATATTAAATGGCTCTATAACAATGGCGAGTATAGTCTTGCCGCTTCTAACGTTTTACCCGAAGATATAGAAAGCGCTTTAAATAATGCCGATATTCCAATATCGGCGGTCTATTTGACAAGTCCCGATTACTTGGGAAACGAGCTTAACATAAAGGATATTTCTAAAATAACATGCTCTAAAAATATACCTCTTATTGTCGATAACGCGCACGGGTCTTATCTTCATTTTTTAGACGAAAAACGTCATCCTATCGATCTAGGCGCGGATATGTGTTGCGACTCGGCTCACAAAACTCTTCCTGTTTTAACAGGGGGAGCTTATCTTCATATTTCAAAAAAGACTCCTGATTTCTTTAAGGATAATGTGAAATACGCCCTTGAAATGTTCGGCTCGACAAGCCCTTCTTACCTAATACTTAGTTCTCTCGACCTTGCTAACGATTACCTTTCCAATGGATTTGACCGTGATTTAAAAAAATGTGTGAACAGACTAAATAAATTAAAAGAAAACCTTAAAGATTCCCACATAACGCCTTTAAAAACCGACCCTTTAAAACTTACGATTCCCTCATATGGACTTAATATAGCCGATATGCTAAGAAAAAGTAAAATAGAATGCGAGTATCAGGACCCCGATTACGTCGTCATGATGTTTTCGCCTTTAAACGGCGCTGAAGATTTTATAAAAACCGAAAACGCTTTAAAAAATATTTACAAAAATATTGAAAAAAATAAAAAAACCCATCCGCCCGTTTTAAATTTAAAACCTGAAAAAGTCCTTAGCGTAAGAGAAGCGATTTTTTCTCCTTTTGAAATTGTCGACGCGGAACATTCGTTTGGGAGAACGCTTGCGAGACCCGCCGCGTCGTGTCCCCCTTGCGTGTCTGTCCTTATGCCGGGGGAGAGAATAGAAGAAGATTCTATTAAAATTTTTAAAAAATATTCCATTAACAAAATCCCCGTCGTTATTTAATGATTTTCTAAAAAAGTTGCCCCCGCTCCGTAAGTTCGGAACGGGAGTAACTAAAATATTTTTAAACTATTTTACTATTTCACCCAAAGTGTCGGCTGTGGCGCGGCACGCGTTCGATTCGTCGGTGTCGATGTGCATGGCTAAGCGGAAATTGTCGTTTACTCTTACCACTACGTCGCCAAAAACAAGAGAACGCCCTTCGCTTTCTATTTTAACGTTTACAAGGTCGCCGTCTTTTACGCAGTAATTAAGAGCGTCTGTGGGGGTCATGTGGACGTGCCTTTTCGCCGCGATAACTCCTTCTTTTATCTCAATTTCGCCTTTGGGACCTACTATTTTGCAAGAGCCCGAGCCTTTAATGTCGCCCGATTCTCTTACAGGGGCGTCGACTCCTATAGATCTCGCGTCTGTTAAAGAGAGCTCCACTTGCGTATTTTTTCTTACGGGACCTAAAATCGAAACGGCGGGGAAATCCTTTTTAGAGCCTACTACCGCGACTTTTTCATTGGTAACGAATTGCCCCGGTTGCGAAAGCTCCTTCTTGACTGAAAGCTCAAAGCCCTCCCCAAAAAGAGTATCCAGATCCTTTCTTGAAAGATGCACGTGTCTTGCCGACGTCTCTACAATGAATTTGTCCATTTAAATGTTCCTTTCGTTATATGGATGAAAACAGATTTTTAATGTTTTTAAGTCCGCCGCCCAAGTCTTTAATTATCTTGCCGACGCCTTTAACAGCGCTTTTCCCGTTTAAAATATCAATAAGACCTTCCGCCATTTTTTCAGTAAAAACGCCCATGCTCATTGAAATCATGCATCTGATGGGAATTTGAAGCGCCATGGATCGCATCATAAGTTGGTTAGGGTCGTTGTCGGGCATAAAATCAAAAATTTTATCGATAAGACCGCAAATTAACGCTCCCGCCTTGCCTGATTTCGCGTCCTCTAGAGTGTTGTTTATGTTAAGGGGGATTTTAGGATCTCTTTCTTTTTTGGGAAGAGGAGCGCCTAGAAGCGCTGAAAATTCCTCGTCGCTCACATTCATTATATCGGCGCTATAGTATGAAGGGGCGGTTTCTTTGTAATTTGGATGCGGGGAGTCGTCGTCCGACGATACGTTCACAAACGTTTCAAGCCTAATGTCGCGACTGCTCGCTCCTACCAAAATATCAAATTTCCCGGGTTCGACGCGCCATTCGCGTTTATTTGCATCGTAATAGCTAAAAGAGCGTTTGTCAAGTTTTATTGACACTCTTTTTCCCTCGTTAGGCTCAAGATATACTTTCCTAAAACCCTTTAACTCTTTTTCCGGGCGGAAAATCGTACTTTCTTCGTCTTTAACGTAAAGTTCGGCTATTTCAGCTCCCGCTCTCGCCCCCGTATTTTTAATTTTAAAGCTTACTGAAACCGCGTCTGTATCTTTAACATTCTTTTTCGACACTTTTATATCGGAGTATTCAAAAGTCGTATATGAAAGTCCGAATCCAAACGGGAAAAGAATGTCTTTTTTAGCCGTATCGTAGTACCTGTAGCCTACGTAAACGCTTTCTTTATAAAATACGCTTAAAGGGTAGCCCGGGAAGTTATTATAAGAAGGATTATCTGAAAGCTTAAAAGGAAGCGTTTCCGATAATTTCCCGGAAGGGTTGACTTTTCCCAGGAGAATATCGGCTATAGCCCCGCCTGAACCCTCTCCGCCTAAATACCCGTGAAGGACGGCGTTCACTTTATCGATCCATGGCATTTCAAAAGGAGACCCGCCTGATAAAACGACGACTATTTTGTCGGTAGCACTGGATATAGCCTCAATAAGCTTATTATGACTTTCGGGAAGGCGCATATGTGTTCTATCGTGTCCCTCTGTTTCATAACTTTCGATCAGTCCCGCGAAAACTACGGCTACGTCGCACTCCATCGCGGCGCTTACGGCTTCGCTTATCAAAATTTCATTAGGCGCGTCGGTATTTTTATCGTATCCTTTCGCGTAGACCATGCTTACGCCCTCGTTTAAAAGCTCGTTAAACGCGTCGTCAATTTTTATCGGATTGATAAGAGAACTGCCCGCTCCTTGATAGCGCGGAGTTTTAGCCATTTCGCCTATTACGGCGATTTTTTTCGTTTTATCGAGCGGTAAAATATTGCCGTCGTTTTTAAGAAGTACGGCGGACTCTCCCGCGATTTTTCGGCAAAGCGCGTGATGCTCTTCTTTGTCGTAACGAAAGTCGCGTATATTTTCTTTAGCTTTATAAATTAAATCTAAAATTCTGTCTACCGTTTCATCGAGCAATGTCTCGTCAAGTTCGCCTGATTTTACCGCGTCAACAATCTTTTTTGATGATAAACCGTTTGAAGACGGCATTTCAAGGTCTTGCCCAGCTTTTAACCCCTCGACTTTGTCGTCGTTAGCTCCCCAGTCGGTGACGACGATACCGTCAAAGCCCCATTCTTTTCTCAGTATGTCCGTCAAAAGCCGCTTATTTTCAGAGCAGTAAACGCCGTTTAAGCGGTTATACGCGTTCATAATCGTCCATGGCTTAGCTTCTTTGACGATTTTTTCAAAAGGATAAAGGTATATTTCTCTTAAAGCCCTCTCGTCAACTACGGAGTTTACGGTCATTCGCCTTGTTTCCTGGTTGTTGGCGGCGAAATGTTTAACCGAGACGCCCACCCCTTTCGATTGAACGCCTTTTACGAAAGCCGCGCCGATAGAACCCGCTAAAAACGGATCTTCGGAATAATACTCAAAATTTCTGCCGCACAGAGGCGAACGTTTAATATTTACGCCGGGGCCTAATATTACGGAAACCTTTTCTTGCAAGCACTCTTCTCCTAGCGCTTTTCCCATTTCTTCTATTAAGTCGGGATCCCATGAGTTGCTTAAAGCGGCGGCTGTGGGGAAGCATACGGCGGGGACTGAACTCATAATTTTGTCTTTGTCTTTTTTTTCTTTTTTCTTTCTAAGTCCGTGAGGACCGTCCGTCATCATGATGCTTGGAATTTCCAGTTTTTCGGAATTGTTTAAATGCCAGTAGTCGCCGCCTGAACAAAAATCAGCTTTTTCGTTTAATGTCATTTTAGAGATTACATCAGCGTATTTCATAGCGTCCTCCGAGTTTTCATTGTGACAATTATATCATATTACGCGCTCTATTACAATAAAAATGTCAAAATTTTTAATAAAAAATAAACTTTTATGTATGCCGGAGGAGAAAAAACCCATAACCGTTATTTTTGTTTTAATAAATCAAGTTCATAAAAAAATTTGACATTTATATGATATTTTCGGCAAGTTTAACATTGCTAATTTTTTAACAATCCGTTATACTGATTACAGTAAAATATTTTATTTTAAAGAGGAGAACATTATGTCAAGAGTTTATAATTTTTCGGCGGGACCGTCAATGCTTCCTTTAGAAGTTCTTGAGACCGCCGCGTCCGAGATCACGGATTATCACGGCAGCGGTCAGTCTGTTATGGAGATGTCGCACCGCTCCAAAGTTTTTGACTCTATCATCAAAGAAACCGAGAATTTATTCAGGGAAATTATGAATATTCCCGACAACTATAAAGTTTTGTTTTTAGGCGGCGGCGCGTCCACTCAATTCTCAGCCATACCTCTGAATTTTATGAACGGCAGCGGGAAAGCCGATTATATTATCACCGGCCAATGGGCTAAAAAAGCTTTTTCCGAGGCTTCGCGGTACGGCGACGCCAAAGCTGTAGCGTCTTCGCAGGATAAGACTTTTTCATATATCCCTAAAACAACAAAAGAAGATTTCCGTTCCGACGCGGATTACGCATACATCTGCATGAACAACACAATTTACGGCACTTGCTACCATGAAATTCCCGATACCGGAAACGTCCCTCTCATAGCGGACATATCCTCATGCTTTTTATCAGAGCCTTTAGACGTTACGAAATTCGCCATGGTATACGGCGGCGCTCAAAAGAACATAGCTCCCGCCGGCGTTGTGATATGCATAATACGCGAGGATATGTTAGGTAACGCGAGAGATATTACCCCGACTATGCTTAACTACAAAATAATGGCCGACAACAATTCTCTTTACAACACGCCTCCTTGCTGGAACATCTACATCACAAAACTTGTTCTCGAATGGATAAAATCATTAGGCGGTCTTACCGTCTTAAAAGAGAGAAACGAGAAAAAGGCTAAAATACTCTATGATTTCCTTGATTCCTCTAAGATGTTCAAAGGCGCGGCGGCCAAAGAAGATCGCTCTATTATGAACGTTCCGTTCGTGACGGGCGACGACGAGCTCGACGCTAAATTTGTTAAAGAAGCGACTGAAAACGGCTTTGTAAACATTAAAGGTCATCGCACGGTAGGCGGCATGAGAGCCTCTATATACAACGCCATGCCCATAGAAGGCGTTGAAAAGCTTGTCGCGTTTATGGGCGAATTTGAAAAGAACAACTAAAAAAAGGTGAAATTATGTATAATGTATTGACCCTTAATAAAATATCAGAAAACGGTCTTAAAAATTTTGACTCCGCAAAATACGCGTGCGGCCCTGAAATCGAAAATCCCAGCGCCGTTATAGTGCGTTCGGCGTCTATGTTAGAGATGGAAATTCCCGAAAGCGTTATGGCGATAGCGAGAGCCGGCGCGGGATATAACAACATTCCCGTTGATAAATGCACAAAAAAGGGAATTTGTGTTTTTAATACTCCGGGTGCTAACGCCAACGCGGTAAAAGAACTCGTCATTTGCGCACTCTTTATGTCGTCAAGGCGCATAGCCCCTTCTTTAGAGTGGTGCAAAACCCTTAAAGGCGAAGAAGACGTTTCCAAAAAAATAGAAAAAGGCAAATCCCAGTTCGCGGGACCTGAAATTTTAGGCAAAACCTTAGGCGTTATGGGACTCGGAGCTATCGGCGTAAAAGTCGCGGACGCCGCCTTATCGCTCGGTATGAACGTTTTAGGCTACGACCCTTACGTTTCAGAAAAGACTTTATCGTCTCTTTCAGACGGCGTTACGGTGGTTAAAGACCTTAACGATCTAATATCCGCAAGCGATTATATAACTCTTCACGTGCCGTTAAACGATTCCACAAAAGGCGTAATCGGCAAAGACGCTTTTAAAATCGCCAAAGACGGCGTGAGGATTTTAAATTTCGCGAGAGGCGCTCTTGTTGATGAAGACGCTTTGTTAGACGCCGTTAAAAGCGGAAAATGCGCGTCTTACGCTACGGACTTCCCGACTGAAAAAATGATCGGAACGGAAAATATAATCGCCATACCTCACTTAGGCGCGTCGACTCCCGAGTCGGAAGAAAATTGCGCGGTCATGGCGGTAAAGCAGATTTCTTCCTACATTGAAAAAGGAAACATAGTAAATTCCGTAAATCTTCCGTGTGTAGAAAAAGAGCTTTCGCCCAATAAAAAGAGAATAACCGTCATAACCGACGGCGATAAATCGCGCGAAGTTTTTAAGGTTCTTAGCGATTTAGGCGTGGATACGAGCGACTCTGTTTCTCTCTTAAGAGGGGACGCGGGGTATATTATAGTAGATTCCGAAAATATCCCCGAAAACGCCGCGTCCGTTTTAGAGGGCGAAGAACGCGTAATAAAAGCAAGAGTAATCTAATGAACATAAACTCCTATATGCCCGTTAAAGTAGTTTCAGGCAAAAACTGTTTTAACGAAAATTACGGTCTTTTAGAATCCTTCGGCGGAAAATGCCTTATAGTTACAGGAAAAACTTCCGCTAAAAAAAGCGGCGCTTTAGACGACGTTTTAAAAGCCTTATCGAGCCTTTCCATAGAATACGATATTTTTAATGAAATAAGCGAAAACCCTTACACTTTAGAATGTTTTAAAGCGGGGGAGAAAGCCCGCGAGATTTCCGCAGATTTTATTTTAGGGATTGGCGGCGGGTCTCCTCTCGACGCTTCTAAAGCCGTCGCTATCTACGCCGCTAACCCTGATTTTTCTCATTCCGATATATACAAAAGAGAAAACTGTAATAAGCCCCTGCCGGTCGTCTTAATAGGAACTACCGCCGGGACCGGCAGCGAAGTCACGGGCGTTTCGGTTCTTACTAACAGCGACGATAACATGAAAAAGAGTATATCAGGTCCTGATTGTTACGCCGCTTTGTCGTTTTGCGATTATAAGTACACATTATCTCTGCCTTTTGACATAACCGTTTCCACCGCTCTCGACTCGCTGTCGCACGCTTTAGAGGCTTATCTTTCTAAAAGCGCGAACGACTTATCCTCCATATATTCCGAAAAAGCGTTTTCACTTTTATCGTCTCCGTTAAAAAATCTCTATGAGAGAAAAGAGCTTCCCTCCGAAAATGAACGCGAAATCCTCTATATAGCTTCTCTTTTTGCGGGTTTTTCCATAAATATCACCGGAACTTGTTTCCCGCACGCTTTGGGTTATATTTTAACCGAGGACTACAATATCCCCCACGGGAAAGCCTCGGCGGCGTTTCTCCCTGATTTTATAATCCGCTCCAAAGTTTACGATAAAACTAAAGTATCAAACGCCCTTTCTCTTTTAGAGATGAGCGAAGAATACCTTTTGGAACTTATTACGGTTCTTTCGGGCGTGAACGTTAAAATCCCTCTCGACGCTTTTCCAAAGTATGAAGGCAGATGGCGAGGGTCTGTGAAAGGTTTTATTAAATCTCCGGGCGACTTTAAAACGCCGGACGCCATAGAGATACTTAAAAAATACAGTTAAACTAAAACCGTCTGATTTTTAGTCAGGCGGCTTTTGCGTCTTTAATTTTTACTTTCCACTTTAAGACCCGTTTTCGCGTTAATAAAATTTTTAAACACGGCGACTTGATTTTCCGAAATATATTTATCTATATGCATACTTCCGAAATACCACTTTTTATATTCGCACTGAAAAGCAAGTTCGTCAAAAAACGCGTTAAGAGCCGACACCGAAAACGTTTCGTTTTTTTGCATCATAAGAAATTCTCTTGTTTTTGAGGGCGGCTCGTGAGTAATAATAATATCCACGTTAAATTTTACTTTTTCGAGTCTCGTCACGGCCGCTAAAAGCTCTTCTTTGGCGGGAGTTTCGAGGTGTTCATACTCGTCGCCTTTTATGCGCGTTTCCTGCTCGGGCAGTTCGCCCCCGCCCATAGTAAAAACCTTTAAGCCCTCTATCGTATATATCTGACCCCTCATAAGATGGTAAAGGTTTCCGCATATATTTCTCGCCTTCCCGCCGTTCCAGTCCTCTGCGGGAAAATTGTTAAGGACGTTAAAGTTTTCATGAGTTCCGTCTATAAAACATATATTATATTTTCTTTTTCCGAGATTTCGTAAAATTTTATCCTCATTTTTAGAGTCGTCCCAAATAAACCCAAAATCGCCGGATATAATAAGGGTGTCGTGCGCCTTCATAAATTTTAGTTTGTCTTCTGAAAGGCGGCTCTGATCGCCGTGAACGTCGCCGGTAATATAAATCATACTTTCCCCTCATAAAATTTTAAATATTTATTTACATTTTGATTTTTTAATTGTATACTTAAATTATAACACCGATATTAAATTATGTCCAGCGGAAATTGCGTTTCCGATTATATATTGTGATATGAAAAGGTCAATAATTTTTATTTTATTTGCCGTTTTTTTGTTTTTTACGCTTTTTTCATTTACGGCATATGGCGAATATTATAACAATAAATTAGACGATATGCGTTCGGAGGCGTTTCTTTTAGTAAACGTCGACACAGGCGCGACCGTCTTCTCAAAAAACGCCGACGAAAAATTAAAATGCGCGTCGCTTGTTAAAACTGCGACGGCAATAGTAGTTCTCGAAAACTGCGATAACGTAGACGCCGAAGTAACGGTAAGCGAGAGCGCCGTTAAGGATTTTAAATCAGGCGGCGCTTCTTCAATCGACTTAGTTCCCGGTGAGAAAATTTCAGTCAGGAATCTGCTTTACGGCATGATGATGAGGAACGCCAACGACTGCGCCGAGGTTTTGGCGGAGTATATAGGCGGCACTGAGCAGAATTTCGTAAAAATGATGAACGATTTATCCGCGAAATTGGGCTGTAATAATACTAATTTTACTAATCCGCACGGTCTTGATGAAGAAGGCGAATACTCTACTTGCAGGGATCTATATCTTTTAACCAAGTACGCCGTCGGCAACTCTTTAATCGAGGAGATTGCCAATACCGTAAGTTACACGATTCCCGCCACCAATATGTCGGAAGAGAGGGAGTTAGACACTCTCGTCGATTTAGTGGAGAGCGGCACAAGATATTATTACGAGTACGCTAAAGGATTTAAAACGGGCATTACCGAAGAGGCGAAAAGATGCGCGTCCATTGTCGCCACAAAGGACGCTTATTCATACATAGGCATTGTTTTAGGATGTCCAAACGAATGTATAGACAACTGCGGCTACCCCGATAACACTTCTTTATACGAAGCGAGAAGAATGTGCCGCTGGGCGTTTAAAAACATGAAAATGACCAACGTCGCGGGAACTAACGATATTATGACGGACATACCCGTCGCTCTTTCTACCGACGCCGACCACGTAAGATTGGTTCCCGAAAAAGATATACAGGCTCTTTTACTCAACACCGCCGACGAGTCGAGTCTCCAGTACGTTTACGATTTAAAAGAAGACGTTAAAGCCCCCGTTAAAAAAGGCGACGTTTTAGGCGCGATGCAAGTAAAGTACGCCGACAGCGTAGTGGCGGAGGTTAACCTTGTGGCGGGCGAATCCTTAGGCAGAAGCCCTCTTTTGTATGCTTTTTATATCCTTAAAAAAATATTTTTATCGCCTGTTTTTTTAATTATCGCGGCTTTAGTCATAATCGCTTTTCTCATATACATTTTTATAATTTACAGGAATTATAAAATAAAACAAAGGGAAACGAGAAGAAGATTAAGAGAAATAAAAGAAAAGAGCAGAAACGTAAAATAAAGCGGGGCGGTACTTTGCTTCACCTTATTATAGGGCGGTCTTCAAGCGGAAAGACTACTTTAATAAGAAAAATAATATCAGAAAAACTTGATTCCGGCGAGAAGGTAGCGCTTCTTGTGCCGGAACAGTTTTCATTTGAAAGCGAAAAAGGCATAATCTCTATGTTCGGGGCTCAAAAAGCCTCCCAAATGGGGATACTGAGTTTTACTTCTCTTTCCGAAAAAATACTCAATGAGTACGAAAAAAACAGAAAACCGCCTGTGACGGACGCGGCGAGAGCCGTTATTATGAGCCTCGCGATAGAAAATCTTTCCGAAAGCCTCACAATTTTTAAACGTTCCGGCAAAAACAAAAAGACGGTTTCAGGGCTTTTAAATATAATCGACGAAATGGCGGGAGGAGGCGTTCTCTCGTCCGATATTATAAAAGCGTCCGAAAACGCGGGGAGCGCGACCCTCGCCGAAAAGGCGCACGAGATAGACTTAATATCGCAAATGTACGGGTCTTTAATTGAAAAAAGTTTTTCAGACGACAGATATATAATAAACAAAGCCTCCGCAATAATAGCCGAAAAATCGCTTTTTAAAGATTATTGCGTTTTTTTTGACGAGTTTATGAGCTTTACCTCACAGGAAAGACTAATGCTTTCGGAAATCGTTAAAAACGCGAAAGACGTGTATATAACTCAGTGCGCCGACGGTATTCACGATAAATCAGGCGGCTCGGGAGTTTTTTCATATTCGCTGGAAAGCATAAATAATCTTATCTCTCTTTCAAACAAAAGCGACGTAAAAATATCAAAACCCGTTATTTTAAACGACTATTTCGGATCTTCTCACAATTCTATTAAAGCTCTTGAAAAAGGAGTTTACGAGCCTTCCCCGGAAGTTTATAACGAGCCGTGCGACAACATAATAACAGTTTCGGCGCCAAATCTTTACGACGAATGCGAGTTCGCGGCGGTTACGGCTAAAAAGCTCATAAGAGAAAAGGGTTTAAGATATAGAGACATAGTCGTCGTGGCAAGAAGCGACGGTTACCTTAGAAATCTTCCTTTCGCTTTTAAAAAGTACGACATACCCGTTTTTATGGACAGAAGAAGAACTCTCGACAGCGAACTTATTGTTTTGTACGCCGAAAGCGCTCTTACTCTCGCGGCAAACGGTATTTCAACCGATTCGGTCTTTCGCTACTTAAGGACTTATCTTACCAATATCCCAAGAGAAGATATAGACGAACTTGAAAATTATACCTTTATGTGGCAGATAAATTACTCGTCATGGCAAACTGAATGGAAAAATCACCCGCTGGGAATAGGAAACGAGTTCGACGAAAAAGCAAAAGAAAAATTAAAACTCATCAACGAAACAAGAAAAAAAGTAATAGAACCTGTAATAAAACTTAAAAACGACATAGAAGGAAAAACGGGCGAAGAAGCCGTAAAAGCTTTATACTGTTTTTTAATAGACACGGGTTCTGACAAGAATCTCTTGTCATTCGCTCTGACTCTCGACAATGAGAACGCTTACGAGTGCGAACGCTCGTGGGACGAGTTTATGACGGCTTTGTCGCTTTTAGCCGATATAACAAAAGACAAAATCATGACGACGGCGAGATTTTTAGAGCTTTTTAAAATTATGACGTCATCGTCCGACATAGGTTCTCTGCCCGGAAGTCTTGACGAAATTACGGTAGGTTCGGCCGACAGAATAAGAGTGGAAAATAAAAAAGTTCTGTTTCTTTTAGGCGCTAACGAAGGTATATTTCCAAGAGAGCCAAACGACGTTAGCATTTTGTCAGGCAACGAGAGAAGACTTTTAAAAAATCAGAGCGTGGATTTAGGCGGCGGGAGCGAAGAACTTGTGATGAAAGAGCGTCTTAACGTATATAGAACGCTCGCTATTCCAAAAGATCTGCTTTTTATTTCGTATTCGTCGGGGGATTTATCGGGTTCGGCCTCCCTTCCTTCCGAAATCGTGACGATGGTAGATAAAATTATACCGCGTCATAAAAAAATAAATTATTCTCTTTTGCCGGAATTTTACTTTGTCGAAAGTAAAAAATCGGCTTTCGACAGCGCTCTTTCGCATTATTCCGATAACACTATATACTCGGAATCCCTTAAAAGTTATGTGTTTTCGACAGACGACTATTTAAATTCACGTGAATATATAGACAAATCCGTTAAGAAGACCCCCGTAAAAATAAACGACAAAAATATAGCGATCGATCTTTTTGGCGAAAAAATGTACGTTACGCCGTCGAGAATTGAAGAATACTATAAATGCCCGTTCAGGTACTTTTGCAGATACGGTTTAAAAGCTTTTCCCGTCGGCAAATCTTCATTCGACCCTAAAATAAGAGGTCTTCTCGTCCACTACACTTTAGAAAATCTTTTTTCCCGCTTTGGGAGCAAAGGGCTTACCGAGCTTACCCCAAACGAGCGTGAACAATATGTGAGCGAAAGCGTTTGGAGCTACGCGGAAAAATATATGGGCGGGAAAGAAAATCTACCTGAAAGACTCATATATTCCGTCGACAGAAGCCGCAAAATAATTCTCACCATATTAGAAAGACTCGTAAGCGAATTTAACGCGTGTCTTTTTGAAACAAGGGACGTAGAGCTTAAAATAGGCTACGACGGGAAAATAAAACCTTATATCATTAAATCCGAATCCGGGGAAATCGTTATAAGCGGCATAGTCGACAGGATAGATACTATGAACGCGTCCGGCGATAAAGTCTATATAAGAGTTATTGATTACAAAACAGGCGGCAAGGATTTTAATTTAAACGACGTTTTATCGGGTCTTAATATCCAAACGCTAATTTACTTAATTTGTTTAACTGAAAACGGAAAAGAACGTTACGGCGATATGATTCCCGCCGGAATACTTTACGTCCCCGCCACAAAAATAAAGAGCGAACTGCCGAGAAACTCCTCGAACGACAGTTTTTATGAGCTTCTAATTAAAAACAGCAGGATGAAAGGAATGATCTTAAACGACCCTAAAGTAGTTTTAGGGATGGATCCGTCGGGAAAAGGCAGATTGATAGAGGCTAAGATTAAAGACGGAGAAGTAACGGGAAAGACGTTTACTTTAAGCCGATTCGCTCTGCTTCACAGAGTAGTCGATAAAATAATAAAGGACGCCGCGACTTTTCTTCACAACGGGAGAATCGAGGCGAAACCCATTCTTGACGGCGACTATAAAAACACGTGCGAGTACTGCGATTATAAAACGATTTGCAGAAGAGAAGAATCAGACGATTATGAAACGCTCTTTAAAGGGGACGCGTGGACTCAAATAGAAAAAGAAGCTTGCGACGATTAAACTTTAAAATTTTAACTTTTGATGGGAGGAATATGTTATGGCTCCGAAAAACTGGACTCCGCAGCAGTTAAACGCTATAAACAGCAGGGGAGGGGCGCTCCTCCTGTCGGCGGCGGCCGGGTCCGGCAAAACGGCCGTGCTTACCGAGAGAATAATAAAACTTTTAACCGAGGGCGACAATCCGATAGAGCCGTCGGAACTTCTTGTCGTCACGTTTACAAACGCCGCCGCCAAGGAAATGAAAAAGAGAATTAACGACGGAATAGACGACCTTATAAGTTTCGACCCTTCAAACCCTTTTTTAAGAAGCGTTAAAACGAAACTTTGCGACGCGGAAATCACGACTATAGACTCTTTTTGTTTAAAATTAGTGAGAGAAAATTTTAACGACGCGGGAGTAGAACCCGATTTTACGATACTTGAAAGTTCCGACAAGTCAATTTTAGAATCCGACGCTATCAGGGAAACGCTCGATGATCTTTGCAAAAAGAAGCCGGAAATTTACGATATGCTAAATTCCGTCACTTCATACAGAAACGACGATAGCGAGCTTATTAAAAAAATACGCCGCCTTTATGATTTTTCAAGGAGTTTCCCCTTTCCCGATGTTTGGTTAGACCAAGTCAGGGATATGTATAAAACGAAAACCGGAAATTTAGGCGATTCCGTTTGGGGCAGGATAATTTTTGAAAACGTCTTAGTAACCATTGACTTCTGCGAAAGCCTTATAAACAGCGCCGCAAACGACGTTGTCGGAAGCGAAATTTTCGAAGATAAATACCTTGAACCTTTAAACTCTTGCCACAGCGTTTTAAAGAAATTAAAAAATTTAATAAACGGCGGGGAGTGGGACGAGTTAGCCCGTCGCCCCGAATATTTCTCATTAGGGAAACTCCCGCCCGCTCCCAAAGGTCACGCGAACGACCCCGAAAAATTATTATCCGAGGGGAAATTTAAAAAGGCGAAAACGCTTCTTTTATCGTGTTCCGAAAAGTTTTGCGCCGACATGGACGAACATTTAAAAGACTGTTCTTTACTTTTGCCCGTAATAGACGCTTTAATCGACGCCGTAAAAAATTTCAGTCTTAATTTTGAGAGGCTTCAAAAAGAGGCGGGCGGTTACACGTTTTCGGATATAATGCACAGCGCTTTAAAGCTGCTTGTAAAAAACGAAAACGGTAAAATAATAAGAACGCCTTTAGCCGAGAACCTTGAAAAGAGATACGCCGAAATACTGATAGACGAGTATCAGGACACAAACGAAGCGCAGGACATGCTTTTTAATATGATTTCAAGATTCGGGCAAAATATTTTCGCCGTGGGCGACGTAAAGCAAAGCATATATCGTTTTAGATTGGCGAGTCCCGATATATTTATTAAAAAGAGCCGCGAATACGCGCCTTATGACGGCAAAACTTATCCCGCCGAGATAATTTTGGGCAAAAATTTCAGAAGCAGAAAAGGAATTCTCGACAACATAAATTTCCTTTTTAAACATATCTTATCGGATTATGTCGGCGAAATGGAATATACCGATAAAGAATCCCTTTATTACGGCGCCGATTTTAACGAAATTAGCGAGCCTGAAACGGAACTTAGATTTTACGAGACCGACTACCAGTCAAACGAACCCGCTTACGTCGCCTCTGTAATAGAAAAACTTTTAAAAGACAGGTTTAAAATTTCCGATAAAAACGGGGAAAGAGAAATTCTCCCGGGCGACATATGCGTGCTTTTAAGGAGTACCGCGGAAAAAGCTCAAAAATATATAGACGCTTTAACCGAAAGAGGGATTGACGCGACGACAGAAAACAAATTAAGCCTTTTTGATTCGCCTGATTTTAACGTTTTTTTATCGCTTTTAAAAGTCATAAACAACCCTACGGACGACGTAAGTCTTCTCGCAGTGTTATTTTCGCCGATGTTCGCTTTTACGGCGGACGAAGTCGCTAAAATAAGACTTTCATGTAAAGATGAAAGACTGATAACGGCGTTAAAAAAATATTCCGAAACCGATCGGAAATCCCGCGTTTTTTTAGAAAAAATCGATTATTACAGATCTATGTCCGCTATAACGCCTTTTGATATTTTTGTGAGAAATCTACTTGACGACACGGGGTATATGTCTATAGTCGGCGCGTTCGGCGGCGGCGCTTACAGAAAAAGAGATCTTCTCATTCTCTCTGAACTTGCCGAAAAATACCGTTCGTCCGGCGGGTCAGGTATAGGCGGCTTTATAAGATATATCGAAAAAGCGGCTGAAAGCAAAGCTGTTGTTCCCGCGTTTTCATTAAGCTCCGAAAACGAAAACGCCGTAAAAATTTTAAGCATACATAAGTCCAAAGGTCTTGAATTTCCCGTTGTGATTTTAGCCGATTGCTCTAAAAAATTTAATTTAGCGGACGTAAACGACGATATGATAATAAGCCCTAAAACCGGCGTAGGTATGGTCATAATTAACGACGATAAACTCCAAAAATACTCCACGGTAGGTCATATAGCCGCGAAAACAGCCGTTAAAAGGTCGCTTATATCGGAAGAGCTGAGAGTTCTCTACGTCGCGATGACGAGAGCTAAAGAAAAGCTTATTATGGTATCTTCCTTAAAAGACGTTAAAAAGACCGTATACGACATGAGTTTAAACGCGACTGATGAAGAAAAAATTTCCCCCGCCGCCATATTTAACGCGACTTCTTACGCCCAGTGGCTCATAATGGGATATTTAACTCATCCGTCTTTTAAAGAAAAATTCCCGGATATAAAAATAAAAAGCAGGGCGGACGTTCCCTTTTCTCCTATAAAAATAACGATCGACAGTTTTAAATATTTTACGCCGGAAATTCACGAAGTCGAAAAACCCTCTCCCGACATAAAAATTATAAACGAAGTTAAAAAAAGAGTCGAGTATAAATATCCCTACGTCCTGCCGCCCGATCAAAGGCCTAAAAGAACCGCGTCGGACTTTGAAAAAAGAGCGTTTAATCCCGATTATTTCGCGTCGTCAAAACCGTCGTTTTTAAACGAATTTAAATTAACTCCCGCGAAAGTCGGCGTTTTAAACCACCTATTTATGGAAAACGTCGATTTTAACGCTAGAAACGCTAAAGACGAACTTTCCCGCATGGTAAAAGAAGGTATATTCGACGAAACAAGCGCGGCGGTCATTAAAATTAAAAATATGGACATATTCTTAAAGTCGCCTCTCGTTAAAAGAATAAGAAACGCCGATTTAGTTCTAAGGGAGAAAGAATTCAACGTAAATATTCCTCTCTGCGAAATTGAAAACGACGTCGCCGACAACGTAAAAAATGAAAACATACTCGTTTTAGGTAAAGCCGATCTCGTCTTTATTGAAAATGACGAAGCCGTTGTTGTCGATTATAAAACCGACAGAAATAAAACAGGGAATGAACTTATAGAATTATATAAAGGTCAGCTTAGAATTTATAAAAACGCGGTTGAGCAAATCCTCTTAAAACCCGTTAAAGAAGCTTATATTTATTCGATAAATAATAACAAAGAATATTCTGTCGATTTTAAATAAGACCGCTTTAAAATATATTTTTATTTTCTATTGATTTTTTAC
Organism: uncultured Eubacteriales bacterium; assembly: GCA_964443825.1. GTDB lineage: Bacteria > Bacillota > Clostridia > Oscillospirales > Acutalibacteraceae > UBA1081. Next base: position 46,622 of record CAYUEV010000002.1, read on the forward strand.
GTTTTTTATATTATAATGTAACCGTAAAGTCCAGCTTCTATCATGCGGCGTGTAGGTCTGTGCGGCGGAGCGCCGTGAACCATGTCAGGCGGGGAACCGAGCAGCATTAAGCGGAGAGCCCGCGCGATACAGTCAGCCTGCGCGCCGTATGACCGAGGTTGGACTTTTTATTATAAAACGGAGACATAAATTGTACAGAGTTTTATATAGAAAATGGCGCCCAAAAACATTCGACGACGTAGTAGGACAAAGCCACGTTACGAAAACTCTTAAAACCGAAATAAAAGAAAACCATCTTTCCCACGCCTATCTTTTTACAGGGTCGAGAGGCACAGGGAAGACTTCTTGCGCTAAAATTTTCGCGAAGGCCGTAAACTGCCTTCATCCCGTAAACGGAAACCCCTGCAACGAATGCGAAGTATGCAAAGAAATTGACCGGGGCTCTTTGGTGGACGTTGTGGAAATGGACGCCGCCAGCAACAGAGGTATAAACGATATTAGAGACATTCAGGAAATAATCGAAACGCCTCCGTCAAAAGTCAAATACAGAGTATACATCGTCGACGAAGTTCATATGCTCTCTAACGAGGCTTTTAACGCGCTTTTAAAAACCATTGAAGAGCCTCCCTCCGACATTATATTTATTTTTGCCACCACCGACGTCCAGAAAGTCCCTCAAACCATACTTTCACGTTGTCAGAGGTATGATTTTCACAGAATATCCGCCAAAGATATAATAAACAGATTAAAATTTATAGCCGATAAAGAGAACGTAACCGTTACCGAAGACGCGGCCACCATGATAGCGAGAATATCAGACGGCTGCATGAGAGACGCTCTTTCGCTGTTTGACGCGTGTATAAATAAGTCTTCAAACGTCGATTCACTTGTCGTATCAGACGTTGCCGGCGTTATGGACGCCTCTTATCTTTATTCTCTTTCTCACGCCTTTAAAGAAAAAGACGTTTCTAAGGCCTTGGCTGTAGTAAACGATCTTTATAATTCGTCATACGACAGCGAAAAGCTCTGCCGCGATCTTTTAAACCACTTTAGAAATATCCTTATCGTCAAAAGCGTCGTGAAGCCTAAAGATATTTTAGTTTGCACAGATGAGGAATTAAATAGTCTTAAAGATATTTCAGAGATATTTTCCGCTGATGAGATTTTCAATATAACCGAAATATTGGCGAACGCGGTCGATTCCATAAAATCAACCGAGAACAGGCGGACGCAGCTTGAAATGGCGATTATAAGAATTTGTTCGCGGGACGTTCCCAATGCGATAGCGTCCGCTCTCTCAAGAATATCCGAACTTGAAAAGAGAATCGACGAGATTTCAAAGGAACTTAAACAGGATTTTAAACAAAATGAGGAAGCCGCCTCTACGGTAACTCGCGACAATATTAAATTATTTGACGAAAAACCGAATATTAAGGAGCCGGATAGCGATTTAAGAGTGTTTGACGACGATTTTAACGGCTCGCTTGAGACCCCGATATTTGACGACGACCCCGTTAAAAACGAAGAAGAACCCGAATTGCCGGGCGGCGATATGGCGGACGCGTGGGACAGGTGCGTATTAGACGTCGAAAAAAACTGCGCTATGTTTAAGGGAAGTCTTAACGGCTCCACGATAGAAATTAACGGCTCCGTTATTACCGTCAGCGGCTACAGGGAAGTTTTTCCGGCGGTATTTAACGCGGGCAAAGACGAACTTTTAAAATCAATAAAAAAATTTTTCGGTCAGGATAAGACCGTAAGATTAGGAAGCCCATAAATTAAATCAGGTGATTAGAGTGAAAGCGAGAATACCAAACGCGAATCAGGGCGGCAACATGATGCAAAAGCTCCAGAAAATGCAGGAGGAGATGGCGCAAAAGCAGTCCGAAATAGAAGAAACCGAGTTTACGGCGTCTTCCGGCGGCGGCGCGGTGGAAGTCGTCGTGAGCGGAAAGCATGAAATAAAATCAATTAAAATGCAGCCTGAAATAGTCGATCCCGACGATATAGATATGCTTGAGGATCTTCTTTTAGCGTCGTTAAACGAGGCCATGAGAAAAGCCGACGAGGCCATGGACTCCGAAATGGGCAAGTTTACGGGCGGATTGAATATTCCCGGAATGGGCGGTACGTTATAATGCAATATAACGCGGCCGCTCTTCAAAACCTCATAGAGCAGTTTGAAAAAATGCCCGGAATAGGCAGAAAAACCGCCGAGAGAATGGCGTTTTACGTACTAGCTCTCCCTAAAGAGGAAGCCCGGGAACTGTCGTCCGCGATTTTGGAAGCGTCCTCGAAAATCCACAAGTGCAAGCTTTGCTGCAACCTTACCGAGGACGAGATTTGTCCTATTTGCAAAAGCGATAAGCGCGACCACTCGGTTATATGCGTTGTGGAAAATTCTCAAAGCCTTATGGCGATTGAAAAGACTAACGACTACAAAGGAACTTATCATGTTCTTCACGGCGCGATATCGCCTCTTGACGGCATAGGCCCTCAAGAGCTTACTATTAAAGAACTTCTTAAAAGAATAAACGATACGGACGTGCGCGAAGTGATAATCGCCACAGACTCCGACGTAGAGGGAGAGGCTACCTCGATGTATTTAACGAAGCTCATAAAACCCCTTAACGTTAAAATCACAAGAATCGCTTTCGGTCTTCCTGTCGGAACCGATATTCAATACGCCGACAGCGTTACTCTTGGGAAGGCGATAGAAGGAAGGATCGTAGTATAATATCATTATTTTTGTTAAATTGAGCATAATTTAAAAATAAAAACAATATTTAATCTAAAGGGGCGATCCATATGGAAAAAAAATACGCGCTTACTTACGACATTGGAACTACAGGCGTAAAAACTTGCGTTTTTGAGATTTCCGACACAATAAAGCTTTTGGGCGGCGGCTCTAAAGGCTACGAACTTTATGTTCTTCCCGACGGCGGAGCGGAGCAAGATCCTGACGAGTGGTGGAGCGCTATATGCGAAACCACTGAAACCGCTCTTAAAAATTCCGGCGTTAAAGCAAAAGAAATCGACGGTATATCTTTTTGCTCTCAGATGCAGGGGGTAGTGCTTGTCGATAAGAACGCCAAAGCCGTCCGCAGGGGCATGAGTTATATGGACCAAAGGGCGAGAGCGGAACTTAAAGAGAACTTAGCTTACGGTCCACAGATAGCCGGCGCCAACATACCCAAGCTTTTAAAATCGCTTCAGATAACGGGAGCCGTTTCAGCGTCGGTCAAAGATCCTCTTTGGAAGTACAAATGGGTTCAAGAGCACGAGCCTGAGAACTTTAAAAAAGTCTATAAATGGCTCGACGTTAAAGAGTACGTTATCGCCCGCATGACAGGCGAGTTTTGCATGACGCCGGATTCAGCTTTCGCCACGATGCTCTACGATATAAGAAAAGGCAAAGAGTGTTGGAGCAAAGAAATGACCGATATGTTCGGCGTTCTTTACGAGCATATGCCCGACGTCAAGGCGTGTACCGATAAAGTCGGCGAACTTACCGAAGAAGCGGCTAAAGAACTCCATTTAGAGCCGGGTATTGCGGTGTTCGGCGGCGGCGGCGACGCGTCCCTTATAGGCGTTGGAGCCGGCAGCGTTGAATTAGGCGATACTCACGTATACTCCGGCACGTCCGGATGGGTTTCGACAGTAGTCGATAAGAGCATTGTGGACGCGAGCTCGATGATTGCGTCCGTCATGGGAGCGGAACCCGGAAGATACAACTATTTCGCCGAACTCGAAACGGCCGGAAAATGTCTCGAATGGGCTAAAGACCATCTTTGCCTCGACGAAGTAGGAGTCTACCTTAAAAAAGAAAAAATTACCGACACATACGAAGGCGAGTATACGAGCCTTTACGACTACATGTCGGAGGTCATAGAAAAAGTCCCCGCCGGCTCTAACGGCGTTATGTTCACGCCATGGCTTCACGGCAACAGATGTCCGTTTGAAGATCCCAACGCTAAAGGGATGTTCTTCAACATAAGTCTTGAAACCGGCAAATCCGAGCTTTTAAGGTCCGTTATAGAAGGCGTTTGTTTCCATTTACGCTGGTTTATAGAAGTTGAGGAGAAAAAAGTCAAAACTTCCGAAAAAATCCGCTTTGTGGGAGGCGGCGCTTTGTCGCCCGTCACTTGTCAGATTCTCGCCGATATAACCGGCAAAACAGTCGAAACCGTGGGCAGTCCTCAGAATGTCGGAGCGGTCGGCGCGGCTGTAATAGTCGCTTGCGGTCTCGGCATGATAGGCGGTATAAAAGACGCTAAAAAGCTTATACCCGTAGTTAAAACATACTACCCCGAACTTAAAAACAAAGCTGTTTACGATAAAGAATTTGAGGTATTTAAAAACCTCTACAAAGCAAATAAGAGTAATTTCGCGGCGTTAAACGGATAATTTTTAGCCGCGTCAAAGAGGAGGAATCGGCGAAGCCTTATATTTCGCCCAAGTCACAAATGTTAGATCTCGATACCGTTTTTACAACTCTTTATACGGAATTAGCGCCTATTACAAGTAAACTCGGGTTTAAACCGATTTTCCCCGAAGATACAAAAAAAGGCGAAGTCCCATTGTTTAAAAGATCGGACAAATCCGTATTTTTAGCGTATAAAGGCGAAAAAGGCTCCCTTCGCATTCTTTATAATGATAACAAAATCAGACTTTTAGCGGGTGATAAAGACGCTAAAAGCGAAGATGACAGCGATTACACGCTCGTTTCGAGCTATCTTCTGGTACTATCCGAGTACGACTTGAGAGACGTAAAATCTCTCTTAAACGAGATTACCGAAAATTTAAACGAGTCTTTCACTCCCAAACAAATAGCTAAAAGGCAGCAAAAAATAAAGGCTCAAGCCACAGTTTCACGTTCCGACGTCAGGAGCGGCGGCGTGTTTTACGATACCACTACTCTCGCCATGAGACTCGCCGGAATGTACCCGTCCATAAAAGACGAGTACAAAGTCCATATGGAGAAGTACGGCGAGTTTTTGTGCGAAACATTTTTTGTAAGCGTCGTCAATCCCCTTGTGTATAAAACTATTGAGGAAAACAACCCCTCTAAGATGAAAAAGCTTTTTGGTATTCTCAATGAGTTTTATGAGGACGGCTCCAACGAAGTGCAAGATGTAATAGTCGTCACCATGCTCGCGTCTTGCGACTATAAGGGCGATATGCACGCGAACGTTTTAAAGTACATAAGCGACTCCATGATGGAACCCTTTATAAGAGTTCACAAAATTCTAAAGCGCAGTAGATCCGCGAGAATGAGACTTGAGAATCCCCCTAAATATAAACCTAAAAAGAAGAAAAACCGTTCGTCTTCCTCTACTCTTAACCAATAATTCATAAGCGGCCCTTTATAGAGTCGCTTTTTAATTTACCTTATAAAATTTGTCGATATTCTTTGTTCCTTTATGGGAAGACCGTATTTTTCTTTTCCTAAAGCTATGCTTTTGATTAAAAACGCCATGTTAGCGGCGAGTGTTCTTAAAGTTTGAAGTCCTTCTAAATCGTCGGCGGCCTCTCCCTTTTCTCTTCCGTGAAGGCTGTTCCAGTACTGACTTGACGCTATGGGCATAGAACTTATAGTAAAGTATTTATTGAGTTCGTCAAAAGTCGCCGAGAGTCCGCCTCTTCTCGCGACGCACACGCTCGCCCCGACTTTCATCGATTTATCAAAGTGAGAACTGTAAAAGAGCCTGTCAAGAAAAGAAATAAGAGTTCCGTTTGCCGAGGCGTAATACACGGGGCTCGCTATAACAAGACCTTCGCTCTCTTTAAATATCCGGGCGGCTTTGTTCACTTCGTCGTCAAAAGCGCATTTGCCGGTTTTCGCGCACGACATGCAGGAAACGCAGCCCCTGATATCTTTATTTCCGATTTCTAATATTTCCGCTTCTATCCCGTTTTTATTAAAAACGTTTTCCATTTCGGTTAAAGCCATACTCGTGTTGCCGTCTTTACGAGGACTGCCGTTAATCATTAGAACTTTCAAAATTATTCCCTCTTTTTAATTTTATTTTAATACCGAAAACATTGTAAAAGAGCCTTTGGCCACAAGTTTTCCTAAATCGTTTTTAATTGTGAAATCATAATATGAAAGCGTTCTGCCCCTCTTTACGGCAAGCGACTCGGCGTAAAGCTTTTTACCTGTTCCCGGGCTTAAGTAACTAATATCCCCGGCAGAGGATACGCATTTTATACCGTCGGCGCAAGCGGCGGCGGCGCAGGCTAAATCGCCTAAAGTAAACAGCGCCCCTCCTTGAACCACGTTGTTGCCGTTTAAAAGGTTCTCTTCAACTTCCAACGACACTACGGCGCGCCCTTCCTCGGCGTACTCGATATTACAACCTACATATGACGCGAATCTGTCCGATTTAAAGTATTCGCCGACTTCTTTTGTTTTATCGCTCATTTTTATCACCTGTTTCATCGTCGCATAAAAAATTTTTAAGCGCCGTATATCTTTTATTTTGAACGTTATTTTCAACCATTTTATAAAGCTTTTCCCGATTTCCCACTATAATCATAAGCTTTCTCGATCTCGTCATAGCGGTATATAGTAAATTTCTGTACAACAACTGCGGGGGAGTGTCCGAAAGCGCGAGAATCACCGCGTTATATTCGCTCCCCTGACTTTTATGAACCGTTATGGCGTAGGCGAGTTCAAGCTCGTCCGTTTCGGAAAACTGATAAGCCGCTCTTTTGCCGTCGTCAAAATCAACCGTTATAACGCCCGTTTTAAGGTCAATATTGGAGATAATCCCAACGTCGCCGTTAAAAATCCCCGTTCCCGCTTCTTCATTTTTGGTCCACTCAATATTGTAATTATTTTTAATTTGCATTACCTTGTCGTTTTTCCTGAAAGTTTTGGCGCCGGACCTAAATTCAGGCTTTAATTCGGACGGCGGATTAAGTTTATCTCTAAGCTTAATATTGAGCATATTGGCGCCGCACACGCCTTTTTTTGAAGGCGTTAGAACTTGAATATCATATAAAGGCGAATAATTATAGGCGCATGGAAGTCGTTTTGACGATAGCTCCAGAACGGTTTCGGACGCGCCTAGGGGGTCGTTTTTTTCAATAATAAAAAAATCCCCGTTGCGACCGCCTGTTTTTGGATTTTTCCCGTTTATAATATCGTGCGCGTTCGTGACGATAAGACTTTCTTTCGCCTGTCGAAATATCTCCGTAAGTCTTACTACCGGGACTTTTTCCGACGCGATAATATCGTGAAGGACGTTACCCGCTCCCACGGCGGGCAGTTGGTCGGAATCGCCTACCAATATAATACGACACCCAAATTTCACGGCGTCAAGAAAAGCCGTAAAAAGAAAAATGTCTATCATCGAGCACTCGTCAAGTATAATAGCGTCGGCGTTTAAAGGGTTATCGCGGTTTCTTTTAAATTGCGGCTCTTCGTCTTGCGACCAGGTTACCTCAAGAAGTCTGTGTATGGTTTTCGCCTCTCGACCCGTAAGTTCGGTCATTCTTTTAGCGGCTCTTCCCGTCGGAGCGGCGAGAACTATATCGAAATTTTTCCTTGAAAAGAAATTTATAATACCTTTTACGGTTGTGGTTTTGCCCGTGCCCGGACCGCCCGTTAAGACTACCAATCCGCCTTTTGCCGAAAGTTTAATCGCTTCGCGCTGTTTTTCTTCATATTTTATATTATTTTCTTTTTCAATTAAGTCAATTTCATCGTCCGCCGCGTTCATATCCGACGCCGAAAATTTTAAGAAAAAGTTAATCTTTTCCGCGATTGTCTTTTCAGCTTCGTAACATTCGGGAAGGCAAAGAAAAATGTTTTCCTTTTTCTTAACGCTCATTATCATTTTATTGTCGAGCATTTCCGATAACGCGTCGTTTACGTCGTTTTCGCTTACTTTAAGAAGATTCATGCAAAGCGGTATAACTCTTTTTAAAGGAAGGCAAGTATGACCTAAACCTAAATTATGCCTTAAAATGTGGTCTATTCCCGCTCTTAACCTGTGTTTTTGTTCCGGCGGAGAGGGAAGAAGAGAGGCGATTTTCTCGGCTCTTTCAAATGAAATCACGCCTGACGACCCCGTAAGGATATAAGGGTTCATTTCGATAATTTGAGGGGCGTTCACTCCTAATTTTTTAAATATTTTAATACATTCCGAAGGCGAGAGTCCGTATTTTTCCAGGCTTAATATGACTGTTCTTACCGAAAACTGCTTTTTAAACTCATTTGAAAATTTTTCGGCTTTTTGAAGACTCATCCCCTTAATAAAAGTAAGTCTTTCAGGCTCGTTTTCTATTACGTTAAAAGTATTGTCGCCAAAGCGCTCTACGATTTTAGCCGCCGTTTTTGGACCTATTCCCTTTATGGCGCCTGAGGAAAGGTATTTTAAAAACTGAGCCGACGTGTCGGGCAGGTATCTTTCAAAGCGCTCTATTTTAAATTGGCGACCGAAACTGCGGTTCATTTGCCAAGTCCCCGTTAAGACCACTTTTTCGCCAACGGATATTTCCGGCAATGAGCCGACTGCCGTAATAAGTTCGCCGTCGGAGGAAACTTCAATAACTGTAAATAACGTGTCGGGATTTCGAAAAACAATCTCTTCCACTAAGCCGGTTATCTGTGTGAAATCCATAAATAGACCCCGGAATTATTATTTCATTTCTAAATAATAAAACAGAAACGTCTATTTGTCAAGCAAACCGGTTTTTAATATATAATCTTTAAGGTCGTCAGACGATTTAAACTCGTTTTTATTTTTTATCAGGATTTTATTTACGGGCGGCGAATCAAGAAAAATAATAGAGTCCGAAAGGTAAAACGTCTCGTTCGGGTCGTGAGTTACAACAAAAGCCGTCTTGTTTTCAGTCATTTTCTTAATAAGCTTTAACATGTTGCCTTCCGTTTTTATATCGAGTCCGTATAACGGCTCGTCTATAAAAAAAACATCTCCCCCGTAAGCGTATGCTCTCGCGATCGAAAGTCTTCTTTTCATCCCGCCGCTGAGTTCATTTGGGTATTTTTCTCTATCTTCCCAAAGCCCCGTTATCTTAAGGGCGTTTTCAACATTTTTGGTATTCTTAGTCACATATTTTACGTTATCAAAAACGGAAAGCCAGTTAATTAAGCGGTTGTCCTGAAAAATAAAAGCTTTCTTTTTTCCCGGCGGGAAATTTATAGCGCCCTCGTTTAAGTCCAAAAGACCGAAAACGGCGTTTAAAAGCGTCGTCTTGCCAACGCCGGATTTTCCCATTACGGCGTATGTTTTATTTTCTTTTAAAGTAAAACTCAGATTTTTTATTATATATTTTTCCCCGAATTTTACCGAGATATTTGATGCTTCAATCATATAAAAAATTATTTGTTAATTTTATTTAAAATCGTTATTAAAATTTTTTCAAGACTAATGCTCATTAGCACGACAACCGCAGTCCAGGCGAAAAGTTTCGGCGTATCCAGGTATATTTTAGACGAGTAAATCCCGCCGCCTATCGAGTTTACGGGGTTGCATATTACTTCAGCCGCGATTCCCGCTTTCCAGGAAAGCCCTAAAGCCGTCGTGAGCGATGAGATAAAATACGGCTTCACGCTCGGAATGTAAATTTTCGCGACTTTTTTTAAAAACCGAACCGAAAACGCGTCCGACATCTCCAGTAAATTTTTGTTCGTTTCTTTTACTCCCGTTTTTACGTTCGACCACACTATGGGAAATACCATCAAAGCCGCCGTAAAGGAAGGGACTTTGCCGGACTTTAGCCATACTACCGCTAAGATTATAAACGACGCTACGGGAGTCGCCTTAATTATTTCGATTAAGGGCAAAAGGAAGTCGTTTACGGTTTTTGAAAACGAAGAGGCGACGGCCGCGAGCGTTCCTAAAATTACGCCCGAAACGAATCCTGCCGATATTCTTAAAATCGAGTAAAAAACCGAGCGCCAAAACGCCCTCGTCTTTATCATTTCTCCTAAAGATCCAAGCGTTTCAAGAGGCGACGGCAAAAGAACGGAAAGACCGACGGCGGAAGATAAAATCTGCCATAAAATTAACCATACGGCGGCTATAAGAATATGTTTCAGTATTTTATGAAGTTTTATGTTTTTCCTATTTTTATTCATAAAATTCGCAAAAATCGTATGCGTCTTCCTATTTTAAAGCGGTTAAAACAAACCGCCCTTTTTGTTTAAGGGCGGCTCGCGGTTTTAAGCGTAAACGTAAAAATCATCGTCCGGCGTCTTACCGCCTATTATGTCGGGGTTCTGCTCTAATAAAACCGAAAAGCACTTGGAAAGAGAGTCTTTCATTTTGTCGCCCGTGTACGACACGATATTTGAATTGGGTATCGCCGATTTCGCCACGTCTTCCGGCATAATATCGTGTTCCGCGATAAGTTTCGCGCCTTCGTCAATATTCGCGTTTATGTAATCAGCCGACTCGCTGTAATCTTCAAGGAACGCGGCGACTTCCTCTTTATGGTTTTCATAGTAAGCGGTATTTACGGCGAAGCATCCCATCGCGAGCGTAACTCCGGCGATTTTTTCCCACTCCTCAGTTAAATCTACGGCTACCGAAAACGACGGATCTTTAGCTATAATCTGCGACACGAAAGGTTCGGGCAAAAGAACTACGTCATATCCTCCCGCTAGCGCTTTTGTGACGGATTCGGTATGCTCCGAGGCAAATTCAATATTAACGTCCTTGCCTACTTCCAAGCCGTTTGACTCTAAAACGTAGTCGAGCGCGTACTCTGCTATAGACCCTTTGCCCGACGCTAAAATCGTTTTGCCTTTTACATCCTGTAGACCGCTTATAGCGTTGTTTTTGGTTACAATATATAAAACGCCCAGCGTAATGACTGAGATAACTTTAATTTTTCCGCCTGATTTTTGATATAGCGACGCCGCTACGTTAGTCGGCATAGAGGCAATATCGTATTCTCCCGTCATAAGGCGAGGACCTACCGTCGACGCGTCGGTATCAAGCGTAATATCATAGGCGTTTCTCGTTTCGTTGTTATCCGATTTAGTCCATAGATACGCCCCGCCCATGCCCGTAGGACCTTTAAGAAGCGAAAGTTTTATCTTGTCGCCGTCCGAGCCGCTTTCGGGTTCTTTTAAAGCTGTCTCGTCTAAAGAAGTGGAGTTGTCCGTGGGATTTTCCGGAGTCTTACTCCCGCCGCACGAAGCGAACGTTAAAATTATCATCGTTAAACATAAAAACAATGCGATAAATTTTTTTAATTTCATAATAAAAAACCTCTTATTTTTATTTAACAAATAATTTTTAAGATTAACTCGTTAAAGCGTAAGCGTTAAGAGAATCAAAATCGAGTATATCTATTATTTTGCCCGACCGCTTTATTATGCCTTCACGCTCTAAAACGTCAAAAGCCCTGTAAACCGAAGCTCTTCCAATATTTAAGACGTTAGCGAGGCTTGTTACGCTATAGGGGAGAACGCACCTGTTTTTTTCAGAGTTTAAGTTAGTTAAAATAAGCTCCGACACTTTGCCGAGAGTTCTGGACGCCGTGAAAAATCCGATTTTACTATTAAGGAAGTGAATTTTTTCAGATAAAATTTTAATATAATTTTCGCCAATATTCGGATAAAGTGAAAATATTTTCGTGAGATTTTCTTTTGAAATTGTAAGCATCGAGGTTTTTTCGAGAGCTGTGACTGTAGTCAAAAAATAGTCCTTTTCATAAAAAAGCGACGCCATGCCGAATAAGTCCCCCGCGCCTAAAACGCTCATTAAAATTTTTTTGTTATCGACGTCTTTTGTGACCGACGCCTTGCCTTTTATGATAATCACGAGCGACCTTGTGTATTTCTTTTCATCGAAAATCACATAGTTTTTTTCGCATTCGCTCTCTTCCATAAAGTTTTCGGCGATACTTATAATAACTTCTTCTTTTACGTCTGAAAAGAGTTTGCATTTTTTAAGGGTTGTCAGAACGCCTTCTTCCAAAACAATCGCCTCGCTTTTGTATCATATGATACATTATAAAATAAAAAATATATTTTGTCAATAGTTTTGCCTATTAAAAAGTAAAACCCCGGACGAGTCTTTACCTGTCCGGGGAAATTATTAAGTTTAAAATTTAGCCCGCTAAAAGTAAGCAGATTCTCGAAATTATGTACATAACTCTCTCTAAGAACGACATAATCTCTTTCCATACCTCAAAGAAGGATTTCTTGGGATTGTTGATCTCCTCGCCGACAACGTCGGGAGCGTCGCCCGCGTATTCGCCCTGAGTCGCGTCTTTTTGGATTGCGAAAGAATCGACGTTTTCCGCTTTAGAGCCGTTTACTTTGTAAGCGTCAAAGTAAAGTACGCCGTCTTCAATCTGTATCGCTGAGAACATTGACGCGTCGGCGGTTCTAATGGCTTCGGCCCTTGGGAAGTATTCGTCGGTGAGAGAAGCGTCTTTTACGTTGTATGTTTTAACGCCCGACGTGCCGCTTATAACGTATGTAGTTCCCGTTGGGGCAACGTCCGTTTTGTATTTTTTGCCGTCGTGATTCAAGTAAATCCTGCTTGAGTCGTTTACGAGATTAGAGTCCATAGAGTATGTTCTCATATAGACGTGGTCGTGACCTTCGAGAACGAGGTCGATATGAAGCTGCGGCATAAGGACCGAAAGCTGATCCCTTATCGCGCAAACGTCGTCGTCGTTATAGTGAGAGCCGTTTGAGTACGGAGCTTTATGAAGAGCTACTATTTTCCATTGAGCGGCGCTCGAATTCATATCGTTTTTGAGCCATTCGATTTGTTTCGCGCTAATAGCGTCGTCGTCGCCTAAATCGTTCGTATTGAGGACGGCGATGTGGAGGTTGTTATAGTCGAACGAATAGTAAACGCCGGAAGCGGTATCCTGTTCGGGAACTCCGGGAAGAGTGAAGTTGTCAACCGTCGCATAATCGTACTTTTCCTCATGATTACCCGTCGCAGGCATAAAGTAGGTGTTCATAAGGTTCTGTGAAGCCGTGTCGAACATCCACTGCCACTGATTTGTGTTAGAGCCGTGGTCTACAAGATCGCCCGTGTTCATAATGAATTTCGCGTCGGGGTAGAGCTTGTACGCCGTCTTTACGACGTTAGCCCAAGAACGTTCATACTGAGGTACATTCTGCGACTGCGGATCGGACATATGGAAGAACGTGACGTTCTTGCCGCCGTCGGGAGTTTCAATAGCGCCGGAGTCGCTCCACCAGCCTCTCGAGGCGTCGCCTACTCTGTAGAAGTATTTTGTGTTGGGTTCAAGATTAGAGAGCGTTACCGTGTGGCGCGTCATCTTAAAATCGTAATTGAAAGCGCCTATAACGCCAAAGTCTAAGCCGGGATAGCGTCTGTCGACTTCTTTTGACTCGGAGTTAATAGTAAACGAGGCGTTTTTAGTGGGAGAGCCGGTAAATCCTTTAAAGTCGCTCTCTTTATAAATTTCAATATCCCCGCCTTTTACGGTAGATTTGCTGAACCAGTTGATATTTGCGCTCGTGTTATTTTCGCCAAGAGTGACTGAAATCATCGTGGGAAGTCTGTAGTTTTCGGTCGTTGCGGGAGGAACTACTTTATCCGAAGAATACGTAACGCCTCTGTCGCCAAGCGTTTTCGGATTCTCGTCGGACGTGAGATCTTCTACAATATACGCGAGCTCATATCCTATTCCTTCCATCTGGCTATCGGTTAAATATTCCTGTAAAAACAGCTGGTCAATAACGTCGTAAAGGTTTTCGTAGGGGAGTATACCCGATTTAAATATCGTGTCGACAAGACCCTTATATGTGTTATCGTTCTTTAACAGTCTTTTAACGAACGTGTCGAGAGAAACGCCCAAGAGCTTTCCAAGCCCCGGGTCTTTATCAAAGAGCTTATCTACTCTTACTTCCACTTTCGCGAGAACGGCGTCGGTAATAACATCGTTAAGCAGCGCGTCTACAAGGACGTTAAAGAGCTTGTCGGCGGCGTCGCCTTCTCTAAAGTTTTTAATCGCGTCCTGGACGAAAGCGTCGCCGCCGCTGTCCTCGTTGCCGTCATACCAGTAGTGCATGGCGGTAAGGACAAGATCTCCAAACGTGCCGGGTTTATTGGGGTCGCCAAAATGTAAGCTGTCAATAAACTTTGTGCAGGGAACGTCGGAAATCACGCATCCGGCGAGTTTTGAAACAAGATTTCTTACAACAGGCAAAAGTTTTGACTCATCCTTTATGTAGAGATCCTCAATCTGCAAAAGAAGATCGTCTATAAACCACATAATATTTTCAGAGGAGAAGTTTACGCCTAAAATGTTAATTCCGTCGCCGATATAAGGAGCTAAAAGATCTTTAATCTTCTCATCTAAGTCGACGCCCGCTTCGGATTTAAGGAAAGCTTTGATTCCGCCCGCGTCTCTTATTTGTTTCGCGTATCTTACGACATAACGCTGGAAGAAGCCTGTGAAAAATTCCGTAACGTCGGGATTGCCGTCTTCGGTGTACCTTCCGCCAAAGTTAATGGCGAAAGAAGGCTGACTGAAGGGCTTCGGGTAAACCGTACCGTTTACGTTTATTTCATGCGCCAAGTCGCAGTCAAACGAGTCGTATGACACGTCGCTCTCGCCGTCGCCGTATGTTGTGATTTTCATTTCGTTAAAGCGGTTGGGGTAGCCCGCGAGAGAACCTGTTTCACAGTCGTAAATAACATTTCCGTTATCGCTCGTAACGCTCGCGACGTCGTTCGTGTGAAGATGACCCGTAAACGCGAAGTGAATGCCAGCGTCTGCGTACTGTTCGGCTACGTTTAAGTAATCGTCCACAACAAAGCGTCCGCCGATTGAAGGTTCTACTTTCATGTGGGCGGATAACGAATGGTGCTGCATAACCATGACGGTTTTGCCCTGGGCTTTACCCTGAGCCGCCATTTCTTTTACCCAATTTAAGCAATCTTCCGTAATAGCGCCGTTGGTTATAGGAGTTTGCGGCGTGTAAGCGTCGTATTCGTTAGAATCGACGACGATAAGCCTGTAATTCTTGTCAAGGTCTACGACGTAAGAAAGACCGTTTTCGGTTTTTCCCGAGGGAGGAGTATACTCCGCGACGGCTAAATCATAACCGAGATTTTTATATACTTCTTTAAACTCGGCTTGCGTTATAGATCTCGCTTGCTCCTGGACGCCGTTTTCAAAAGTGCAGGCATTGCTGTTGTCAACGTCGTGGTTGCCGTTTATAACGATAACTTTTATGCCGGCGTCTTTCTCAAACTGTTCGAGGATAGCGGCGAGTTCCGCATGAGCCTGATACTCGCCGTCTTTTGTCAGGTCGCCCGATATAAACAGGTACTTTGTGCCGAGTTCCGGCGCTTTTAAGGCTATGGAATCAAGCGTTGTTCTCGTGATTGCGTCTGATTCCATAAATTCTTTAGAGGACATTGTGTTGTAATTTTGCCATTCAGGGCAGTTGTCGCCCGTGTAGGACTGAGGATAGTAGTGTACGTCCGATATTGAGGCGAACGATAAGGATGATTTAACCTCGTCAGGGTTGCCCGTCGCCGCGAAGCCGCTTAAGGCGGGCGCGCCGACTGTAAAAATCAGAACGGCTGTGAGAATTATGGAGATCGCTTTTTTGAACATTCAAAATAACCCCTATCTTAGAATTTATCTGACATAATAATATCACAAGCTTAGATAAATGTAAATAATTGCTACAACAAAATTTCAATATTATTTACAATTATGTAAGAAATGTTAAAACAGTGAAGACACGCAAAACAAAAAAGAGGCTCGGAAGCCCCTTTTACCTTTTATTAAGAATTGCCGCTTACTTTATCCTGTTTTTCGCGGCTTTTAAAGCGTTGTTTAAAAGCATCGTTATCGTCATAGGTCCTACGCCGCCGGGAACAGGCGTGATAAAAGACGTTTTCGGAGCTACGCTGTCAAAATCCACGTCGCCGAGGAGCTTCCCGTCGTCCGTTCTGTTAATTCCCACGTCGAACACGACGGCGCCGTCTTTCACCATATCCGCCGTCACAAATTCAGGTTTTCCAACGGCGGCCACAAGTATATCGGCTTCTTTTGTAATATCTTTTAAATTCTTAGTTTTGCTGTGACAGACGGTAACGGTCGCGTTAAGGTTGAGCATAAGACTCGCCATAGGTTTTCCGACTATATTGCTGCGCCCGATTATTACGCAATGTTTTCCCTCTATCGGAATATTGTAGTAGTTCATCATCTCCACCATTCCGGCGGGCGTGCAAGGCGTGAAAACGTAATCTCCCGCCGAAAGTTTGCCCCTGTTTACGGGGTGAAAAGCGTCCACGTCCTTTTCCGGAGATATGGCGTTCAACACTATTTTCTCGTCAATGGAAGGGGGCAAAGGCAGCTGGCAAAGTATCCCGTCCGATTTACCGTCGGCGTTAAGTTTTTCTATTAAAGATAGAAGTTCGTCTGTAGTAGTATCATAGGGGAGAGCGTACTCATACGACGCGATTCCCGTTTCATAGCACGCTTTTTTCTTATTGTTCACGTATATTTTCGACGCTTTGTCGTCGCCTACTATAATGACGCTAAGTCCCGGAGTCACGCCTTTTTCCTTAAGGGATTTCACCTCGTCGGATATTCTTGCTCTTACGGCTTTTGAAACTTCTTTGCCGCTCATTAAATTATACATAAATCCGCTCCTCGTGAAATTTATTCTTTCTTGTCGTCTTCAGGCGATTTGTCGGGCGACGGCGCGTTTTCTCCGGGTTCTTCCTTATTGTTATCGTCGTTTTTTTCCTCTTTTTTACTTGATTTAAAAAACGGTTCGGGCTCTATAAAGTAGTCGACGCCCTCTATCGGTTTCGGATTTTTTGTTCTTATAATTAAGAAAACTATAAGCGTCGCGGCGCAAACCACAACTAAAACGGCGGACAAAAGTTGAGATACCCTTATAGTCGTATTAGGTATATAAAGGCTGTCGGTTCGCAAGCCTTCTATAAACATTCTCCCGATTCCGTACCAAACGCCGTAACAAAGAGCTATTTGCCCGCTAAACTTGCGGAATTTTTTACATATGAAGAAAAGAACAAAGAAGCCTAAAACGCACCACACCGACTCATAAAAGAACGTCGGGTGGACGGGCGCGAACGGGTCTACTCCGGGCAGCTCCTCTTGGTGAGAAATTATATATTCGGACACTTTCTGGCTAGTCATTCCGAAAGAGCCGTTTGTGTTGCATCCGAAGGCCTCTTGATTCGCGTAATTGCCCCATCTTCCTATGCCTTGACCTATCAAAAGGCTCATTGACGCCATATCGAGAAGGTTTAAAAAATTCAGTTTTATAATTTTAGCGGTAATAAAAGCCGCCAACACCCCTCCTATAATGCCGCCGTAAATCGCGAGTCCGCCGTTCCAAATTTCAAGTATTTCGAGGGGATGAGCGCCGTAATAATCCCATTTAAAAAGGCAATAATAAAGCCTTGCTCCGACTATCCCGCCAAACGTGCCGAATATCAGAATATCGAGCATTTTATTGAGATCCATTTTCCACTTATATGCCATTCTGCCGCCGAAAAGAACGGCCAAAGTAAAGCCGAACGCTATTATAACGCCGTACCACTTAATGGAAAAATTATGAGAGCCAACGCTAAATTCGCAAAAAACAGACGATACTGAAAACGTTTTGTCAATTCCGCTAAAAGTAACGTCTACCGTGTCTTTAAAAAATTCCAAAGGATAGTTCTCCTTTTAGTTATGGTGGGATAATTTATTTAAATTACTCGGTTTCTTCCTGTTCTTCTTTCGGTTTTATATCGATTTTAACTTTCGCTATTCTCTTATCCTCAACCGACAACACGGTAAATTTTATGTTGTCGAGTTCAACGGTATCCATATCCCCATCTTTTGGAAGATACCCCAATTCACTTATAATAAAGCCGCCGATAGTATTGTAATCGCCTTCCGGTATGTTAGCTCCTATAAGCTCGTTCACTTCGTCGAGGTCGGTCGCGCCTTCGACTGTAAACGCGTTGTCGTTAATTTTAGCGATTTCCTCGTCTTCATTATCGTATTCGTCTTGTATATTGCCGACGATCGACTCTAAAATATCCTCTAAAGTGAGCAAACCCGCAGTACCGCCGTACTCGTCTACGACTATCGCTATCTGCACGCGTTTTTCGCTCATCTCGGCGAACAGTTCGCCGCATTTTTTTGTTTCGGGGACGAAATACGCGTCGCGCATAACTTCTCTTATTGATTTATCTGTCGGGAGTTCTTTTCCTATGTATCTTAAAAGGTCTTTTACATACACCACGCCTATAATATTATCAGGGTCGTCGTCGTATACGGGTATTCTCGAATACCCCTCTTCAATGGCGACTTTTATAACTTCGCTTATAGGTTCGTCCGCTTCTACCGCCGTCATATCGACTCGGTGCGTCATAATGTCTCCCGCGTCGATGTCGTCAAACTCAAATATGTTGTTTATCATCTCGGCTTGAGCGTTTTCTATAACGCCTTTTTCCTCTCCAGCGTCGACCATCATGAGAATTTCTTCCTCGGTGACTTGTTCCTCATCCTGAGACGGGTCTATTCCAAAAAGTCTTACTACGGCGTTTGTTGAAAACGAGAGTATCTTTACAAAGGGCTTGGTTATTTTCATAAAGAAAAGCAAAAACCCTACGACTTTATACGAAACTTTTTCAGATTTAGATAAGGCGATTTTTTTAGGCGCAAGCTCCCCTAAAACGAGTGAAAAGTAAGAAATCATGATTGTAACGAGAACAAGCGATACGGCGCTGATTACGCTCCTTGGGATTATCGTAAGACGAGGAGCTACCCAATTAGTTATAATCGGGGAGAACGATTCGGCCGCGGACGCGCTCGTTAAGAATCCCGCTAAAGTAACGCCTATTTGGATTGTAGATAAAAAGTTCGAGGAATTTTCCGTAAGTTTTTTGATTTGTTTCGCTTTTTTATCTCCTTCTTCAGCGAGCCTGTCGATTTTCGTGTCGTTAAGAGATAAAATCGCAATTTCGCTCATAGCGAAAAACGCATTTACGAGTATAAGCACGAAAAGAACGGCTATCTTCGCCACAATAACGCCAGCCGAGGGCGTTTCTTCCGTTTCTATTAAACCTACGGCGAGCCTTATAAGACTGCCGGGGTCAGGGTCGTCCATTAAACGACACGTCCTTTCAAGAAAAAATATATTACACTATAGCATATATATAAAAATTTGTCAAATACTTTAAATTCCGGCTAATCGGCGAGCTAAAGCAAAACGGGCGCGCCGCCTTTAAGCGCCGATTCGTCCGCCGCGAAAACGACGCTGTGTCCCGCCGTGGAATCAAATATGGAAGTACAGGACGCGGAAGGTTCATCGCCTCTTACAAATTTTATAAAATCAGCGACAAGAGCGCTATCCCCACCGCCATGACCGTTTCCGGCCGACGATATTTTAGAGAAATCGTAAATCTTATCCGTGTGATCGCTCTCTTTTTTAGGGTCTATAACGGAAACCGTAAACTTTCCGTCCTCAAATACGCCGTTAATTTCACCTTTAAAGCCCACTATTTTTACGCGTCTTTTAGAGTAAGCGCACCCGCCCGTCATGACGTGAACGCCCGTGGTCCCGTTTTCAAACTGAACCGAAACCGTTTGATGATCCGCCGCGTTATTGTCGCATTTAAAAGCGCACCTTCCATACGGACTTTTATATTTTAGGTAGTCGTACTTTTCGCGCTCCGACGAGTCAAGGAGATCCGCCCACACGTAATTGTCCCATTTTTCGGGTATGTCAAAATATATTTTTTTAGCGGAAAACGGGCATTCGTTTTCAATAGGGCAGTCTAAAAGGCATCTGCTCCCCGAATTTAAAGGCGCGTTTTCACTTCTGTAAAAATACAAACCGCCGAAGCTCGAAACGACTTTAGGCTTAACGTCGCCCATAAGCCACGTCATAAGGTCTATATCGTGGCAGCACTTAGCTAATAGCGACGACGTTCCGCACTCGTCTTTATTCGCCCATTTGCCTCTTACGTAAGACGTCGTGAAATGATGGTAGCTCACGTCTTCCGAGAGGCATATTGTAATAATTTTTCCTAATTCGTCTTTTGCTATAACGTCCTTTATTCCTTTATAGAAATCAGAATACCTTAAAACGTGACATATCATGACTTTAACGCCGTTCTTCTTGACTGACGAAACGAGTTCGTCCATCTCGTTTTTGTTTACGGCGAACGGTTTTTCAAGGAGCATATCGTATCCCTTTTCAATAAGCGGCAAAGAAGTTTTCACATGGTCTTTATCCATCGTGCCGTTAATAACCGCGTCGGCGAATTTTTGTTTTTTTGAAAGAGATTCGGCCGAATCAAAGACATTTTCATTTGGGATATCATACTTTTTACGGGCGATTTCTCTTTTTTGAGGGGAAGGCTCGGCGACTCCGGCTATTTTAAGCTCGTCGGGGTGAGAGAGGGAGTAGTCGGCGTATTTTATCGATCTGTGCCCGGCGCCGACTATAACCGCCGTTATAGGTCTGCTCATTGTAGGAAATGCTCCTTTATATCAAAATCCAAAGAATAATATCACAATAATATGTCATATTCAAGGTATTTTTTAAAAAAATTCTATTCCGATTGGGAAGAAAGAGAGGACGTGATTTCTTCCATTTTTTTATCTGTAAGTTTAAATTTTGCCGTAAACACAATAAACGAGAGAATCATAAATATCAAGGGAAATACGAACATCATAACGCTTATTGACGCGTGCGCGGCTTTCGGGTTTAAAGAGTGGAGGTCGCCGTCGTAATGTGAAAACGAAAGACCGGCGTAAAGTATTATCGTCTGGAGAGTATACGCCATTTTTTGAAGGAAGCCTTTCATGGAGAATGTGATAGACTCGGCTCTATATCCCATTTTATACTCGCCGTAATCGACTATGTCCGCTAAAAATACCGTTTGGGACACAAACATAGACGCTGTGCCGATTTGAGCCAAAAGATAAAATATTCCCATTAATGTAACGTTTCCAAACGCGCCGCCGGATATTAGCATTCCAAGGTAGCCCGTCGCCGCCAAAAGAAGCGAGAACTGGTAAGTCCTGCGCCTCGTCGTAAATTTCATCATTATCGGAATTACGGCGAGACCTAAAATAGAACCCGCGGAACCGAAAATATTAAAAGAGCTTTGTTTCGCGCTGTCGCCGACCACTACGTCGAAATAGTACGCCCCAACGCCTGAAATCATATAAAAACCGGCGTTCGAGAGCATTGCGAACAGCATAAACACGAGCAGCTGATCGTTATTTTTAGCGACTGTGAATATCTTTTTAAACGAGAATTTTTCATTCGACTGCGTTCTGTGCTTTTCTCTTACGGTCGTGACGCTTATGGTTGAAAACAAAATTAACCCTATAGCGCAAACTATAGACAATACCGTAAAAGTTCTCGCGTCGTACACTGCCTCGCCCGTATTGGGGTCTTTTGTGACGCTTACAAGCCCCATAAGAATAGGCGCACCTATTTGCACTATGCCCTGCCCAAGACCTGAAAACGTCCTCGCTATAGTCGCTATTAAACTGCGCTTTTTAGCGTCGTTTGTAAACGAGGGAACCATAGACCAGTAAGGTATATCCGCCAAAGTGTTGGTCATGCCCCAAAAAACATACATAAAAGCGATATAAACGTAAAGCCCCACTCCGCTCAAACCAAACAGGTTATTAAAGAGCAGTATAAGAATTACTGAGTTTGAAAGCGCTCCCATTAAAATCCAGGGTCTGTATTTGCCCATTTTAAATTTTCCGTTATCGACGATAGTCCCCATCATCGGGTCGTTTATACCGTCCCATATTCTCGCTATAGGCGTTAATACAAGCAGAAAATTCGAACTTAATTTGAGCACGTCGGTAAGATACTTATTAAGATACGAGTAAAACATACCGTAGCTTAAATCAAGTCCGACGGCGCCTACTCCGTAGCCTACGTACTTAATAACGCCGTCTTTTTTCTCTTTTTTACGCGACAAAATGATCACCACTCTTGCAAAATTATCAAACGACAGTTCCATCATATAACATTTTTTATTTTTTTACAATAGCGGCATATAAAAAAGTTTTATCCGCTTGTAATTTTATAAAAAGTCCTGTATAATAAAAACGCGGGTGAAGATATGAAAGCTTTTCGCTCATTTGTTTCAAAGCATAAAATCGCCATACTTTCCGTTATTATAGTTGTTCTCGCGGTCGTTCTCGTCGCGGTCATAATACGTTTTAATTCAAGCGTCGGGCAAAAAGTTCCCCCTAAAGATGAGTCATCAAACGCCCCTTTGATACGTAAACCGAAAGGCGAGATTTCAGGCGATACCAACATTCTCGTTTTATGTGAAGACGAAGACGGCGAAACGCCCCTTTTTATCGTTATATTCGATTTTAGGGTCTATTCCGAAAAAATCCTTCTCACTTTTCTTTCGCCCGATAACGTCTATAACGGCAGATCTTACTCCGACGCGTATCTTTACGGCGGGATAGACGCTCTCGTTGATTCCGTTGAAAACGTAAGGGAACGCCCTATCGACAGGTACTTTGTAATGGACAAAGAGGGCTTCTGCGGCATAGTCGATATTATGGGCGAAGTCACTGTAAACGTTACGGAAAATTACACGTATACGTCCTCTGATAGAAGCTACGATATAGAGGCGGGAATAAACGATCTCGACTCTTATATGCTCTACTCTTACATTAAGCTTAACTTAAAGAAATCAGACGGTTTGAACGCGGCGGCGGCTCTTATACGCGACGTTGTAAACGAATATCTTTCAAGAGTGAAAGAGAGCGACGCGGAAGATCTTTTTTGTGATCTTTCAAATTGCGTCGATACTGATTTTACCATAACCGATTACTACTCTTGCCGCGCCGATATCGAGTACATAATATCTCGCTCCGTAAGAGCGTCTTTAAGTTAACAAAAATTTTAAACGGGTTTGTAGAATTGAAAAAACCGGGAAGGGCAATTTTGCCCGTCATTCTGATAATTCTCGCGACCGCCGCGTTTTTCTCCTCTCAAGACAGAGGTAAAATCGCCGCGAGTGCGTCTTTTTCCAGGTTCTCCTTAGAATTTGAGGAGGACAACAAGCCGTTGTCGACTGAAAACTTTGATAGACTGAACGACAACGAGAAAAAAGCTTACGTTAGAATTTTCAATAAAATTAAAGAACACCCCGAGTATATTAAGGTTCCGACGCTCACGGGAACTGAATTTAACAACGTCTTTTACGCCGTAAAAAACGACAATCCCGATATGCTTTGTTTTTCGGATTCGTGCGGCATGACGCGCTACGGTTCGGCGTGCTTAATAGAACTAAAATACGACAGGGACGCGGACGCTTGCGAAAAAGAAACCGCCGCTCTAAAAAACAGGGCGATCGAAATTTCCGATTTAGCTAAAAACTATGAAGACGAGTACGAGCGCGAGCTTTTCATCCACGACTACATAGTAAAAAATTGCGAATACGAAAAAAGCGATAATTCGTCGAACGCTTACGGATGTCTTATAGAGGGCAAAGCCGTATGTTCAGGCTATTCGAGGGCTTGTATGCTCCTTTTAGAATATTCCGGGATAAACTCACGGATAGTGTCGGGCATTGGAAAATCACAGGACTTAGGCGAAATAGAGCATATGTGGAATCTCGTCAGGACAAACGGCTCGTGGTATCATCTTGATTTAACGTGGGACGATCCCGCCGGAGTGGGCGACGAAAACGTATCCCATTCTTATTTTAATTTAACGACTGAGGAAATACTTATAGACCACAGCGATTTAAGCGTCGTCGATTCCTTCCAAAACACTGATTATAACTATTTTGTTCACGAAAATCTCTGTTTTTCTTACTATAACAGGGACGTTCTTAACAGAATTTCTTCCGCTCTTATAGAAAACATTAAAAACGGCGATAATTTCATTGAAATTAAATTTTTAAACGACTTGTCATATCAAGACGCGGCGGCGAGGATTATCGACGACACGTCGCAAAAATCCGATATGTACGTCTTTGTAAAAGCCGTAAAAAACGAGAACTTAAACAATATAGACGTTACGCATATAAATTTTTTAAAAGACGAAAATAAACGAATAATAAGAATTATGTTTGACAAAGCGCCATAGATAGGACTTGATAGCTTTTGGATAAAATCAAAATAGAAAACGCCGTGCGCGATATTTTAGAGGCTATAGGCGACGACCCGGAAAGGGAAGGGCTTAAAGAAACTCCCCGCCGGGTAGCCGATATGTATATGGAACTTTTTAGCGGACTTACAGAAGACCCTAAAGACCATTTAAAATTTTTTAATGAAGAAAACGACGGAACCGTCGTTGTTCGCGATATTCCGCTTTATTCCATGTGCGAACACCATTTAATGCCGTTTTTCGGAAAAGCCCACATAGCTTATATCCCGTCGGACGGCAGAGTTATAGGACTTTCAAAACTTGCGAGAATAGTGGAAACGTTTTCAAAAAGACCGCAGCTCCAAGAGCGTCTTACTTCGCAAATCGCCGATTTTATTTACGAAAACTTAAAGCCGAAAGGCGCGGTTGTCGTTATAGAAGCCGAGCACGCTTGCATGACGATGAGAGGCGCGAAAGCGGGAAGCGCCATAACGAGAACCATAGTTAAAAGAGGCGAAATCGATCTCGGCGAATGTAAAATTTAGCGCGTTTTAAACCGATTTAAAAGTAAAATCAGCAAGGTCTTAAAAATGTTTAAAAAAATGACCTCAATTATTTTAACATTTGTTTTTGTCTTTCTTTTTTCATCATGTAAAAATTCCGACGACTCAATAATCACAGGCGACGACAGGTCTTATATTCCGGCTCGCGACTCCGAAGGTTATATAATAACCGACGAGTCGGGGAAGCTTAAGGTTTACCCTTTAAATGAAAACGGTAAAAAACAAAAGAACGCCGACGGCGGCTATATTACCGAGTATATAGATTTTAACGGTCAGGTCGTTTCCGGTTTATCGGTAGAAACGCCTCAGATTAAATTTACTTTGCCCGAGGGCTTTGTGGATAACGAAAGCCTTCCGGGGTATTTTTCTAACGACAGCCTAAGCGGCGAAATATACGTAACTTATTCCGAAGACGATATTGACGAAACAATAAAACAATACGAGACTAATTGCGAAAATTTATTAGAAAGTTACGGCGGCGAGTCTTATTCATATGAAAAATATACTATAGAAATCGAGGGCATAGAGTGCGTAGCGTTAAAACAGGCGTCCATAACTTCCGAATTTTACAGAAACGCGTATGATTACTTTGTGCCACATGGGGCGGGTTTTTATTGCGTCGATTGCAAAATTGACGCAAGTCGCGCTAAAAGAGTGAATTTTGACAAATTCGCGCAATCGATAGAGTTTAAAAATTCTTAAATTACTATTGACAAACAGGCGAGTAATGTGTATAATATCACTTGCTGTTGAGGCGCTGCTATAGCTCAGTCGGCAGAGCGCATCCTTGGTAAGGATGAGGTCACCGGTTCAAATCCGGTTAGCAGCTCCACTTATTTTTTTTATTTTTGAAGCGCCTGGATCTGACATGGAGAGTTGTCCGAGTTGGTCTAAGGAGCACGACTGGAAATCGTGTAATTGCCAAAAGCAATTCGAGAGTTCGAATCTCTTGCTCTCCGCCAAAGAATCCCTTTAAGCTTTAAGCTAAAAGGGATTCT
>CAYUEV010000003.1:0-65380 GCA_964443825.1 uncultured Eubacteriales bacterium
CGCTGCTCGCCGTTCGCTAAACGCCGGTCGCCGTCTGACCGTTATAACAAAACCATCTGTCTTGTGATTCTAAAATATATAACCAACCTAAAATCAGGCGTTAGACTTCGATTCCGGTTCCGATTCAAAATCTCCCGTAAGATACTCGTCGGAATTACTTTCAGGTTCGGGGTCAAAACTTTGGAGTTTTGCCGAAACTCTCAATATAATTCTCGCGTCGGAAGCGGTAACGTCCCCGCTGTAATCTACGTCCGCCACCGCGTTTATATTTTCATCTTCGGGAATGTAAAGTTTAGCCGAGATTCTTAAAGCGAGTCTTGCGTCCGAGGCCGTCACTTCGCTGTCGCCGTTTAAGTCGCCTAAAACGCGTCCCGTCGGCTCTTCGGGTTCAATGTTAAACTTATAATCCTCTATAAATTTCGGGTAATCGATATAGCATATGCTAAGGTCTGTGTCTACCGATTCCACTCCGGCGATGCTGCCCCTGCTAGAGTACTGCCACATACCGTAAGATCCCATATAATAGCACTTGTCGCGCCAGTCGGCCACCCACACCGCATGTTCGCCGAAAATGGACGGGTCAAAATACTTGCTTAACCAATATGTGTTGCTGTATACGCCCGAGTAAATATTGGCTTCTTCCATGGAATTAAAGAACTGGCTCGCTATCGAATTTATAAACTCCTTGCCCTTTTCCTCAATAACAGTGTCCTCAAGGTCGTAGTAAACCGGCATACTAAGTCTAATATTATTATCTCTAATGGCGTCGATTATAAAATCTATTTCCTTTTTAGACTCTTCTAAAGTTTCGGCGACCGAATAATAATAGCATCCCACGGGAAGTCCCGCTTCCGTCGCGCCTCTATAGTTTTCAAGGAACCGCTCGTCCATTATCACTTCTTTTGTGTAAGAGCCGGTGTAACCTATTCTGATTATCACGCCGTCCATGTTGTTCTCTTTAACTCTGTCCCAATCGATAGAGCCTTGATGTCTTGAGACGTCCATAACGTTCCAGTGAACGGCGTATTCCCCCACGTCTACGTGATTGTCGCTGAACGGTTTTACATATTGGAGGCTTATCCAGCCTTCTTTTCCGTTGTACGCGACCTTTCCCCATTCGTTGTCTTCCGAAAATCCCGTTATATTAACTATAGTTCCCATCGGTATTTTATCGAGGATTTCCGAGTCAACGGACGGTTCTTTTCTTAAATTTAGGCTCGACGCTATAGTCATATGGTTGCCCGTAGTCATGTTGGGGAGAATATCGTAATCAGGAGACGCGTAGTATAAAATTTTGCTGTTTGACTTGCCGTACATCTTTTTATATACGGTATCGTCGCCATCGTCGTAAACTATCGCCGTAACGTCGTCTTTGCTGGAACCTATTACGATAGCGCAAAGCGTGACTTCCCCGTTTTCGCCTAAAAACATAATATCGCCGCGCTCCGGCTCATACCCTGAAGACGCGTGGAAAAACGGGCTGTACTCGAAAAAAACGCACAAGTCGGCGGGGGTTTCTTTATTTGGGATCGATTCTTCCGAGATATTCGCGTTTTTAGCGCA
Source organism: uncultured Eubacteriales bacterium (assembly GCA_964443825.1). Taxonomy (GTDB): domain Bacteria; phylum Bacillota; class Clostridia; order Oscillospirales; family Acutalibacteraceae; genus UBA1081. The sequence continues at coordinate 1,564 of CAYUEV010000003.1, forward strand.
CCAATAAATAAACGCCGCTCCGCTTTTTCCGTACTTGCCGCCGCTGTAGCCCACTTGCGTTTCGGCTACCGCCACAATGTCGGCTATCGCGTTTCCCGTATTCGCGTGGGTATTTTTATATTCGTCGTCCTCCGCGAAAACAGGCACGAAAATACATAAAATCAATGATAATGTCAAAATTACCGATGTGAATTTTTTCATAAAACTGCCTTTCAACGTATATTGAATTTTAGCTTGCGAAATATCGTTTCGCTAATTGTCTATTATTATACATAACCGTGTCGCTTTTGTCAAATCTTTTTAAAATTATAAAATATCGATTTCTTTCATCAGTTCGTCTATGAGTTTCTCTTCGGGGACTTTTCTCACAATTTCCCCTTTTTTAAAAATAAGTCCCGACGAGTCGCCGCCCGCTATTCCCACGTCGGCCTCTTTCGCCTCGCCCGGACCGTTTACGGCGCATCCCATAACCGCGACGGTTATGTCTTTTTCGCAGTCCTTAAGTCTCTCTTCAACTTCCGACGCTATCTTAATAAGATCTATTTTAGTCCTTCCGCAAGTAGGGCAGGATATAAATTTTACGCCTTTTTTTCTAATATCGAGAGCTTTTAACAGATCGTATGAGGCCTCTACTTCTTTAACGGGGTCGGCGGTAAGCGAGATTCTCATCGTGTCGCCTATCCCCAAAAGCAATAAATGCCCCAATCCCGCCGACGATTTTATAATCCCCATCCGCTCCGTACCGGCTTCCGTTATGCCTATATGAAGAGGGTAGTCGCAAATCCCGGCTACTATTTTATACGCTTCCACGCATTTTTTTACGTTAGACGATTTTATTGAGATAACTATATTGTCAAAATCATATCTGTTAAGGAGTTTTACGTGGTACATGGCGCTTTCCGCCAAAGCCTCGGGAGTGGGGGAGCCGTATTTTTTAAGTATATCTTTTTCTAAAGACCCGCCGTTTACGCCTATCCTGATAGGGACGTTTCTTTTGCCGCATTCGTCCGCGACGGCTTTTACCTTGTCGGGAGAGCCGATGTTTCCGGGGTTTATTCTTATTTTATCCGCTCCCGCGTTTAAAGCCTCCAGAGCGATTTTATAATCAAAATGAATATCCGCCACAATCGGCGCGTCCACGTTTTCCTTTAATTTATATATGGTATTGACGCACTCTTTTGTCGGCACGGCGGTTCTTATTATTTCGCATCCCGCTTTTTGAAGTTCCAGAGCCTGCGCGACGCACGCTTCCGCGTCCCGGGCGTCCGTATTCAACATAGACTGCACGGCTATGGGGTTATTCCCGCCTATGGTTACTTTTCCTATTTTAACTTCTCTTGATTTCCTGCGGTCTTCCATAAATTCCCACCTAAAGCGCGCCCGTAATAAGATTTTTTACGTCGTTAAACGTTACTACCACCATAAGAACCATTAAAAGAGCGAGACCCGCTAAATGAATATATCCCTCGTATTTCGCCGGAACGGGTTTTTTTCTTATCATTTCAATCACTATAAAGAAAAGTCTTCCGCCGTCGAGAGCCGGTACGGGCAAAAGGTTAAACACGCCTATATTTATGGTGATAAGCGCCATAATGTATATTATATTGGTAAGGTCTATTCCCCCGGAAGACGTCGCTTCCTCGGCCGCGTCCGCTATGATTGAAACCGTTCCCACGGGTCCCGATAAGTCGTTTATCCCGTAGTGACCGGTTAAAAGGTCAAATAGGGTAAGCCAAATGAGCCTCGCCGTAGAGAGCGTGTCTAAAAACGAGGTCGTTATAACGTTCAGCGGATTCTTTTCAACCCCCACGATAATAAAGTCATATATTATCGTTTGGTGACCGTTTTTAGCGGGTTTAGTCTCAAAATGAACTTCGGGAAGTTCTATTTTTTCGCCGTCCCTCTCAACAACAAAATCATAAACGCCGTCCTCGTCGCGTTGAAGAGAGTAGCTGATATCCCTGCTTGAAAATATTCTCGTGCCGTTTATTTTTTTAATTACATCCCCTTCCTCCAGGCCGTAATTCGCGCTTGTCGCGTTGTCGTAAAAGGAGTGAATCTGAGTGGTGCCTATTAAATCCTCGCAGCAAGTGAGAACCAAAACCAAAACAAATCCTAAAATAAGATTCATTATAGCCCCCGCCGCCACTATAATAAACTTTTTCCACGGCTTTTTATTGCAAAACGCCCTCTCGTCTTCCGAAGTTTCGTCTTCTCCTTCCATGCTGACAAAACCGCCTATGGGAAGACAGCGCAAAGCGTACTGAGTTTCGCCTTTTTTCTTTTTTAAAATGGCGGGACCCATTCCAAGCGAAAATTCATTTACTTTTACGCGGAATAATTTCGCGGTTATAAAGTGACCGAACTCGTGTATGGCTATTATAAGTCCAAAAAACATTATCGCTATAAGTATCGATAACGCTTTTCTCAGGACGGTCGAAAAAGTTATGGCGAGCGTAATATAAACACCTTCTAAAACTACTGAAAATAAATTTATTTAAAAGCGAGCTTCCTAACTTCGTTTCTCATAATCTCGTCTGTATTTTCTATATCTTCTAAAGAAAAATCATCTTTAACGGGGGCTTTTAACGAGACCTCGCCGATTAGCTTTGGAATATCTCCCCATCTTATTTTGTCTTGCCTAAACAGTAAATTCGCTTCCTCGTTCGCGGAATTTACGGCCGCGGGAAGAAGTCCCCCTTTAACTATCGCGTCTTTGCAAATATTTATTGACGGGAAAGTTTCGTTATCCGGCTCGTAAAAAGTCAGTCTCCCTAAGGCGCTGAAATCAATTTCGTCAACGGGCGACGGGTATCTTTCGGGGTACGTAAGGGCGTACTGTATCGGTATTCTCATATCGGGAAGCCCTAACTGCGCGATAACGGAATTGTCGTCGTATTCCACCATAGAGTGAATTATACTCTCCCTGTGGACGACTATTTTGATCATATCGGGAGTAACGTTAAAGAGCCACACGGCTTCGATAAGTTCAAGCCCTTTGTTAAACATCGTCGCGGAGTCAATGGTAATTTTATCTCCCATCGACCAGTTGGGGTGCTTTAACGCGTCTTTCGCTTTTACGTCTTTAAGTTCTTCCTTGGATTTCCCGAAAAACGGTCCGCCCGACGCCGTGAGAATTATTTTCTTTAAGGCCTTATTCTCAGGTCTTCCCTCTAAACACTGAAAAATCGCCGAATGTTCGCTGTCCACGGGCAGGATTTTTATATTTTTCGACTTCGCTAAAGCCGTGACGAGTTTTCCTCCCGCCACCAACGATTCTTTATTGGCGAGCGCCAAGCTTTTCCCCGCCTCTAAAGCCGAAAGGGCGGGTCTTAAACCGGCTAAACCCACTATGGCGTTTACCACCTTGTCGGCGCCGGTCTCCTGAGCGCAGCGGCACACGCCCTCTACGCCCCCTAATACCTTAATATCGGTATCTTTTAAGGCGATTTTTAACAGCGACGCTTTATTTTCGTCTTTTAACGCGACCGACTTAGGTTTTAAAAGTCTCGCCTGTTTTTCCAGTAAAACGTCGTTGGAGTTCGCCGTAAGAGCCGTAACCTCGTAGCCCCGCTTTAACGCTACGTCGATCGACTGTTTTCCGATAGATCCCGTAGATCCCAAAATTGCGATTTTCATAAGTTCATAATGTAAAGCGACAAATACATACATGGAAGCACGAACAATAAACTGTCGAACCTGTCCATGATGCCGCCGTGACCGGGCAGAATATTTCCAAAATCTTTTATATCGTGGTTGCGCTTTATAACCGACGCCGAAAGGTCGCCGAACATACTGATGATCGACAAAAACACGCTTATGACGATTACCTGCCAGAACGCTACGCTGTGAATGGTAAAGAACGCCTTATCAAAAATTATAAATAAAATTACGTTGAATACGGCCGCTCCGAGAACTCCGCCCACGGCCCCCTCGACAGTCTTTTTAGGGCTTATGTTAGGGCAGAGTTTGTGTTTCCCCAAAGACCTTCCCGTAATATACGCGAAAGAGTCCGTAACCCACGAGCAGAAAAACGCGAAGAGTATAAAATACACTCCCGTCGCCTTAGTGTATTTTTCCGGGAACTGGAGATATACGTCCCTCAGTTTCAATAAAACGGACATGGAACATGGGACGGCGAGCGTTACGAACAAAGAGATCACCGTATCGCTAAAAGTCGTTTCTTCGTGCATAATTACCATCATGATAAAATAAGCGATAATATACGCGATAAACACGGGGTAAATAGGGACTTTTACGTTAAAATGGAACGCGAACGGGATTAAAAAAGCCGTCAAGGCGCTTAGAGCCAGCATTACGTTGTTTTTAACGCCGACCGCCTTAATTATTTCGTATACCGCTAAAAACGACACGAGCGAACAGAAAAGCGCGAACGCCCATGTGTGCATAAATATAAAAAACGGGACGCAAATTAAAATTCCTATAATCGACGTTATTACTCTTTGTTTCACACGTTTCCACTCCTTGGGCGTTTTTATCCGCCGAATCTCCTGTTTCTTTTTTCGTATGACCTTAAAGCCTCGTCAAAATCGTCCGTCGTAAAGTCGGGCCACAGCACGTCCGAAAACCACAGTTCAGAGTACGCGCTCTGCCACGTTAGGAAATTGGAAAGCCTCAATTCCCCGCTCGGACGTATAATCAAATCGGCGTCGGGCTGACCTTTTGTGTAAAGATAATTCGAAAAAGCGTTCTCGTCAATGTCTTCAGGCGAAATTTCTCGATCCAGAGCCTTTTTCACAATCTCTTTCACAGCCGACACAATTTCATGCCGTCCGCCGTAATTTACGGCGATATTAAGAGTGACGTTGCTTTTATCCCGCGTCATATTGTGAGTATAGTCCATAAGCTTTAAAAGATCGTCCGATATGCCTCTTCTGTCGCCTATAAAATTTAAACACACGCCTTTTTCCTCATTTTCCGAAAGCCTGTCTATGGCCTCGTGAAGATAATCGGCGAAAATATTCATAATCGCGTCGACTTCTTCCTTAGGGCGCTTCCAGTTTTCGGTGGAGAAGGCGTAAAACGTCACGTATTTTATGCCGAGATTTCCCGCGTACTCGCCTATGGTTCTAAAAGTCTTAGCCCCCGCTTTATGCCCTTCGCTTCTCGGGAGACCTCTTTTTTCGGCCCATCTTCCGTTGCCGTCCATAATAAATCCTACGTGCGCGGGCAGAACCTTAAATTTACTTTTGCTACCGTCCATAAGCCTATATTTCCATAATCTCTTCTTCTTTGGCTTTTTCTATGTCCTCAATTTTCTTAATATAATCGTCGGTTATGTCCTGAATCTCTTCTTCCGCGTCGTCGCGGTCGTCCTCCGTAATGTCGGAGGATTTGAGCATTTTTTTAACCTTATCGATGGAATCTCTTCTAATCTGACGAATGGCGACTTTAGACTCTTCCGCCGTTTTAGACGCCTCTTTCGTAAGCTGTTTTCTTCTTTCTTCCGTAAGAGGCGGGAAAGAAAGTCTTATTACAGTCCCGTCGCTTTGCGGGTTAATTCCCAAATCGGACGCTTGAATAGCCTTGGAAATAGCCGTTAAAGCCGACTTGTCCCACGGCTGGATTACCAATGTTCTCGCGTCTTGATTGGAAATTCCCGCCATCTGAGTTATCGGCGTGGGCGTTCCGTAGTAGTCGGCGCTTATTCTGTCTAGGACTTTCGCGTTCGCTCTGCCGGCTCTTATGGAGTCATATTCGGAGCGAAGGGAGTTAATCGTCTTTTCCATTCTTGCTTTTGTGTTTTCATAGAGTTCTTTAAGTTCCATAATCTGCCTCCCGATTAAAGGGTTTTTTATTTAAAATTTTAATCTTTTACAATCGTTCCGACGTCTTCTCCCGATATTGCCCTTAATATATTTTCGGGGTCCTGCAAATTAAAAACCAGTATGGGTATGTTATTGTCCTTGCAAAGAGCCGCCGCCGTGCTGTCCATAACTCCAAAGCCTTTCGCGACTATTTCCTGATGCGTTAAAGAGTCAAATTTTACCGCGTCCTCGTATTTATTCGGGTCTTTATCGTATACGCCGTCCACGTTCGTGGCCTTAAGCATAACGTCCGCTCTTATCTCCGCGGCTCTTAAAGAGGCGGCCGTGTCCGTGCTGAAAAACGGCGAACCCGTCCCGCACCCGAAAATAACCACTCTTCCTTTTTCAAGGTGTCTTATAGCCCTGTTTCTTATATAAGGCTCGGCTATCTGTCTCATTTCAATAGCCGTCTGAACTCTAACGGGGACGCGCAGCTGCTCTAAAGTGTCCGCTAACGCCAACGAATTCATAACCGTCGCGAGCATTCCTATATGGTCGGCTCTCGTCCTGTCCATTTTCCCGCTCGACCTTCCGCGCCAGAAATTTCCTCCCCCGACCACAATAGCGATTTCCGCGCCTATGTCCGCGCATTTTTTAATAACTTCGCAAATACTCTCTACCGTATTAAAGTCTATGCCTTGCTTTTCGTTTCCCGATAAAACCTCGCCGCTCAATTTAAGTAATATCCTGTCGTACTTTCTCTTCATTCTATTCTCCAAAAATTTATTTTAGCAAGCCTGTTTAACGCGTCTGTCGGAGTACTAAAACCTTTAAAGCGTCTCCGCGCTATGACCGCCCGACGTCTTTGCGCGCTATCCGCGTCTTTTCCGCTATATTTTACAAAAATACCCGACAATACTTAAAGTATGCCCATACTTTTTTTGTTTCATATAACGAAAAAATCCGCCCGCGCATAGACGCGCGATCATTACGCGACGCCGCCTTAAACTACATTTTACATTATTTTTCCGAAGCTGTAAATAGTATTGAGCGTAAAATATTGACTTTTTTTAAAAAACAGCTTATAATTATAATAGATAAAATTATGGTTAGGAGTTTATTGACAATGCCCGAAACGAAACTTCCCCGCCGTATAGACGAGATTTTAAGAGCCTACAACCTTTCCGACAAAATGACAAACTGGTACGAAGTTCTAAACGGGCATATCAACCGCACTTTTTGCACCGAGTTCGATATGGGGGAAGGCGTTTCTGAAAAAAGGCTTCTTCAGCAAATCAACACTCATGTCTTTAAGAATCCCTTAGAACTTATGGAAAACGTCGTCAGAGTTACCGATTACCTGCGAGAGCACGTTAGAGAAGAAGGCGGCGACCCTTCCAGGGAAACCCTTAAGGTCTTTTTGACGACCGACGGCAAAACCTGTTTTTTCGATAGCGACGGTCTTTGCTGGAGGATGTACAATTTTATCGACAACTCCTACTCATACGATACGATAGAGAACGACGAACTCTTCTTCAGGGCGGGAGAGGCTTTCGGCAAGTTCCAGTCGAGATTGTCCGATTTCCCAATAGACGCTCTTCACGAGACCATACCCGATTTTCACGACACATATAAGCGTTTTCTAAACCTTAAAAAATCGGTTTCCGAGGATAAAGCTCACAGAGCCTCTTTAGTTAAAAGAGAGCTTGATTTCGTTTATTCAAGAGAAAGCGATATGTCCGTTATAACCTCTCTTTTAAATAAGGGGAGGATACCTTTAAGAGTTACCCATAACGATACCAAGCTTAACAACATTATGTTCGACAAGGATACTAAAGAGCCCATTTGCGTAGTGGATCTTGACACCGTAATGCCCGGCTCTTCTCTTTACGATTTTGGCGACGCTATCCGTTTCGGCGCCAATACCGCCAAGGAGGACGAAAAAGACTTGTCAAAAGTGAGCCTCGACTTAAATCTTTACGAAAAATATACCGAGGGTTACTTAAAATCGGCGGGGGGCAGCTTAACCGACTTAGAGGTTTTTTATCTTCCGTTTTCGGCAAAGCTGTTGACGCTCGAATGCGGGATGAGATTTTTAACCGACTATATCGACGGCGACGTCTATTTTTCCACGTCTTACCCCGAGCACAACCTCGACAGGTGTCGTACTCAATTCGCGCTTGTTTACGATATTGAGCGAAAGCTCGATAAAATGAAAATCATCACGGAGAAATCCCATGAGAAAAAATAAAGAATCCAAAATTACAAGCGCTAAAGACTTCTACCTTTTGTTCCTTTTAGCGTCCGTAATTTTACTTTTAAACACAATTCTCTCCGCCGTTTTGTCAAAAACCGGCGTCGCGGGCTTTTTAAGCGTATTTTTAAGAGCCGTCTCGTTTATTTTATTTTTTTCCTCGTTTATAGCGGCGATTATGGGCTTTACGAAGCTTGACAAATATTTAAGATCCGACGAAGACAACGAAAACTACTATTTAGGCGCGACTCTTAAAAGATTTTCCATAGTCTGTTTCATACTATCCATAATATTCGGCGCGGCTATATTTGCGCTTTATTCTCTTTATTTAAGGTATTCGGAAGCCGGGAATTTAACTCCCGCCGATATTAAAGCGGCGGACAACATCAGAATCCTAACCGCTCTTTGTCTCATCGCCTTTCAAATCGTCTCCGTGTCGACTTCTTTTATAGTTCTCTTATGGAAAATCTATAAAATCACTCCTAAATCCGATAAAACAAACTACTTGTGCCTTTTCACCTTAGTCGTTCTCGCCGTTCAGCTTGTCATAGGCGTCCTTAACGCGTACTACGGCATGAGCGGCTACGAAACCTCCTTTTTGGCTGATTTTTCGTCTATTCTCCTCTTTGTAAAATATTTGCTTTTAACGCTTTTCTTCCTATTAAAATACAAAGAATCAAGCGCCCAAACACTTTAATCGGCGGGATTTTAAAGCGCCAAAGGTCTGATAATTATGAGTAAACCAAAATATTACATAACGACGGCGATCGCCTACACCTCCAAGAAACCTCATATAGGCAATTCTTACGAAATAGTCTTAACCGACGCGATAGCCCGCTTCAGAAGGCTTCAAGGCTACGACGTGTTCTTTTTAACAGGCACGGACGAGCATGGGCAAAAAATAGAGCAATACGCTAAAGACGCGGGAGTAAGCCCTAAAGAGTACGTCGATAAAGTCGCGGGGGAGATTAGATCCATCTGCGATATGTTAAACACGACTTACGACAAATTTATCCGCACGACGGACGATTACCACGAAAAAACCGTCCAGAAAATTTTTAAAAAGCTCTACGATCAGGGCGACATATACAAAGGCGAGTACGAGGGGCTTTACTGCACGCCATGCGAGTCGTTCTGGACGGAGTCTCAGCTTATAGACGGAAAATGCCCCGACTGCGGAAGAGAAGTTAAACCCGCTAAAGAAGAAGCCTATTTTTTGAAACTTTCAAAATACCAAAAAAGGCTTGAAAAATACATTGAGGACAATCCCGATTTCATTTATCCCGAGAGCCGCAAAAACGAGATGCTCAACAACTTTATAAAACCTGGTCTTCAGGATCTCTGCGTCTCAAGAACGTCTTTTAAATGGGGGATTCCCGTAACGTTCGACGATAAGCACGTCATATACGTCTGGATCGACGCTCTTTCAAACTACATCACGGCTTTGGGCTACGACCCCGACGGCAGTTCTGAACTCTACAAAAAATACTGGCCCGCCGACGTCCATATAATAGGCAAAGACATTATCCGTTTTCACACCATTTACTGGCCCATTATGTTAATGGCGTTAGGAGAGCCTCTTCCAAAAAAAGTCTACGGTCACCCCTGGCTTTTGTTCGGCGAGGATAAAATGTCAAAATCAAAAGGCAACGTCATTTACGCCGAGGACCTTGTCAAATTTTTCGGCGTGGACGCGGTAAGATATTATCTTCTCTCCGAAATGCCTCACGCCCAGGACGGCTCTATCTCGTATTCCACCATGGTTGAGAGATACAATTCCGATCTCGCTAATACGATAGGAAATTTAGTAAACAGAACCGTTTCCATGGTCAATAAATATTTTGACGGGGAGCTTATATGCTCCTATGAAACCGAGAGTATCGACGACTCGTTTAAATCCGATATTTTATCGTCCGTCCCTAAAATCGAGGAAGCGTTCGACTCTTTCCATGTATCCGACGCGGCCGAGGCTATCCTTAACGCCGCTAAAAGGAGCAACAAATACATCGACGAAACGTCCCCGTGGGTTTTGGCCAAAGACGATAATAAGCGCAGGCGCCTCGCCACCGTTTTATACAACTTAACCGAGAGCATAAGAATAATAGCCGTTGAGCTTTCCCCGTTTATGCCCGACACGTCTAAGTCCATAATGGAGCAAATAAACTCCGATATAAATTCCTATGAAAGCATTAAGACGTTCGGGGCTATTCCCGAAGGCTCCAAAGTGGGCGACCCTAAACCTTTGTTTAATAGAATCGACGCTTTAAAATTTCAAACCGAATTAGAAGAATACATAAAATCAAACAATACCGAAGAGGATAAAACCGATGGAATCGCCGAGATTTCGATCGACGATTTCGGCAAAGTTGATTTAAGAGTAGCCCTGGTTAAAAACTGCGAGCCCGTAAAACGCGCTAAAAAGCTGCTCAAACTCACTCTCGATATAGGCGATAAAAACGATCGAACGGTCGTTTCGGGTATCGCCGACCGATACTCTCCCGACGATTTAATAGGCAAAAACGTAATTTTAGTCAGTAACCTAAAACCCGCCAAGCTTTGCGGGATATTAAGCGAAGGCATGATTTTGGCGGCGGACGCGGGCGGCGGCGTTCAAGTCCTGTTCGCCGACAATCTCCCCAAAGGCGCGAAATTAAGATGAGCGGCATTTTCGATTCGCACGCTCATTATGACGATATTTCATTTGACAGCGACAGAGGCGACCTTTTATCGTCCCTTCCCAGAAAAGGCGTTTCTTATGTAATTAACTGCGGAACTAACGTAATTTCGTCAAAGAAATCCGCGGATCTTTCCGAAAAATACGATTACATTTACATGGCGGCCGGTATTCACCCCGAGGACGCCAAAGATATTGACGACGGCGATTTTAAAGAAATCGAGGAGCTGTTTTCCCTTAAAAAGTGCGTCGCCGTCGGCGAAATAGGTCTCGATTACCACTATGGCGTCGCGTCTAAAGAAAAGCAGTCGGATGTTTTTGAGCGTCAGCTTTATTTATCCGTAAAACGCGGTCTTCCCGTTATAGTTCACGACAGGGAAGCGCATTCCGATACTTTATCCCTGCTTAAAAAATATAAGCCGTCCGGCGTTCTTCACTGTTTTTCAGGGAGCGTGGAGATGGCGAAAGAGGTCTTAAATCTCGGTCTTTACCTGGGTTTCGGCGGCGCCCTTACCTTTAAAAACGCTAAAAAGCCCGTTGAGGTCGCGTCTTTCGCGCCTTTAGACAGGATTCTTTTGGAAACCGACTGCCCTTATATGTCCCCCGAGCCGCTTAGAGGCGGGAGGAACGATTCTTCAAATATCATTTACATCGCCGAAAAATTATCTGAAATAAAGTCTGTTCCGGTAGAAGAAATACTGAATATTACGGAAGATAACGCTAAAAGACTTTTTAGAATACAATAGAGAAAATAAAATGAAAGGATTGAGTTAAGATTAACAGCAGATTTTACTCAGGCAACGCTCCCGAACTTGAAAAATACAAAGAGCTTTGTATTGAAAACGGGGCTATAGAGCCGGAGCTTTACACAAAACACAGCGTAAACAGAGGGCTGCGCGATTTAAACGGAAAGGGCGTGTTGACGGGTCTTACCGAGATTTCCGAAGTTCAGTCCAAAGAGATAATAGACGGGAAAGAAACGCCGTGCAGGGGCAACCTTTTTTATCGCGGCTACAACGTTAAAGACATTATTTCCGATATAGCCAAGAGAGGGAATTACGGTTTTGAGGAAACCGCGTATATTCTCCTTTTCGGCGAACTTCCCAAAAAAGACGATCTTGAGGAATTTAAAAAAGTCCTCGCCAATTACAGGCTGCTCCCCGTGTCGTTCGTCAGGGATTTTATTATGAAAGCTCCGTCCGGCGACGTTATGAACAGTCTTGCGAGAAGCGTTTTGGCACTTTACTCTTACGACGAGAACCCCGACGACACGAGCATCGGCAACGTTCTAAGGCAGTGTATCAGGCTGATTTCCCTTTTTCCGCTTTTATCCGTTTACGGCTACCAGGCTTACAACTACTATATAAAGGGCAATCCCAGCTTTTTTATACACGAGCCCAGGCAAGGTTACTCCGCGGCTGAAAATATCCTCTATATGTTAAGGATCGACGGCAAATTTACGCCTCTTGAGGCGCAGCTTCTCGACCTTGCCTTAATCCTTCACGCGGAACACGGCGGCGGCAACAACTCCACTTTCACGACTCACGTCGTGACGTCTTCCGGGACGGACACATATTCCGCGATAGCGGCGGCTTTAGGCTCTCTTAAAGGTCCTAAACACGGCGGCGCCAACATAAAAGTCCGCCACATGATAAAAGATATAGAAAAGAACGTCAAAGACTGGGACGATGACGACGAAATAAGCACTTATTTGACAAAAATTCTCAACAAAGAGGCTTTCGACAAAAGCGGGCTTATTTACGGCATAGGTCACGCCGTTTACTCTCTTTCCGACCCCAGAGCCGAGGTATTTAAGGCTTTCGTCGAGAAGCTTGCCGACGCCAAAGGGTTAAGCGGCGAATATCGGCTTTACGTCAACATCGAGCGTATAGCTCCCGACTTAATCTCCGCCAGGCGCAAAATGTACAAAGGAGTCAGCGCGAACGTCGATTTTTACAGCGGCTTCGTCTATGAGATGTTGGGGATACCCGAGGAGCTTTTCACTCCCATATTTGCCGACGCGAGGATAGCCGGCTGGAGCGCCCACAGAATAGAAGAGATCCTCAACGCCGGTAAAATAATAAGACCCGCCTACATGAACGTCCAGCCGAGAAGGGAGTATATTCCCTTAGATAAGAGATAACCTTGTTTTTTGCGGAATACATAAGCCCCATAGGGAAGCTCACTATTACAAGCGACGGCGATTTTATAACCGGGCTTTTTATAGAAAACCAAAAGCGCTTTTTAGCCCCTTTTAAAAACGACGCCCTTATCATGCGCGATCTTCCCGTTTTCAACAAAGCTTTTCTTTGGCTTTATTCTTACTTTTGCGGCGAAAAAGTTTCCCCCTGTTCTCTTCCGTTAAAGCTCTTCGGAACTGATTTTCAAAAGCTTATTTGGGGTTGTCTCTGTAAAATCCCTTACGGCGGGACTTTAACTTACGGCGAGTTGGCAAAAATCGCGGCGAACGAGAGGGGAGCCCCGGTTTTATCCGCGAGAGCCGTAGGCGCGGCCGTTTCCGAAAACCCCGTTTCAATAATCGTCCCCTGTCATAGAGTAATAGGCAAAAATGGAAGTCTTACGGGCTACTCCGCCGGGCTTAACAAAAAAAGCTATCTTTTAAATTTAGAGCGAAAATGTAAGGATCTGTAGTTTACCTTAAAAAGCAACCCCTCGCTTTTTAGCGAGGGGCTTTTGTTTATAACCTCACACCCACCACATTTCGGCGGGGTTTTCTTTAATAAGAACTCTTTTGAGCATTTCCACGGCTTTTGAAAGCCCTTCGTTCTGGCTCATAAGCGAGTCCTCATGCTCTATCGAGAGAACATGGTCGTAGCCCGCGAGCCTTAAATTACTTACAATATCTTTCCAGTAAAGTTCGTCGTTTCCATATCCCACGGAGCGGAAAATCCACGACCTGTTTATTTCGTCGGCATACGGCTTTGTGTCGAGCACGCCCGTCCTCGCTATGTTGTACTTGTCGAGGGAGACGTCTTTAGCGTGAACATGGAAGATAGCGTCGCCCAACGCCCTTATGACCGCTACGGGTTCCATCCCTTGCCATATTAAGTGGCTTGGGTCAAAATTAGCACCCAATTCCGGTCCTACCGCGTCCCTTATTCTAAGCATCGAGTCCGTATTGTATACGCAAAATCCCGGGTGAAGTTCGAACGCTATTTTATTTACGCCGTGAGATTTCGCGAATTCTACGGTCTTTTTCCAATACGGAATTAAAACCTCGTTCCACTGCCATTCGAGTACTTCCGAGAAGTCGTTGGGCCATGGACAAGTGACCCAGTTCGGGTATTTAGCCGTCTCGCAGTCGCCCGGGCAGCCTGAAAACGTGTTTATCTGATGAATATCGAGCTTTTCCGCTAGGAGAATCGTATTTTTAATTACGCTGTCGAAGCGCTTGGCCTGTTCCTTATTTGGATGTACGGGGTTCCCGTGGCAGCTTAACGCGCTTATTTCGAAGTCGTATTCTTTTATTAAGCCTTTAAACTCGTCGAGGGCTTTTTCGTCAGACAAAAGCTTTTCCGGATCCGCGTGAGCGTTGCCGGGGTAGCCGCCGCAGCCTATCTCAACAGCTTCTATTCCCAATGATTTAAAGTATTTAAGCGCCTTTTCGAGCGGAATATTGCTTAAAAGAGTTGTAAATACTCCAAGTTTCATATATCTTCTCCCTTTTAAATCGTTTTAAGGTATTCCATGCTCCTCTTAACGTCCGAAAGCCCGTCGGGTTCGGGGTCGTCGTTTTCAAGTATAAGCCATTCTAAATTTATTTCTTTTGCGGCTTTTACAATAGCGTCAAGATCGCAGTTCCCCTCTTTCAAGGCTTTTGGCTGCCCGTCCACGCCGTCTTTAATATGAATTAACAATATATCGTCTTTATGCTCCGTTATATACTTGTAATTGTCAATTCCGGCGTGAAAGCTCCAGTACGCGTCAAGTTCTATTTTCGTGTGCGCCGATATTATATCAAGAGCCGTTTTACCGTTTTCGAAAGGCGCGAACTCCTCCCAGTGATTGTGATAGTAAGTGGTAATTCCCGATTCCTTGGCCGCGTTTTCGAGGATTTTCGCGGTGTTCTCGCTCTCCTCTATCGTATCGTGAGGTCCTCCGCCCGTTCCTAAGTAGCGGCAGCCTAAAATCTTATTGTATTCGATCGTCTCTTTTAACTTTTCTTTGTCGAGATCGTTTATGTTTAAATGAGTTCCGATGGGGACGAGTCCCGTTTCGTCAAGCTTGTTTTTTAAAGCGAGAGCGCTAGCCCCAAAGTACCCCGCGAACTCCACGCCGTCGAACCCCAAATCTTTTACTTTCGGCAGTATGTTTAAGAGATCTTTCGCTGAGTTTATTAAATCTCTCACAGTATAAAGCTGCAAAGCTAATTTCATGCTTACACTTCCGTAAAAATCATTTCATCGATATAATTCTTTCGCTTCGCTTTTAACGTCGGAAATCGCCGCCGCCGGATTTTAGGGGGACGTTTCCACGCGTTACGACAAATTTTTCTAACGTGAATCTCAAAAGGCGCGATTTTTAAAGCCTTCTTCGCTTCGATTTTTTCTATCGTATTACGCTTTAGTCGTCAAAATAAACGGGCTTGCCTGATTTTGCCGAATCGTAAATTCCCTCTAATATTCTTGTGACGCAAAGCGCCTGCTCGGCCTTTACGGGCGGTTCTCCTTTTCCAAGGCACGCGTCAATCCATTTTCTTTGATCCAATACGTCCGGGTTGTCGCTGTCGCCCTCATAGAAAGCCACTCCGCCGGTACTTAAATCGGGAGTTTCAATGCACTGCCTGTTGTTCTTTACGTAGTTTACTCTCACTCCGTTGTCGTATGTGTCTATTCCGCCTTTATCGCCGCAAAGGTAAAACACCGCTTCTCTCGGTTCAGGAAAGTTTAAAGCCCAGCACGCGTCAAGAGTAACTACGGCTCCGTTTTCCATTACTATATATCCGAACGCCGCGTCCTCGACCGTAAATTTCTCAGGGTCCCAGTCGCCCCAGGCGTTGGCGGTATTCGTCTGGTTCACTAATTTTCTAAACGTGTTCCCGACGACCATTTTCGGTTTATAGTTGTTCATCATCCAGAGCGTCAAATCTAGCGCGTGAGTTCCTATGTCGATAAGAGGTCCGCCGCCCTGCTCATACTCGTTCAAGAACACGCCCCAGGTAGGCACGGCTCTTCTTCTTATGGCGATGGCTTTAGCGTAATAAATTTCCCCCAACTCGCCGCTTTCGCACACGGCTTTCGCGTAAAGATTTTCGGGTTTCTGGCGGTTTTGATATCCTATGCAAAGGAGTTTGCCCGCTTTTTTGGAAGCTTCGAGCATTTCTTTCGCTTCTTTATATGTTTTCGCCATGGGTTTTTCGCACATAACGTTCTTGCCCGCGTTCAAGGCGTCGATTGATATAAAACTGTGCGAGCGGTTGGGAGTGCACACGTGTACCACGTCGATACTTTCGTCTTTAAGGAGTTCTTTATAATCCGTGTAGACTTTAGAGCCTTCCGCGCCGTAGTCTTTGGCGGCTTTCTCGGCTCTTTCCGGGATTATGTCGCAAAACGCCGTCATTTCGACTTCGGGAATCTCCTTTAACGACGGCATATGTTTTCCGTTGGCGATTCCGCCGCAGCCGATTATACCTATTTTAAGTTTTTTGTCCAAATTGTATCATACCTTTCACTTTAGGCTACGCCGCGCGACGACCGCCTGACGGTTTTGCGCGCCGCCCGTCCGCGTTTTTTTAGTTATATGTCACAAAATTACCCAGTTGCGCGCAAAGTATCCCGCGTTTTTTCGCCGGACTAAAAATCCGACGGCGCGTCTGACGCGCGATCATTATGCGGCGTCGCCCTTATTTTCTTTAGAATATATCAAATCATCATTAAAATCAAGCGCCAATAAATTTTTTGCCGCACAATTTTTTTTCGCTATTTTTGTGGGATTTTTACAAAATAATGAGCTTAATGTTTAATTCTTTAAATTTGCGTCAAATATTCTTAACACTTTGTTTACAATAAATTTTCATATTTAGGGAACTTTTTATTTTTTATTGACTTTATGTTGCTTTTATGTTTTAATAATGATAAAAGACGAAATGACGGTGATAATATGAAATTTTTTAAAAGTTCTTTAATTTTTGCTCTTTGCTTTCTAATATCCTCGCCTTTGTTTCTATTTAGCGCTTTCGCTTCGGGAAATGAAAATATCGCTACTTTTAACGCATACGCCGGGGATTACAGCGGGGATTATATTTATTGCTCGTCCCCCGTATATTCCCACCTTACCAAAGACGGCGACGAATTTATAAGAACCGAGTACGACCCCGAAACGGGAAAAATAATAGAAGAGCGCTACTCCTCCGACCTCAGCCTTGCTTCATCCGTGATTATCGACCCCGAACTTCCCTTGTACGGCGGCATATACAAAGACGCTAATGAAAATTATGTCGTAACGGGCAAAGAAAATATTTCCGAAGACCCTAACGCCGAAGTTATCAGGATAACCAAATACTCAAAAGACTGGAAAGTTTTAGGGAGGGCGTCCGTATCCGGGGAAAATACCGTTACGCCTTTCGCTAACGGCTCCTTAAAATTTTTAAAATACGGCGACGTTCTCTATATCGACGCCACTCACACGATGTTTAGAACGGACGACGACTTAAACCATCAGTCGAACATGCTAATATCTTTAGACGCCGCCAATATGAAAATTAAGTACGTAAGAGACGATATTGCGAACGTATCGACGGGTTACGTCAGTCACTCTTTTAATCAATTTATAGCTTTAGACGAAAGCACGGGCAGTATTGTAACGGTCGATCACGGCGACGCGTACCCTAGGAGCGTCGCGTTGTTTAAGTTCCCCGTCAACGCGGGCAACTATCAACTTAACGAGGCTACCTATACCGACGTCTTTGACATTTCGGGGGAAATCGGCGACAACAGCACGTACTGTTCGGTTGGAGGGCTCGCCGTGTCCAAAAACAACTATATAATTTCCCTTTCGAGCGCCGATCAGTCCCGACAGGATCTTAACGGCGGCGTTCATAAAAACGTATACATTACCGTAACTCCTAAAAACAACTTTAAAGAAGGTTCGACGAAAGTAATAAAATTGACGGACTACAAAGACGGCGACGGGGAGCTGTCGGCGGGAACTCCTAAGCTTGTACCCTTAAATTCAGGAAGATTCCTTGTAATCTGGAATAACCAGGTAGGGGTCGGGGAGGAGAGTACGTCTTACAACGACTCTTTGTCTTACGTAATAATCGACGGAAACGGCAATAAACTTTCAAATATCTTCACTCAAGAGGGCGTTTTATCAGACTGCGAACCGATGATTGCGAATAACAAGGTTATCTGGTACGTAACGGAAGGATCTTCCCCCGTCTTTTACTCCATCGATATTAACACGTGGAGCATGAACGCCGGAAGTTCCGACCGCTCTTCAGCCGATATAAACGGCGACGGCAAAACTTCTGCTTCCGATGCGAGAGTCGTTTTAAGGTACTCCGCGAAACTTGAGGATTTAAGCGAAACGCAGTTAGAAGCGGCGGATATAAACGCGGACGGGAAAGTGACCGCTTCGGACGCGAGGAGCATTTTAAGATTGTCCGCGAGACTCTTTATTTAATATATCGCCTTAATGTAACGCCGCGCGACGACCGCCAGACGGTTTTGCGCGTCGTCCGCTCTTGTCTTTTTTCGTTACATCTTACAAAACGGTCATACTTAAAGTATTCTTCCGCCTTTTATTTCATCTAACAAAAATCTGACGGCGCGTCCTTAACGCGCGGTCATTACGCGGCGGCTCTTTAAGCGTTTTAGCGTTAAAATTCCCCGCTCCTGACTTAAAGGGGCGGGGCGTTTTATTCTTTAACTAATCTTCATCTATTAAAACTTTATATATTTCGCTTTTTTTAAATCCTGTTTTTATGGCCGCGTTTTTAGAAGCCGCGCTTTTTGTTTCGCCTTTCTTAATAAGTTCCCGCGCAAGCCTTACGGCGTAATCCAAGTTGAAAACTCTTTCCTCTTCTTTTTTTCCTTCTAAAATAATCACATATTCGCCTTTGATTTTAACGTCCTTATACTCTTCGTATGCCTTTTTAAGAGTGGTTACCTCCACGCTTTCATGAATTTTGGTAAGCTCTTTCGCAAGCGTTACTTTTCTGTCCCCAAAAGTATTAAGAAAGTCGCTTAAAGTCGCCAAAAGTTTATGCGGAGCCTCATAAAAAATCATCGTTCTCTTTTCGTTTTTAAGCTCCTCTAAACGCTCTTTTCTTCCGGGTTTATTAACCGTCAGGAACCCTTCGAAAGCGAACCTCGAAACGTCCATCCCGCTCGCGGCGGCGGCGGTTACTATTGCCGAGGGACCGGGGACGGACAGAACTTCCACTCCGCTTTCATGGCAGAGCTTCACAAGCCCCGTTCCGGGATCAGATATGGCGGGCGTTCCCGCGTCCGTTACGAGAGCGCAGTTTTCTCCCGATAAAATCCTGTCTAAAATAACTCCCTCGCGGCTTAATCTATTGTGTTCAAAATAGCTTATCATGGGCTTTTTTATCCCAAAGTGATTTAAAAGCTTAACTGTGACTCTCGTGTCCTCGGCCGCTATAAAATCCACGTTTCCAAGAGTTTCTTTAGCTCTTTCGGAAAAGTCGCCCAAATTCCCAATGGGAGTTCCGACGACAAATAATTTCCCGCTCATAATTTAATCCTTTTTGTAAGAGCCTATGATCTTTAGCATTTCTTTTGACAGATTTTCCCCGTCTTTTATATAAAGTTCCGGCTCGACCGTAAGTCCCGGATTTCCCCCCGATCTTCCCTCGATAAGGGCTAAAAACGGCGCTTTATTTATTCTTTCCGACGCGAATCTCAATCTCTTTGGCTCGATTTTATATTTTTTCATTGAGGAAATCAACTCGATAAGTCTTTCCGGTCTTACGCACATATCGAGCTTTCCGCCGAACTTTAAAAGCTTAGACGCGCTTTTCGCAATATCGTCAAAAGAACAACATACCTCGTGCCTCGCGATTCTCGCGCTTTCGGCTCTGTTTTTAAGACCCGCCCCGTCTTTAGTATAGGGCGGGTTCATGGAAATTAAGTCTAAATTTTCGTTTATAACGCCTTTAAGGTCTTTTAAGTCGCGGTTTATTGGAACTATATTGTCGACCCCGGAAATTTCAATCGACCGCTTTAACATCTCTATGGCGTTTTCTTGAATATCCAAGGCGTATATCTTTTTTGGAAGCGATTCTCTTTTCCAATAAAAGGGGATTATTCCCGACCCCGTCCCAAAGTCGCAAACGACCGAATCTTTTTTAGGGAGAGAAAAGCGCGCCAAAATCAAAGCGTCAGTCCCGAAAGTATACTCGTCGCTTACTATTAAATCAAGATTTTCGCTTATATTTTCTATATGTTCGTTTTCTTTTAAATTTATCATAAACCGGGTATCGGCGGGAGAGTATTTTCAAAGCGGTCTAACGACGCCGAAACCCTGAGCGTTTTTCTCGCGTCCGAAGCCGTGATTTTCCCGTCGCCGTTTGTGTCGGCGGATACAAAATACTCGTTTTCGAGTTTCTGAAGGGCGGAAGAAGTCCTTAAAATCTCTCTCGCGTCGCTTGACGTGACGTCCCCGTCGCCGTTTATGTCTCCCGTCACGCTCACTGTATATTCGGTAACCGCGCCGTCTTTATCGACGTTATCCACTTTAAATCCCGTCGCCATGCCGTCGCCGTCGCTTACAAGCCCGTTATCAAGACCGTGAACCGTAAAGATAGCGCTGTTTTTAAACTCTGATAAAAATTCCTCTACGGTTTCGCCGGGCGCTACGTTCCTAATAATCATGGTTTTATAATCAACTTTAAGAGGAGAGTCGTCATTTGGTACGATCCTGGTAATTTTCGGCTCTTCGTCCTCGTTTAAATTGCCGTTATTGTTCGTGTCGCCCAGTACAATAACGTCGATCACCTCTTCACCGCACACAAGGCATGTGTACTTAACTTTAGCCGAAGTTCCGTCCGCAGATTTTTCCAAGACCTCAAAAGCCCCTAAAGTATGTTCGGTTTTGGGAATTACCACAGGCGCGGAGTTTTCTCCGCAAATGGAGCACACTTTATGTTTTTGCCCCGTTTCGCTGCAAGTGGGTTCTTTATCTATTATAAATTCTCCCGAGTAATTATGCGCGTTTTCGTCTATGGGGATTACCGTTTCTTCCGATGATTTTCCGCAATATACGCATTTTTTGGACTTTAGTCCCTCTTCAGAGCAAGTCGGCTTTTTATCTATCACAAATTCGTCGGGGTAGGAGTGCGCTTCCGGGTCTATCGGTATTTCTTTAGAATCCACGGGCGAGCCGCACACGACGCAGTGATAGGACTCCGACCCGGGACTTGAGCAAGTCGCGGGAGCGTTTATCGTTAAAATATTATCCGAAATATGTTTTTCCGTTTTAGGTATGACCGAGAATTTAGCCGCCGCGCCGCATAAGTCGCAATAGTACACAATTTCGCCGTCAACGCCGCAAGTAGGCTCTTTTATGACTTCATATTTGGAGTTTTCAGTCGTTACGTGCGCGTCGGGGTCGGACGGTATTTCTTTCATATCAAAATATTGATGGCATAACGAGCATTCATAAGCCTTTTGACCCGCTTCCGAGCAGGTGGGAGCTTTCGTCACCACATAGTCTCCAGACTTTACATGAGCTTCCGGGTCGGGCTTAAACTCGGTAAAATCCACTTTCTGGTTGCAGTCCGCGCAAATACGGTACCCGTACCCGCCTGTTTGGCACGTGGGCTTAGTTTCATAGAACCACGTGTCCGGCACGTTCGAATGAGCGTCCGGATCAATGGGAATCGTCACGTTCTCAATGTACCCGCACACGACGCATTTACGGTACTTCAGCCCCTCTTTAGAGCAAGTCGCGGGAACGGCGAGAGTATAATCATCAATAAATGTATGCTTTTCGCATTGACCGTAATCCGCTAAATATGGCTCTTTAATCGATATTTCATCTTTCTCCGCCGTAAAGCACAACGTCGCCGCAATCAAGACCAACCCAATACCCAAAGCGTAAAATACTTTTTTCATTTTCTTTTCTCTTCTCCCTGTTCTGTTTGACAAATCGCGCCGTACACCTAGCCGCGTACATTATACCACAATTTTTCATTTTTGTCAAATATGCGTTAGATTTTGGATATTAGATTTAGACGCTAGATACCAAACGTCAGACCGAAAACGGCTGATTTTTCTATAAGAAGAGCGATGAATATTAGACGTCAATTAGAGATAAGGATAAAATTTTAAACCGCTTTACTGTCCGCTAATCGCCGATCGCCGCCGAACGCCGCGGCAAAACCGGCTTTTTTACAATTTTATCATCTATCGTCTAATATAGTTCTCCCCCGAGCGTGGACGACGCGTCAAAAACGGCGACGTCGCGACTCCGGGGGAGAAGTTCATATTAAAAAAAAAGATTTTTCGGCGGGCGCGGCGTCCTCCCGCATCTCTTTTAGCCCAGTAGGCGCGTGGTTGCCGCGAAATTGACCACCTCGAAAAACCTTCCCAAGGGTATTGTATCATATTTGTTTTCTTTTGTAAAGTATATTTTTTGTCCTTAAATACCTCAGCCATCTTTTTTCATTTATTCTTAAAAAAGTTATAATGGAATTTTTATATTTCGGCGGGTCATCGGGTTTAACAAGCCGCATCACTACCTGGAATTTTTCTTTTTCTGAAAATTCTTTCAAGATAACCGCCGTGTAAACCTGATTGGATTCGATAATATAATCCGGCTCCTTAATGATTTCAGGGAGATATTTCGAGAAATTTTCATAAACGCCCGGTCGCCTGCTCTCTATGTGTTCAATTTGCCTTGCAGTGATAATAACGTCGTCTGTCAATATATTTTTCGCGACGCATTTATAAATATCTTTATTTATTTTTCCTATTTGGAAAATATTGTCTTCATGCATTGCTAAAACGTTGCTAAATTCAGAATTTAAAAGGCTTATCATCGCGCTTGTGTTTAAATAAGTCCTCTAAATCCATTTCCGATTGCGTCCATGCGCAAAACCTATATCGTAATAGTCACAGACGTTTACTTTGTTATTGTCAATTCGACATATCTGTATCGTTGATCCGTCAACGTCAACAAGTGACTTCCGCTTTACGGCGTTTGGGCAACTATCTTCAATTATCTTGCAAGTTTCTTCAAATTTCATTGGGCTGTTTTCGGGATTTACGCAATATATATTTAGATTCCATAAAATACCGCCTCGCAAACCAAATTCTTTATCTATATTCTTGTTTGTCGTTGAAGCCGTTCTCAGAGCGATTTTATCCGCTATACTAATCGTCAATATCGCCCGCTCCCCGCCGCTGACCGCGGCAATAAAAATCTTCGTCCCGCATTCCGGCGTCTAATGCCAAAAACATAAAAACTATTTCCACTTTTATCATTTTTTTTGGAAAAATACTTGACTTTTTTATTTTTTAATGCTATAATAAAAATATAGAAGGGTGAAAGGCGCAAAAGCTATTTACTCGGTATAAAAATCCTTTTTCGTTTTGATTGATTTTTATTAGCTTTCATCTGCTTTTCGCGTTATCATAGGAAGCGTCGCCGAATCGGTCCTTGTTTGGCGACGCTTCGCTTTTTTATTTCTTATACATTTCTTTGTATTTAAACGGTTTAAGTTTTCCGCCTTTAGTCACTCTTACGCAATGCTCCGCTAAAGAAAAAATATACTTATCATGTTTAATGCTGTCGGAGAAGACGTTCACGACCTTCGCGTCCGGGTATTTTTCCCTAAACCTTCTAACCTTTTCCATATCGTGACAATTTTTGCCTATGACTTTCCCTTTTTTGTCATGTTTTGTGCATATGTGGTCGTCCATTTTTATCCTTTCGGCTATTTCGTCGATTAAAAAGTCGGGACTCGCCGAAATCATTACCGAATACCTTGTCCCCGCTTCTCTTTTAGCCCAGTCGTAAACGTCTTTTTCGTGTTTGTCCCAAAATTTTTTTACGGCCTCTTTAAGGGGAATAATGCTAATATATGAGAATATCGGCGTTTTCACTTTGGTAAGGTCGTATATCCCCAACCCGTAAAGAATAAAGCCTATAATCTGATATGGCAAACACAAAAGCGTCTGCGGGTACCGGGCGGCACAAAACAAATAAAACTTAAACCCGCTGTCATACGGTATCATCGTTTTATCGAAATCAAAAATATTTATTTCTTTTTTAGATTTTTCGTTTTCCATTTTATTTATCCGCGGCGGGCGCGTCCATCCTTTGTTAAAACTCAGTTCATTATATATTATTATTTTCTGTTTGTCAATTTAAAAAATAATCGCGATCGTTTATTGACCGCGATTTTATTTTAAAAGGCTTATTTAAGATTCTCTTTTAAATCATCAAGCTCTTTTTTAAGAGTAGACGGGAGTTTTGAGCCAAATTTTCCGTAAAACTCCTCTATTCCCTTAGCCTCTTCGCTCCAAAGCGATTTATCTACGTCCAGAATGCTTTCGAGCGTCTCGCGGCTTACCTCGTCCTCGATACCCTCAAGGTTAATATCGTCGGCGTAAGGCACGTAGCCTATAGGCGTTTCTTTAGCGTCAACCTCTCCGTCGCATCTCTTGATTATCCATTCGAGTACGCGCAAATTGTCGCCGAACCCGGGCCACAGGAAGTTCCCGTCGTCGTCTTTTCTAAACCAGTTTACGTTAAAGAACTTAGGCGCTTTATCGGGGTCAAGTCCCGCTCCGATATCTATCCAGTGCTGCCAGTAGTCGGCCATGTTGTACCCGCAGAACGGCAGCATCGCCATGGGATCTCTTCTCACCACGCCCACGGCTCCCGCGGCGGCGGCCGTAGTTTCGCTAGCCATGATAGAGCCCACGAATACTCCGTTGTTCCATGATTTCGACTGATACACAAGGGGAGCTAATTTAGCGCGTCTTCCTCCGAACACAAACGCCGAAATAGGAACTCCTTCGGGGTTTTCAAATTCTTTGCTCAAACACGGGCAATTCTTTGTGGGAGCCGTAAATCTTGAATTGGGATGAGCGCCCTTTTCTTCCGACGTTTTCCCGTTCCAGGGATTTCCAAGCCAGTCGAGAGCGTTTTCAGGCGGGTTTTTGTCAAGCCCTTCCCACCATACCGTCATGTTGTCAAGGTTTAAAGCGACGTTTGTAAAGATCGTCCCCTTCTGGGTTGAAATGAGCGCGTTCGGATTCGACTTCATATTAGTCCCCGGCGCTACTCCAAAGAAGCCGTTTTCGGGGTTAATGGCGTAAAGTCTCCCGTCTTTTCCTTTTCTGATCCATGAAATATCGTCGCCCACGCACCACACTTTATATCCTTTATCGCGGTAGACCTTGGGCGGGATGAGCATCGCGAGATTCGTCTTGCCGCAAGCCGACGGGAAAGCGGCGCAAATATACTTAATCTCGCCTTTCGGATTTTCAATACCTAAAATAAGCATATGCTCGGCCTGCCAGCCCTCTTTCCAGCCTTGATAAGAGGCGATTCTGAGAGCGAAACACTTTTTGCCTAAAAGCACGTTTCCGCCGTAAGCCGAGTTTACCGATATAATGGCGTTATCCTGCGGGAACTGGCAAATCCAGCGTTTTTCCGCGTCCACGTCGCATTTGCAGTGAAGACCGCGAACCCAGTCGGAACTGTCTCCTAAGGCGTCAAGTACGGCTTGACCCACTCTCGTCATAATCGACATATTGAGAACGACATAAATAGAATCGGTAAGCTCAATTCCTATTTTAGAGAAGGGGGAACCCACGGGACCCATCGAGTACGGGATTACGTACATAGTCCTTCCCTTATAACTGTCGCGGGCTATATCGTAAAGCATCTTATAGCAAGCCGAAGGTTCCATCCAGTGGTTGGTGGGCCCCGCCTCTTCCTCGGTCGGAGTGCAAATCAAGGTTCTGTCCTCGACTCTCGCCACGTCGTTTTTCTTCGTCCTGTGAAGGTAGCAGTCCGGGAGAAGCTCTTCGTTTAATTTTATCATTTCGCCCGTCGATACGGCTTCCGCTTTAAGCTTATTTAACTGATCTTCCGAGCCGTCTATCCACAAAACATTGTCGGGTTTCACAAGAGCAATTTTATCGTTTACCCATTCGAGAACAGATTTATTGGTAGTAAGTTCCATATGTTAACTCCTTTTGGTAATATTGATGAAATTCGGCATATAATTTTATATACCTTACACATATAGATTTTGACGCGCTCTTAACGCTAAAAATTTATCAAAATCAAATCCATTATATCACAAATTATAATTTTTGTCAATACCCATAGTGGCGAAAGCGTTAAGATTCCACTTTGCCGTAA
The DNA here is from genome assembly GCA_964443825.1 of uncultured Eubacteriales bacterium. GTDB lineage: Bacteria > Bacillota > Clostridia > Oscillospirales > Acutalibacteraceae > UBA1081. The sequence goes on from CAYUEV010000003.1 coordinate 27,626, forward strand.
ACCCCGCCTTATACTCGTAATACCCCTGAGCGCCCACCATCGCGGCGTTGTCCCCGCAAAGACCAGGTTCGGGCATATATAATTCCAAATTCCTGTTTTTGCAAATTTCGCTAAGTTCTCTTCTTAACGCGGAATTGCCCGAAACTCCTCCCGCTATAACGATTTTTTTTGATTTGGTTAAGTCCGCCGCAAGCAGGAGGTTTTCAATAAGACAGTTCACCACGGCGTATATAAACGACGCGCCCAAATCCTCTTTATTTATTTCGATTCCCTTTTGACGGGCGTTATTTATTGTGTTTATCACGTGAGTTTTAAGCCCCGAAAAACTAAAGTCGAGGGGGCTGCCGTCTACTTTAGGCCGCGGAAATTTAAAAGCGTTCTTATTCCCGTTTTTTGATATTTTATCAAGGTTTAATCCTCCGGGGTAGGGGAGTCCCAAAGCCCTCGCCGCCTTATCGAGGCATTCTCCCGCCGCGTCGTCGCGCGTCTTTCCTAAAATTTCAAAATCCGTATATCCTTTTACTTTTACTATATGGCTGTGTCCGCCCGACGCCACCAAAGCTAAAAACGGCGGCTCTAAATCCTTATGCGATATGTAATTTGCCGCTATATGCGATCTTAAATGGTGAACGGGTATTAGCGGTTTATTTAACGAGAAGGCGAGCCCTTTAGCGAAATTTACCCCCACTAATAAAGCGCCTATCAGCCCCGGGGCGTAAGTTACCGCTACGGCGTCTATGTCAAAATAAGAAAGTCCCGCGTCCGAAAGCGATTTTCTCACCACTCCCGTTATGTTTTCAATATGCCTTCTGGAGGCTATTTCCGGCACTACCCCGCCGTAAAGCTTATGTTCCTCCACCTGCGACGCGATTACGTTTGAAAGAACTTTTCTCCCGTCTTCCACCGCGGCGGCGGCGGTTTCGTCGCACGACGACTCTATAGCTAAAATTTTCAAGATTCCGCCTCTTTACGATGTTTTAATTTATATATTTTGTCATAATAAGAGCGTCTTCCTTCGGGTTATCGTAATAATCTTTTCTCTCGCCCAGAACTTTAAACCCGAACTTTTTATAAAGATTTATGGCGGGCGCGTTGTTTACTCTTACTTCCAACGTTATTAGATCGCATTTTAAATCTTCGGATTTTTTAATTATATCCTCCAAAAGCCGGGAGGCGAGCCCTTTTCTTCTGAAGTTTTCATCTACCGCTAAAGACCCGATATTCATTTCTCCCGATATATTTTCGCCAGATATAAACCCCGCGGTCTTCCCTAAATACTTAATAACCGTATTAAAAGAATAACTTTTCTCCAGTTCCCTTTTAAATATATTTTCGCTCCAGGGGTTTTTGTTGGAGTTTTTTTCAATTTCGCGCGCGTCTTTTAGGTCGTTTTCAGTCATCTTTTCAAGAGAATAAAAAACGTCCGAGTTTAAAGCGTCAATTAAAGCTTTTTCTATTTCCCCCAAACACGTTCTATAGCCGTCTTCGTCTTTTAAAAAAGGGTCTTCTATGCCATCTCCCAAAAGATACAATTTATTTTTGCAAACGGGAAAAAGAGCGTAATAATGGTCTAACGACATAGCTACGATCTTATTGGCTTTATCTATATCGTTATTACTTAAATCTTGAGCTTTATGCCCCTTTATATCGATTCCTTTTTCCTTTAACACGATTACCGCGTTATCGGACGGGGGAGCGCCCGGTATACATGAAAGACCGCGGCTTTCAATGTTAAGATAATCTTTATAATCTTCGGTAAGGCTTTTAAAAACGCCTTCCGCCATAGGACTTCTGCAAGTGTTCCCCGTGCAGACAAAAATTACGTTATACATATTATTTTTATTTAGCGTCGTACCATGATTTGCCCGCGTTTATCTCAACGGACGTTTTGACTTTTAGGTTTGACGCGTTCTCCATCTCTTCCTTTAAAATTTCGAGAGCTTTTTCTTTTTCATCGGACGGCGACTCCAAAATCAGTTCGTCGTGAACCTGCATAATAAGCTTCGATTTCATATTTTCACTTTTAAGCCTGTTAAAGACCTTTACCATAGCTATCTTAATTATATCGGCGGCCGTCCCCTGAATGGGCATATTTCTCGCCACTCTTTCGCCGAATGAGCGTTCTCTGGCGCTCCCTGATTTCAGTTCCGGCAAGTACCTTCTTCTTCCCAAAAGCGTCGAGACATAGCCCTTTTCCTTAGCGCTCTCAACAATATCTTCCATATACCTTCTAACGCCGTCGTAATGTTTTAAGTAGCTGTCGATATAATTTTTAGCCTCGTAAACGGGAACGTCAATATCTTTAGCCAAAGAATACGCCCCTATTCCGTAGACTATTCCGAAATTAACGGCTTTAGCCCTAGTTCTCATTAAGGGCGTCACCATTGAAAGCGGCATATTAAAAACTTGAGAGGCGGTCACAAGGTGTATGTCTACGTTATCCTTAAAAGCGTTTATCATGTTTTCGTCGCCCGATATGGACGCCAAAACCCTAAGTTCTATTTGCGAGTAGTCCGCGTCAATCAGCACGTTTCCCTCTTCCGCAATAAAAAACTTCCTTATTTCCTTTCCTATATCCTGTCTTACCGGGATATTCTGAAGGTTAGGTTCCGTCGACGAAAGTCTTCCCGTTCTCGTTTCAGTCTGGCGAAAAGTCGAGTGGATCCTCCCGTCGGGCGAGATACTTTCCAACATCGCGTCGCAGTATGTCGATTTAAGTTTTTCAAGCGTCCTGTATTCTAAAATAAGCGGGATAACGGGGTGAAGACCGTTTAATTTTTCCAGCGTCTCCGCGTTTGTCGAGTACCCTCGCTTAGTCTTTTTCTTAACGGGAAGGCCGAGTTTTTCAAACAGAACTTCCCCTAACTGTTTAGGGGAGTTTATATTAAACTCCTCTCCCGTTAAAGAGTAAATTTCACTCTCTATATTTTTAATGCGGTCGCCTAAAACTTCCCCGTAAGACGCTATCGAATCCCTGTCCGCCTTAAATCCCGCGTTTTCCATATCGGAAAGCGTTTCGGAAAGCGGGATTTCAACGTTATATAAAAGTTCACCTAAGTCGTTTTTAATTATGTCGTCTTCCATTTTTTTGGAAAGACTTCTGAATACGGCGATTTTTTTAATATTTGTATCGGGATTTTCAATCTCTCTTGCAATCCCGTAAACTCCGGAAAGATTTTCAACGGAGTAGTCTTTTAAATTGGAATTTAACAAATATCCCGCCAAAGTCGCGTCGAACGCGATATTTTTAATTTCAACGTTATTTTTAATTCCGTAAAGGTACAAAGCTTTACAGTTTTCGGTATATTTTTTAATACTTTCGTCCCCTAAAAACGGGATTATAGAATTAAACGCGACTTTACATACGACTTTGTCAAAATTTAGATAAGCGTTTGAAAATTCCTCGTCATAAATAAAATACAGTTCACTGCTTTCGTTCACCGATTTTTCGATTTTCGAAAAGGGGAGTTCTCTAAACTCGATTTCCGTTTCGTTTTTACTTTCCGCGGCGGGCGTTTTAACGTTGCCAAGCGATAATTTTTCTATAAATTTATTCATTTCTAAGGACTCTAATATTTCCTTAGTTCGCCCCGCGTCAATTTCTTTGGGAATATACTCTTTATAGTCCGTTTCAATCGGCGCGTCCTTGGCGATTATCCCTAAAGTCCTCGATAAAAACGCGTTTTCCTTGTCGCTTTTAAGTTTTATTTTAACGTTATTCGCGATTTTAAGATCGTCTATATTTTCATAAATATAATCGATGGAGCCGTAATTTTTAATAAGTTCCGTCGCCGTTTTTTCGCCTATTCCCTTTACTCCCGGTATATTATCGGAGCTGTCGCCCATTAAAGCCTTAACTTCGGTTAAAAGTTCGGGAGACACGCCCTTATCCTCTATAACTTTTTTAACGTCATATGTCGTATGATTTCCTTTTCCGGTCGTCAAAAGAACGGTGCAATTTTTGTTTACAAGCTGCAAAGCGTCCCTGTCGCCCGTCGCTATGTAACAATGCGAGTCTTTCGGGCAGTTATAAGAAAGCGTGCCCATTAAGTCGTCCGCTTCCCATCCCGCCGATTCGAGGAGCTTATACCCTAAAGACGATAAAAGCTCCTTTAAAACGGGTAATTGCGAGGCTAATTCCTCCGGCGTCCCTCTTCTTCCCGCTTTATACTTATCGTATATCTTATGTCTGAAAGTCGGCTCTTTTCTGTCAAAGCAAATCGCCGCGGCGTCGGGCTCAATTTGTTCTTTAAGAGAAAACAGGATATTGAGAAAGCCGTAAATCGCGTTCGTGAATTTCCCGTCTTTAGTAGTAAGAACCTTTATCCCGTAAAACGCCCTGTTTACTATGCTGTTCCCGTCTATTACAAGAAGTTTCATAGCCGCTCCTTTAACCTTAAAAATACAAATCCCCAGAGCAAATTATCAGTCAGGGATTTTGTAACTTAAATATTTTAAATAAAATTTAACTAATTTTTAGCCCACGCCGATCTTGAAAACACGAACAGCACCGGGTAAATTTCCAGCCTTCCTAAGAGCATAGCGACAGACAGCGCGATTTTAGATAAAACCCCGTATCCCTCGTAACTCTCCGCGGGTCCTACCGCCCCGAATCCCGGTCCTACGTTGTTAAAGCACGCGGCGGCGGCCGATAAATTCGTCTCTAAATCATAAGGTTCAAAACTTAAAATAAGCAGCAGAACCGCGAAACAAACGGCGTAAATCGCGAGATACGTCCTCACGCTGTCAAGCACCGTTTTTTCGACTTTTTTGCCCTCGAAACGGACGCTTGCGACCGAGCGCGGGTGAAGCATATGTTTTATTTCGCGCCTTATCGCTTTAATTAAGAGGACTACTCTTGAAATTTTAATGCCTCCCGCGGTAGATCCGGCGCACGCCCCCGTGAACATAAGTAATAGCAGAACCGTTTTGGAAAACGTCGGCCATAAGTTAAAATCAGCCGTGGCGTACCCCGTGGTCGTTATGATCGAAGCCACCTGGAAGAACGCCGCTCTTAAGCTCTCACCGGCCGACGGGTAAAGGCGGTTTATATTGACGGCGACCGAAAAGCCCGAAGCGAGTGCCAATATGATGTAGCACCAAAATTCCTCGCTCCTGAACGCCTCTTTAAATCTTCCCACTATAATCAAATAGTAAAGATTAAAGTTTATTCCGAACAGCAGCATAAATATCGTTATAACCCACTGAAGATACGGGCTGTAACTCGCTATACTGTCCGACTTTATCCCGAAACCGCCCGTACCGGCGGTGCCGAAAGTGTGAACCACGCTGTCAAAAAGCGGCATCCCGCCTAAAAGCAAAAATATTATTTCAATTACGGTCATTACGATGTAAATTAAGTATAGTATTTTTGCGGTGTCCCTCGCTTTCGGCACGAGCTTTCCCACGATAGGTCCCGGCATTTCGGCTCTTAATATGTGAATCGAGCGATCGGTAACGGATGGGATTATCGCCATAATAAACACTATAACGCCCATGCCGCCTATCCAGTGCGTAAAGCTCCTCCAAAAAAGAAGCCCTCGGCTCATGCTCTCGACGTCGGTAAGAATAGAAGCTCCCGTCGTAGTAAAACCGCTGACAGTCTCAAAAAACGCGTCTATGTAAGATGGAATTTCCCGCGATATGGTAAACGGCAAAGCCCCGATCGCCGATAGCACAATCCACGCGAGCGCCACCGTCACAAAGCCCTCTTTAGCGTAAATTACTCTGTTTTTAGGTTTGGCGGCAAGAGAAAGCGCTATCCCCAAAGCGAGCGATATTCCGATAGTTATTAAAAAAGCCCAAAAGCAGTCTTCCCTGTATATAACCGATACGATAAGCGGCGCCGCCATTAGCCCCGACGCGGCTAAAAGCAAATGCGACAGCATATAGAATACCATTCTTCGGTTCATTTTGTTTTCCCTTTTTAGTAATTTATGAAGTTTTAAACGGCGCTGATAAACATTATCCGACTATCTGCCCCAAATCCCTTAGCCGTTGTTCTTTCGCGATGACTATTACTTTATCTCCCGGCTGTATAGTGTCGTCGCCTCCGGGGATTATGGTTTTTCTCCCTCTTACGATACCCGCTATAAGCGTGTCGCGTTTCGTCGGGAGGTCTTTAAGCGGAACGTCCGTAATTTTCGACGAGTTTTTAACGTTAAACTCAAGCGCCTCCGCTTTTCCGTCCATTATTTTATAAAGCGTCTCCACGTTGTACCCTTCAGAGTTTTCAAGGGCTCTCGCGTATCTTACAAGTATGTCGGACGTTATATTTTTAGGCGACACTATAGAGTCCACCCCAAGTCTTTCGGCAAGCCCCAAAAGCTCTTCCTTGTTTATTTTCGCAATTACCTTATGAACCTTGTTTTCCAAGGCGTAAATTGAAATAAGTATATTCTCTTCGTCCATGCCGGTAAGCGACACGAAAGCGTCCAAAGACCTTAACCCCTCTTCAAGCAAAAGCTCCTGCCTCGCCCCGTCGCCGTGAATAATAGTGGCTTTCGGCAAAGCGTCCGAAAGAGCCCTGCATCTCGTTTCGTCTTTTTCTATTATTTTTACCGAGGCTCCGGCGCTTAAAAGCATTTTAGCGAGATAGAAAGCCGTTTTGCTCCCGCCGAAAATCATGATGTTTTTAGACTGTTTAGAGTATTTCCCAATGCTCTTTAAGAGTTTTTGCAAATCGGAGCGGGAGGCGGTAAGGCCGATTTTGTCCCCGCCCTTTAATTCGAAGCTTCCGTCCGGGATAAATATCTCTTCTCCTCTTTGCACTACGCAAACGAGCGTTTTAGCTTTGTAGCGGTCGTTTAATTCGCTCAATTTCATTCCCGAAAGAGGACTGTCCTCTCTTAAGCGCATTTCCACCATATCGAGATTGCGCTTGGAAAAACTCTCGATTTTCACGGCCGACGGCAGCTTAAGCATATTAAAAAGCTCCCTCGCCGCTAAAAGTTCGGGGTTTACCGACATCGATAGATTTAACTGCTGGCGCATAAACCCTAAACTTCTGTCGTTGTATTCGGGGTTTCTTATTCTCGCTATAGTGTTCTTGGCGCCCATTTTTTTCGCGATAAAACAACTGAGCATATTGAGTTCGTCGGAGCCCGTGAAAGCGGCGAAAATATCCGCCTTGTCAATATCGGTCTCTTCAAGCGTTTCGCAGTCGGCGCAGTTGCCGCAAATCGCCATAACGTCGTAAATATTCGTAATCTCGTCAATAACCGAGCTGTCGGAGTCAAGAGCGATCACGTCGTGACCTTCGGACGAAAGCGCTTTTAAAACGCACGACCCGATTTTTCCGCAGCCGGCAATAATAATTCGCATATTTAAAACTCCAAAAGGAAATTAAATCCAAATTCAGTTTAACAGCATTCTGTCGTTGTCGAATTCGTTTCCGTTAGCTTTTTTAAATAAATCAAGCAAATCGCTTACTTTTAAATTCTTTTTTTCGTCGCCCCCGACGTCATATATAATTTCGCCGTTATTCATCATAATAAGCCTGTTTCCGAGCCTTATGGCGTCGTTCATATTGTGAGTTATCATAATCGTCGTGATCTTCCCGTCCGACACAAGCTCTTCGGTAAGATTTAACACTTTCGCGGCGGTGGCGGGGTCCAAAGCCGCCGTATGCTCGTCTAAAAGTAGAAGTTTAGGTTTTTTTAAAGTCGCCATAAGCAGCGTCACGGCTTGCCTTTGACCGCCCGAGAGAAGACCCACTTTGCTTGTAAGGCGGTCTTCAAGCCCTAAATCGAGTTTTTTTAAAAGCGTTTTAAAGCGCTCCTTTTCTTTTTTCGTAACTCCCTGTTTTAAAGTTCTCCTTTTCCCTCTTCTCGCCGCTATAGCCAGGTTTTCGGCGATTTCCATATCCGCGGCGGTTCCCGTCATCGGATCCTGGAAAACTCTTCCAAGGTATCCCGCCCTTTTGTATTCGGGCAGTTTCGTAACGTCCTCGCCGTCGATTATTATAGTCCCTCTGTCTACGGGGTACACTCCCGTAATCATATTAAGAAGCGTTGATTTGCCCGCCCCGTTTCCGCCTATCACGGTTACAAAGTCGCCGTCCTCTAAAGTTAAATTTATCCCTTTGAGCGCGACTTTCTCATTTATGGTGCCGGGATTAAAAGTCTTATAAACGTCTGTTATCTTAAGCATTTTTCCTGTTCCCGACCCTCTCTTTATCTTTTGATTTAGTATTCTTCGCGATTTTTGATTTCCAGTATGGTACGGCTAAGAACACCGCGACTATCAAGGCGGAAAAGAGCTTCAAGTCGTTGGCGTTTAACCCTAAGCGCAATACTATCGTTATCACTATATAGTAAATCACTCCGCCGAAAACCACCGACAATAGCTTTAACGCGAAATTTTTAAATATCTTCCCGAAAATAACTTCCCCTATAATCACGGCGGCGAGACCTATGACGATCGCCCCTCTTCCCATGTTGACGTCCGCGAAGCCTTGATATTGCGACAAAAGCGCGCCCGAGAGCGCCACAATTCCGTTCGAAATCACGAGACCCGTAATTTTTCTCGTGTTGGTGTTAATGCCGTTGGCCCTCGCCATAGCCTGATTGCACCCGGTCGCCCTTAGGGAGTGTCCCGTCTCGGTTCCAAAGAACCAGTAGAGCGCGGCGATTAAAACCGCCGTAAAAATAAGCGCGACCGCTATCGATTTTGGTATGTACCTCAACGATACCGCGAGATTGTACTTGGCGACGCTTAAGGTCTTGTTGGCCTTATTGCCTAAAATTCTCAGGTTTATCGAATAAAGAGCCAGCTGAGTGAGTATCCCGGAAAGTATCGCGGGAATGCCGAAGGCGGTGTGGAACAGACCCGTTACAAGTCCCGCCAGGCAACCCGCCAAAAACGCTATAAGCATCGAAAGGTAAGTGTTCACGCCGGACGCCACGCACATGACGAGTACGGCGCCGCCCGTCCCCAAAGTACCGTCTACCGTAAGGTCGGCGATGTCGAGAATGCGGAAAGTTATATAAACGCCGATAGCCATAACGCCCCAGATTATGCCCTGAGCCACGGCTCCCGGGAGAGATTGCAAAAAAGAAACCATAAATGTCCTCGTAAATTTCAAATAGGGAAATTTTAAATTTTTACCGCTGAAAATTCTCCTAATAAACGGCGGCGAAAACGCGTCCGCCGCCTAAAATAGCGTTATTCGGTTTTATTCGGCGCTCGGGTCTATCGCCTTATAGTCGGACGGAACCTTAACGCCCAGCGTCTCGCAGCGATCGGCTATATACTCTTTGGTGAGATCTTTGGAGTATTGAATTTCCATCTGCCCCGGGTCTTTCCCGTTTACAAGAATATCGTAAGCCATATCGCCGGCGGCGTGACCTATGTCGTAATAGCTTATTGAAAGAGTGGCGATACCGCATCCTTTGCATATGCCTTCTTCTCCCGCTATAATCGGGACATTCTCGGGAGCGGCGACCTCGTTTACGGCGGCCGTGGCGGAGGCTATGGTGTTGTCAGTCGGGATGTAAATGCAGTCCGCGTAATCGCACGCCTTTGCAGCGACGGCGGCTATCTCGTTTGTGTCGGCAACCGTGAATTCCTGGTATTCCAAACCCAGTTTATCAAACTCGCCCTCGATTACGGTCGCTTGATATTTTGAGTTAGGCTCTCCCGAGCAGTAGAGAATCGCCACTTTTTCAGCGTCGGGGAGAAGCTCTTTTACCATCGCCGCCTGATCCTCAAGCGGGGCTAAGTCGGCGGTACCCGTGACGTTAACGCCGGTAGTTCCCGTCCAGTCGCTAATCTCAAGAGCGGTCGCGAAATCGGTAACCGAAGTCGCCACAATCGGGATCTCGTCCGTAGCCGACATGGCGGCCTGAAGAGCGGGAGTCGCGTTCGCCATAATGAGATCCACCCCGTCCGCCACGAACTGATTCGCTATGGTCGCGCAAACGGTACTGTCGTTAGCGGCGTTCTGGTAATCAAATTCAACATAATCGCCAAGCTTTTCTTTTAAGGAATCCTGGAAACCTTTTGTCGCGGCGTCGAGAGCGTCGTGAGTTACAAGCTGACTAATGCCGACTTTGTACACTTTGTCAAAAACGGGAGTTCCGCTCGAGTCCTCGGTAGAGCTCTCGTTTTCCGTGTCGGAAATCGTCTGCGGCTCTTTTTTACCGCCGCCGGAACAGCCCGCGAACGCGCAGACCACAAGCGCGATCGCGCAAACAACGGAGAGAATTTTTAACAGTTTCTTTGACATCGCTTAATCCGTCCTTTTTTGGAATATTAGCCTCGCCGCGAGGCAGGGGAGAATCTAAACCGCTATCATTATAAACCGCCCAAAAATAATTGTCAATATTTTTTTGTTTCTTTTAAAGGTATTGACAAAAATTCTTTTTAGTGTTATCATTGCCGTAAGTGAAGTTATTTCTTAAGGTATGACAGAAAGGTGATTTTATGAACCGCTTTAAAAAGATCGTTTGCGTCTTGTTGAGTGTTCTTATCTTCGCGGGCGGAAGCTCCGCGGTCTTTGCCGCAGACGGTACGGGCGTCCCCGCCATAGGGGATACGGGCGAGTTTAACGCCCTGACATATAACGTCCAGGGGCTTCCGAATTTCGATACCGAACCGGGCGCGAGAGACGTGTGGGGCGATTCCATTCTTATCGGTACGAAGCTGAACGCTTTAAATTGCGACATAGTGGCTCTTCAGGAGGATTTTAACTACGACTCATATTTAAGAGCCGGCATGACCAATTACCAAAACAAGTTAAGCGGAGAAACCGCCGTGACCGAGCGTCATCAGTCCGACCACTCCGGCGGCGCTCCTTTGGGCGACGGTCTTAACATTTTCTCAAAGCGCGCGATGTATAACGACGAGCGCGTTTTATGGAGCGAATCCTCCGGTTTTATCGAGGGCGGCAACGACGCGGCGACCTACAAAGGTTTTCAGGTAACTACCGTTGAACTCGCCGAAGGATATTACCTTGACGTTTACAATATCCACATTGACGAAGGCTCCGACGAAGACTCCTTAAAAGCCCGCAGGCAGCAGTTCGCGGAACTGGCGGATTACATTAAAAATCACTCCGTTTACGACGAAACCACGGGCGTTTACGATCACGCCGTCCTGGTAACGGGCGATTTTAGCGCGAATATCTACACCGAGGGAGATCCCGACGGCGATAATCTTGTCAGCGGTCTCTTGGAGCCCTGCCATCTTAACGACGCCTGGGCGGTTACCACCATCGAGAGCATAGCCGAGAAGAGTCCTCAGGAGAATCCCGACGGTTCCGGCGTTTATTACGATTACGGCGATTATTACGATTACGCCAAACGTACCGATTTGACGCCCGAGCAGTCTTCCGGTCACTATGATTCAGTCGAGAGATTTTGCTACGCGAACGGTAACGGCGTCAAAATTTACTGCACGGAATATAAATTCCTGGAGATCGCCGACGGCGGCAGAAAGCTTTCGGATCATGACGCGGGGCGCGCTGATTTCACATGGCAAATAGTTCCGAAAGTTCAAGATACTAACCACGTTCACGACCAGGAGAATACCACTCAGAACCAGGGATTTTTAGTCAGATTCCTAAATTTCCTGGCGAGCTTCATAAGAGCCATCGGCATGTTCTTCCAGGATTTCAGAAACTGGACCACAGGCGCGTGATTCTGATATTAGACGTTAGATATTAGATTGTAAAACAGACGTTTTAGTTTTATCACACCGGCGGCGTTTAGCGGACGGCGATTGGCGCCCGGAATTTAACGCGGGGCGGTTTTCGCTAAAACTATAAAAACTTTCCAAAAAAGTTTGCAGCGAAGTTTTTAAGGTTTACTTCCGCGGAGGAGTTCCGCCGCAGGAGGCGGCGCCGTCCGTCATTCGTCGCCCGTGTGTTTAACGAGATTTCCTGTCTTACAATACAACGTCTAACGTCCGACATACAAAAAATAGACAGAATGGGATTTTAAAATGAAAGTATTTATGATTGGCGGCACAGGTCTTTTAGGCTCCGCCGCGGCGCAACTTTTTATCGACCGAGGGCATAGCGTCAAAACATTAGCTCTTCCCCCTCTCCCCGAAGGCGCTCCCATTGCCCCCGAAATGGAAATTATTTTCGCGAACTACCTTGAGAAGACCGACGAGGAAGTCGCGGAGCTCATGGCGGGTTCAGACGTTTTTGTCTTTGCCGCCGGAGTTGATGAAAGAGTGGAGTTTCCCCCGCCCGTTTACGAAGCGTACAAAAAATACAACATCGACCCCGTTAAAAGGCTGCTGCCCATAGCTAAAAAAGCCGGAGTTAAACACTGCGTGGTTTTAGGCTCGTATTTTTCGTATTTCGCGAAAACGTGGCCGGAACTCAAGCTTACCGAACATCACCCCTACATCAGAAGCCGCATAGAGCAGGAAAAAGCCGCTTTGAGTTTTGCCGACGACGATATGGACGTCGCGGTTTTAGAGCTTCCCTACATATTCGGAACTCAAAAGGGCAGAAAGCCCGTCTGGGTTATCCTTATAGAGCAGCTCTCCAAAATGAAGCCTTGCACTTTCTACCCCAAGGGCGGCACTACGATGGTCACCGTCCGTCAAGTCGCCGAGGCCATTTGCGGCGCGGCTGAAAAGAATAAAGGCGGCAACGCTATCCCCATAGGTTACTACAATATGTCGTGGAACGATTTTCTTCGCATAGTCCACGCGGCGATGGATAAGCCCAAGAGGAAGATTATCAATATCCCCAAGTGGTCCTTTAAGATTTTCGGGCTATACATGAGAAAGCAGTATGCCGACAGAGGAATTGAAAGCGGCATCGACCCGGTAGGTCTCGCCGAGATCATGTGCAGATGCACTTATATCGGCAAGAATTATTGCGAAGCTTTAGGAGTTACTCCCGACGACATTAAGTCCGCGATTTTCGACTCCGTAAAGCTCTCTGTCGACGCTTTTACGGGCGCCCAGAAGCTCCTTGAAATGAAAGGCGAATAAGATTGCGCTCTTTTGCGGGCGCTCAAACGCTCCTCAAAATAAAGGCTGGCAAACCCTAAAACAAAATACGGCGGCAAAACTTAAACCGCCGTTATATTTTTTGCTAAAACGCCGGACTAATCTTCCGAAGCCCAGTTCATGGAGCGTTTTACGGCGCGTTTCCAGCCGCTGTAAATCCTATCCCTGTCTTCTTTCGGCAGCTGCGGGACAAATTCCCTTGAAACTTCTCTTATGCCCTCGATTTCCTGCCTGCTCGACCAGAACCCGGTCGCGAGTCCCGCGCAGTACGCCGCCCCGAGAGCGGTTGTTTCGACGACTTTCGGTCTGTTTACGACAGTTCCAATCATATTCGCTTGAATCTGCATCATAATATCGCTGACGCTCGCTCCGCCGTCCACTCTTAACTCGGTAAGATCTATTTCCGAGTCGGCTTTCATCGCCTCTAAAAGATCCGTCATCTGGTAAGCGATACTTTCAAGAACCGCTCTCGCCAGATGTCTTTTATTAGTCCCTCTCGTAATGCCTACTATGCAGCCTCTCGCGTACATATCCCAATAAGGCGCTCCAAGCCCCGTAAACGCCGGAACCAGATAAATCCCGTTTGAGTCCGGCACGCTTTCCGCCAGCCTGTCGCATTCGGGAGCCGTTTCAATAATCCCCAGCTCGTCCCTTAACCACTGAATGACCGACCCCGCGTTAAAGGCCGAGCCTTCAATGCAATATTCCACTCTGCCGTCAATTCCCCACGCGAGACCCGTTAGAAGATTGTTGTTTGATTTAACTCTTTTTCCGCCCGTGTTCATAAGCAAAAAACACCCCGTGCCGTAAGTGTTTTTAGCCTGCCCCGGGCGAAAACACGCCTGCCCGAACAGCGCCGCCTGCTGATCCCCGACAGCGCCCGCTATGGGAATGCCCGCTAACGACTCAAGCCCCGCGAGACCTTTAGTCACAACGCCGTAAATTTCGCTCGAAGGGACGACTTTCGGCAAAATCGACATAGGTATGTTTAATTCGCCGCAAATATGCTCGTCCCAGCGGAGATTGTCTACGTCGTACAGCATGGTTCTCCACGCGTTGGAGTAATCCGTGACGTGAGCCTCTCCGCCGGTAAGTTTCCAAATAAGATACGTCTCAATAGTGCCGAACAGGAGATTTCCCGCTTCAAGGCAATCCCTCGCTTTTTGACTGTTTTCAAGAACCCACATGATTTTTGTCGCGGAAAAGTACGCGTCGACTATAAGACCCGTGTGATCTTTTATGTATTCGCTGAGTTCCTTATCGGCGATAATTCTCTTGGTTATTTCCGCAGTTCTTCTGCACTGCCAGACTATAGCGTTATACACGGGTTTGCCGGTCGTCTTATCCCACAAAACGGTTGTCTCTCTTTGGTTCGTTATCCCGATGGCGGCTATATCCTTAGCCTCTATTTTTCCGAAAATAAGGCAGTCCGCTATCGCCATGTATACGCTTTTAAGTATCTCGTCGGGGTTATGTTCCACCCAGCCCGCTTTAGGGTAGTACTGCGGGAACTCATATTGCGCTTTAGCCCTTATTTGACCTTTCTTATCAAATATAATCGCTCTCGAGCTGGTAGTACCCTGATCTATTGAGAGAATATATTTCTTTTTGGAATCCATAAAACCGCTCCTTTATAAAATATTTCCGCTTTGCTAAACGCGTTAATCCACTAAGCGTTATAATTTTACACTAAAACCGGGTATGTGTCAATAATGTTTTATTTAAATTCAGACTAAATCGCCTTAATGTTTTGTTCATATATTTAAGTTTTCCAAAATAATTTTCCCCGCGATTTTTTTAAGTTCGCGAACGTCTGAAACGAGCGATAAACCATTCCTGAATTTAGAAGCCCCTCTTATGCCTTTTGTATACCAAAGAGCGTGTTTTCTCCCTATTTTAACGCCGTTCTTTTCTCCGTAAATTTCACATAATTTTTCAATATGGCTTACCATAATTTCCATTCTTTTTTCTATGGGCGGAACCGGCAAAATTTCTCCCGTACTTAAGTAATGTTCGATCTCGCTAAATATCCACGGCCTTCCCAAAGCGCCTCTTCCTACCATAATAAGGTCGCACCCCGTTTCGTCGTACATTTTTTTGGCGGAGAGTGCGTCTACAATCCCGCCGTTTCCGATAACGGGAATAGAAACCGACTCCTTCACCCTTTTAATAATCTCAAAGTTTACGGGATCTCTGTACATTTGCTCTTTAGTTCTCCCGTGAACCGTAACCGCCGCCGCCCCGTTCTCCTCCGCGATTTTAGCGATTTCCGGGGCGTTTACAGAGTTTTCGTCCCAGCCCGATCTTATTTTTACGGTAACGGGAACGTTTACGGCCGCGGACACATTTTTAACGATTTTCCCCACTAAAGCGGGATTTTTTAAAAGAGAAGACCCCGAGTCGCCTTTTATAATTTTAGGCGCGGGGCATCCCAGGTTTATATCTATGACGTCGGGGCTTTCACTAAGCGCTTTTACAGCCGCGTTTTTCATAATTTCAGGGTCGTTTCCGAATATTTGTATTGCCGTAGGTCGCTCTGCTTTTGAAATTTTCATAAGCTCACGGGACTTTTTATCACCCATCGTAAGACCTTTAGAACTTATCATTTCAGTCTCCGTATACGACGCGCCGAAGGATTTGCAAATTTCCCTGAACGTTATATCGGCGACGCCCGCCATAGGAGCGAGCGCCGCTGTCTTTTCTATCTCTATATTACCAATTTTCATCTATACGGCTTTCTTGTTTTCGATATTTTCTTCTTTATTTGAATTCTCGTTTTCTTTATCTGAATTTTCATCATTCTCGTTTTTTTCACCGTTAGGAGGATTTCTTCTGTCTTTATCGAAATTTATCCGCTCTTCCTCGATTACAAGCGGTCTGTGCATAACTCTCTTATTTATACTTAGCACATATTCCCCGATAAATCCTATAAAGAAAAGCTGAACCGAGCCTAAAAACAGCATACCTAAAAGTATGGGAGCGGTGCCGGCCGGGAATCTGTCCCAATAGAGAAGCTTTAGTATAAAATAGACCACGCCTAAAATAAAACTTACCACTCCCACGCCAACTCCGACGAAAGTCGCGATTCTGAGCCCTATTTTCGTGTACGACGTAATACTTAACATCGCCGCGTCGTAAAGCGAGTAAAAATTATTGTGAGTTTTTCCGGCGCGTCTTTTTGGCTGCTCATAAGGGATTTCCTTTCTTTTAAATCCCAGTTCCGCCACAATTCCTCTCATAAAAGGAATAGGGTCGTCAAGATCTCTTAAAACCTCTATAAAATCTCTGTCGTAAAGTCCCGACCCCGTGAAATGCTCTATCTGTTCCACGTCCGACATCGCTTTAATCAGCTTATAATAACACGTCCTAAGAAAGCGCATCACAGGATTTTCCTTGCTTTTCGCCTTAATGCCTATTACGATTTTATATCCGTTTTCCCATTCTTTTACGTATTTTGGTATAAGCTCAACCGGGTCCTGAAAGTCGCAGCACATCTGAATCGCGCAGTCGCCGGTCACTTGCAAAAGTCCGTAATAAGGCGAATTAAACTGTCCGAAATTCTTAGCGTTGAAAATAGCTTTTATTTTAGGATTGTTTCTGCAAATCTCCCTTAAAATATCCCTAGTGCCGTCCGTCGAGTCGTTATCAATAAAAACTATTTCATAATCGTAACGGGGCAGCTCGTCGTTCATAATTTTAACGACGGCTTCGCTCATGGGTTTTACATTTTCCTTCTCATTATAGCAAGGAATAAGCACGCTTATTTTTTTCATATTAACTTCCCAAAAAAGTAATAAATTATTTGCCGCCTTTTATATATTCAATAGTTCGTTTTACTCCTTCTTCGAATGAAATTTCGGGAATAAAACCTGTGTCCTCATAAAGTTTCGTTATATCGGCGCAAAGATACATAACCTGCCCTTCGTTATAGGGAAGATCGCCTATACCTATCGGGAGCTTAGGGTCTACTAAATCTCTCATTGATATTATATAGTCGGAGAGTTTTCTTGTTTTTCCGCTCCCTAACGGGTATACGGCTCCGTCCTTTCCCTTTTCGCTCACTAAATAAAACGCTTTTCCCGCGTCGTCGCAGTGCAGGAAATCCCACTCCTGCTCGCCCTTTGTGAAACTCGCGTACTCGCCTTTCAGCATTTTATTAAGGCTCGACATTATAATGGAATCAGGGTTGCCTTTTTGACCGAATACGCTTAAAATTCTTACCCAGCAGTGGCGAATACCGAGAGTTCCCGCGTAAATTCCGCTCAATTTCCCGGAAGCGAATTTAGCTATACCGTAGCCCGTTTCGGGGTTTGTCGGGGTAGCGGGGGTTAATTTTTCCGAAGTTCTCCCGTATTCCGCTTGAGAACCCGCCCCCACAAAGCAATCGCAGCCCGTTTCATAACACAGCTTAACCGCGTCTAGAGTGTATTTTATATTGTCGCTTTGAGTAAAAGAGTCGTTTCGCGAATCCCCAAAAGTCCCCAGCCACGCGAAATGATACAATACGTCGCATTTATTGGGAATTTTAGATGATAGATTACAAAATTCAGATATATCCGCGTCGATAGCCGTCACGAGAGGATTTTTAAAAAACTCGTCGTCTTTTTTATCCCGGGGGCGGCAGAGAGCGTAAACCTCGATATTATTTTTAACCAACACCCTTATTAACGCCGAGGCTATCATCCCCGTGGCGCCCGTCACTATCGCTCTTTTCATTTTTTCTCCCGTTAATATTAAATTTACGATTAGTATTAATTTATTAAAGGAATGAACATATTTTTTTCAAGTTCTTCCCTTGGCAAAAACGGCGCCAAATCCTCTAAGGGAGCCGATACGAGAGAGCCGTCCGGCAGCTTTTTAGTCGCGGATTTCGGTTCAAATTTTTGTTCCGTATCGACCACAATTTCCAAAAACGCGTATCCTTCGGTATTTAGCGTTTCTTCGATTTTTTTGCCTAAATCTTCCGTTTTTTCGCATTTAAAATACGGTATCCCGTAAGCCGGTATGAGTTTAGACATATCAGGGAAACTTAAATCGTGACTTTCTCTTCCTATTCCCACAAGCGGCTCGCCAAAAAAGTTCATTTGAGATTGTCTTATGGAGTGATACCCGCCGTTGTTTATCATAAATATCTTAATAGGCAGCTTATTTTGAACGATAGTCTGAAGCTCCTGCAAATTCATCTGAATGCTTCCGTCGCCCGTCACGTTTACAATATCCCCGTAGCCGCTTGCGACGCACGCCCCTATAGCCGCAGGCAGATCGTAACCCATAGACGCTATAGCGGAGTTAATTATAAATCTCTGGTTCTCTTTAATAACGTAGGCGTGACTTCCCACGACGCACGCCGAGCCGTTTCCGACCACCGTTATTTGTCCTTTGTTCAACCGGGAACTTAGCTCTTTAATAAAAGCGTATACGTTTACGGGTTCTTTTTGCTCATAGTGTTTAGGCATAACGACTGGATACTTCTTTTTCCAGTTTTCGCATACGGAAACCCACTCTTCGTGACCTTTCAGTTTCTGGTCGCCTAAAATTTCGTTAAATCTCTTTAAAAAATCTTTCGCGTCGCAGCAGATCGGGAAATCGGCGTTCACGGTTTTCTTTTTAAGCTCCTCGTTGTCAATATCGACCACTATTTTTTCTGCGGCTCTCGCCCAGCTTTCGTAATTATAGCCCACTTGTCTGATGCTGAGCCTTGAACCTACGCTTAAAAAAAGATCGCTGTTCTGAACCGCGAAATTCCCCGGTCTGTCGCCCATTATGCCCGCTCTTCCGGTATAAAGATTGTGTTCGTCCTCGATTAAATCAATACTGTCCCAGCCGGTAACCACCGGGATATTCAGTTTTTCGATTAAATCCCTGAACTCGCTAAATCCTCCCGCGATTCTTATTCCGTTTCCCGCGTTAAACACCGGGCGTTTTGATTTGTTTATTTTTTCGATTATTTCAAAAAATATCTCGTCAGACGGTACTCCGGGCAATACTTCGTCGTCTTCCCCGTCGTAAGGGTATAAGTCGTCCGTGTCGACGAACGCGCCTTGAATATCAAGGGGAATATCCAGCCAGCACGGTCCCGGCCGTCCGCTTTTACACAACTTTAAAGCCTTCTCAAGGCAGTATCTTATTTTATTTTTATCAATAACCATCTCGCAGTACTTTGTCATGCAGCCGACGGCTTTTGTAATATCGAACTCCTGATCGCCTAAAGCCCTGATTCCAAGCCCTGTGCTTCTCGCCGTAGTATCGTAGCGCACTTGACCCGAAATAATAATCATTGGTATGGAGTCTAGCCAGCCGCCCACTACTCCCGTAATGGCGTTAGTGCCGCCCGGACCTGTCGTTACGACGCACGCCGCCAATTTATTGTTGATTCTCGCGTAACTTTCGGCCGCTATGGCGCACGCCTGCTCATGGTGATTGTATATACACCGCATCCCTTTTTGATGACCGAACGCGTCGTTTAAGTGCATCGCACCTCCGCCCGTCACCGTAAAAGTAACGTCTATTCCGTTGTCGACCAAAAACTGCGATATATAATTTGATACTTTAATTTTCATAACAAATTCCTTTTAAAAAGAGGGATTTTTTATACCCCGCCGTTTAACCGTCAATTTTCAAGCGAATCTATCACCGTTTTCGCCATGTAGTCGAGAGCTTGATCGGAGAGTCCGGGGTACACGCCAATCCAGAAAGAGTCGTTCATAATTCTGTCGGTGTTTTTAAGGTCGCCCGCAATCCTGTAACCTTTTTTATCTCTTCTCATTTCGTCAAAACACGGGTGCTTCGTTATATTCCCGGCAAACAGCGCCCTTGTCTGAACGCCCTTGCTTTCTATATACTGAACGGCTTTGTTCCTGTCCGTCCCTTCTTTGCACGTCACGATAAACCCAAACCATGAAGGGTCTGAATTTTTTGTGGGTTCGGGGAGTATAAGTTTATCCTGCGCGTTTAAAAGACTGTCTTTTAATCTTTTAAAGTTGCGTTTTCTTTTTTCGACGAAAGACGGGAGCTTCTCAAGCTGTGCGCACCCGACGGCCGCCTGCATATCGGTAGCTTTAAGATTATAGCCAAAATGAGAATAGACGTATTTATGGTCGTACCCGAACGGCAGTTCCCCATACTGTCCGCAAAAACGCTTCCCGCACAGATTGTCCTGACCAGACGCGCATCTGCAATCTCTGCCCCAGTCGCGCATTGAGCGTATAATTTTATTAAGAAGGGGGTCGTCCGTATAAACCGCCCCGCCTTCTCCCATCGTCATATGATGCGGAGGATAAAACGAGGACGTCCCAATATCGCCTATAGTTCCGGTAAATTTCGTCTCGCCGTCAATGACGTATTTTGACCCCAAGGCGTCGCAGTTGTCCTCAATAAGCCAGAGGTTGTGTTTTTTGCAAAATTCTTTTACGGCTTTTAAATCGAACGGATTCCCCAGGGTGTGAGCGAGCGCCACGGCTTTGGTTTTATCGGAATACGCGTCCTCCAGTTTGCTTACGTCGATATTGTACCCGGGAATTGTAACGTCCACAAACACGGGAACGGCTCCGTACTGTATTATAGGCGTTACGGTAGTGGGAAAGCCCGCCGCGACGGTAATCACTTCATCCCTCGGAAAAATCCTTCTTTCGCCTAAAAGGGGAGAGGTAAGAGCCATAAAAGCCAGGAGATTAGCGCTTGAGCCGGAGTTTACAAGCGATACGTATTTTACGCCCAAATATTTTGAAAGACCCGATTCAAATTGCTCGGAGTACCTTCCCGCCGTGAGCCAGAACTCGAGAGCGCTGTCCACTAAATTTACCGCTTCTTTTTCATCGTAAACCCGCGACGCGTAAGGTATCCTGTCGCCCTCTTTAAATTCCGGTTTCGCGTGGTATTTTTTAAAATATTCGCCGACGGCGTCAAGTATCGCCTTTTTATCTTCTTCTTGGTTGGTCATATTTAAATTCCTTTAAAAAATTCAATAATCTGCTTTTCGGTGTAATCAATTATATCGTCTTTAAAAGCGTAAGTCTTTGTCCACTCGACCGTTTTTTCCACGGCGGTTTTAGCGTCCCATGTGGGTTTCCAGCCGAAAGTCGACTTTAAAAGGGAGCAGTCTAATTTTAAGAAATTCGCCTCGTGCGGACCGTCTTTTTTAATACATTCATAAGTCTGCCCGTCTCCCCAGGTCTCGCAAAAAACCTCGGCGAGTTCCCCGGTGGTCAGGCAGTCTTTCTCATTAGGCCCTACGTTATAATACCCTTGTTTCGATTTGTCTTTGTATTGCTCGCAGGCTATGGTAATATACGCGTTAAGAGGCTCTAAAACGTGCTGATAAGGTCGCACCGAGTTCGGATTTCTTACCGTGACCGGTTTTTTTTCCAAAGCCGCTCTTACGCAGTCGGGTATAATGCGGTTTTCGGCAAAGTCGCCGCCGCCTATAACGTTCCCCGCCCTCGCCGTGGATACAGCCGTTTCAGTGTTGTCAAAAAACGACGACTTATAACTGTGCGTCGCGAGTTCAGAACACGACTTTGAGTTGGAATAGGGGTCGAACCCGTCTAAAGGCTCGTTTTCCCTGTATCCCCAAACCCACTCGTTATTTTTATAAACTTTATCCGTGGTTACGTTAAGAACAGACTTTACACAAGGCGTAAGTCTCGCGCACTCGAGAACGTTTACTGTTCCCAGAACGTTCGTTTCATATGTGTAACGGGGATTTTCATAAGACGCTATCACTATGGGCTGCGCCGCGAGATGAAAAACTATTTCCGGCTTTGTTTCGTCGAACGTCTTTTTAAGTTTTTCGTAATCCCTAATATCCCCGATAATTGAGTTTACGGAGTCTTTTATGTTTAGTATATCGTAAAGAGCGGGGGAGCCGGGCGGCTCTAAAGCGTAACCCGTTACGCGAGCGCCCGCCATAGCGAGTATTTTAGAGAGCCACGACCCTTTAAAGCCGGTGTGACCCGTAATAAGCACATTTTTATTTTTGTAAAAGCCGCGATCCATAAAAATACCCCCGAAAATTTTAATCGTCGTCCCACACTTTCCAGGGAGCTTTTCCGCTCTCCCAAAGGGATTCAAGCTGTTTTTTATCTCTTAAAGTGTCCATGCAGCGCCAGAAGCCGTCGTGAGTATACGCCATCAGTTCGCCTCTCCTGGCCGCCTCCTCGAGCGGGTATTTTTCGAATACGGTGGAGTCGCCCTCAATTAAATCGAAAATTTCGGGCTCAAGAACCATATATCCGCCGTTTATAACGCCTCCGCCGCCTTTGGGCTTTTCGCTGAACTGTTTGATTTCCCCATCGTCGCTTATGTCCAAAACGCCAAAACGCTCGTTAAGCTTAATCGCCGTAAGCGTCGCCATTTTGCCGTGATTTATATGAAAATCAAGCAGCTTTTTAATGTTTATATCGGACGCCCCGTCGCCGTAAGTTAAAAAGAATCTCTCATTCCCGACGTATTTTTCAATTCTCTTAACTCTTCCGCCCGTCATGGTGTTAAGTCCCGTGTCGACGAGAGTTACCTTCCACGGCTCGGAGAAATTCGAGTGAACCGTCATCTTGCCGCCGTCCGTAAAATCAAACGTAACGTCGCTGCTGTGAAGGTAGTAATCCGCGAAAAACTCCTTTATAACGTGCTGTTTGTACCCGCAGCATATTATAAAATCGTTAAACCCGTAATGCGAATAAAGCTTCATAATATGCCAGAGAATCGGCATATCGCCTATTTGAATCATGGGCTTTGGTATAAGGTGACTTTCTTCGCTTATTCTTGTGCCGAACCCTCCGGCGAGAATCACAACTTTCATAAAACACGCTCCTTTTATTTGAATATGTTAGAGTATAACGTTATGATTACGGGTATAATGTAAACGATAATAATCGACGCGCACATACCCAAATAGTAAACTCCTTGGAAAACTTTTAAGAACGCGCCTGATTTTTCCATTGATACGGGCTTTTTCTTTTCTATCAGGAATATAACAAGCGCCAAAAGGAACACGAAAACGGTAATAACAGCCCCTAATTTCATGCCGTAGGGAAGGTAATGCATCTCTATTACGTTTTCGCCTTTTTGGAGTTTCACCGCCATAAAACTGCTCATCGCTATGTCTATATCCTGCTTTTCGCCGTTTACTTTGCAGGTCCACCCCTCGTCGTAAGTTACGGGCAGGAAGACATAGGAGTCGTCGTCGTCGCATTGAGTCGTAGCCGTTAAGCTCTTGGGCCCTGTTTCGACTATCGAGCCGTTATTTTTGTTTATCTCGCACAAATTTTCGAGCTTGGTGTAGTCAAAATACCCGACGGTCACTTTTTTTGTACCTATATTTTTAAGAGTTAATATGACTATATCTATATCTTCGTTTTCTCTCACGCCTAAATCTATAAGTTCGTTGTGGAAGTTATTTGGGTAATTGTAGTTAATATCGGAGCCAAAGTAAGTAAGATCCGCTTTTTTGCCGTTTATAAGGATGGATACGGAACCTCTGTTTTTGGAGGTGTTGTCAATATCGATATGAAGATAGACGTGCTTTCTCCCTTCTACGCGAACGCTCTCGTGGAAGTCCTCCCCGCTCTTTAAATCAAACTTCTGCGTGGTGCAAAGCTTGCTTTCGTCGCCCGTAAGAGCCGTGTAGAGTTCGTTATTTGACTCAAACACGTCGTTATTTTTAACAATATCTATGTCCATAAAGTTCTGATTAACTTTAAGTCCTATCGGGAGTTCCATATTGTTTTTATAGAGCCGGCAGTCGCCTATATCGTGCATATAAGTATATTCATACGAGTCGAGATCTCTTTTGCTGAAAGTGTATTTCATGTTAAGGAGAGCGTCCGAAAGAAGCGTCCCAACGCTGTCTATAACTCTCGTGTAAATCTGAGAATACCCTAAGGCCTCCATAGTCGCGGTCATATCGGACGACACGAGATGCGTAAAGTTAGAGAGCGACGGGTAATTGAAAAGAAGCGGGAAATTGCTGTTAAGACGCACGTCCATATCTTTGATTCTCGACAGGTTGTCGTTTTGAAGACCTAAATCCTCCGCCATTTCCTGCGAGTCCTCCTCAAAATCGAGGCTGTACATACTAGTTCTGTTTTCGGTCTGCGAGTTAGTCCCTAAAGAAACGTTGCCGACAAGACCTATCTCAATGAGCATAACGACCGACATAAGCGTGTAGGATACTTTTTTAACGCCCATAAAAAGGCAGAATATATAAAATACGGCTAAAATTACAAACGACAGGAAAATCCATTTGTCGCAGTCGTTCGCGACGAGTTTATTGTATTTAAGCCCGTTTACAAGCCCCGGCTTTAAGTATACGTTTTTTACGAGGAAGTATATTCCCATAGCCGCCGCGGCGACGGCGGGCGCCGCCAACGCGAGGGATTTAAGCCCTTTAAATGAAAACAGCGTGTCTTTAAAATGTTCTAACGTAAAGGCGGACATGCACACGAGCATAAACGTGAGCATATAGACGTATCTTAACGGGAAACTCACATAAGAGCCTAAATGCCATATTAAGTTTATGTTTTCAAAAAACACGGGCGCCACTAAAAACAATATCGAGATTAAGAAGAAGAGCGACGCCCTTTTGTATTTTTTGAAGTTTATAAGAAGGAACACAAGAAACGCGAGAAAAACGGAAGAGGCGAGAAATACGATAGTCAACTTAGTCGTGGAATAAGTAGTCGAAGTCTTAAATATCTTAAGGATAGTGTCTAAAGCCGTTTCTTCCTGCTTTATCGTATATCTTGTCGAGCGGAACATATAAAACGCCGACGGCAGATTTATAACGGCGGACGCGGCTATTGACATTATCGACCAGAAGCCAAAGCGCGCTATCGTCATTTTTCTTGTGTTTTTGGGCTGTATAAGGACGATATAGAGGAATCCCACAAAGAAAAGGAATAAAAATATCATGTAGG
This sequence comes from uncultured Eubacteriales bacterium, assembly GCA_964443825.1. Taxonomy (GTDB): domain Bacteria; phylum Bacillota; class Clostridia; order Oscillospirales; family Acutalibacteraceae; genus UBA1081. The sequence continues at coordinate 52,510 of CAYUEV010000003.1, forward strand.
ATATGTATATCGAGAGGAGAAGGGTATACGTAAGGAAGAGAAAATACGGAAGCCATTTGCCCGTCCTGAACATATGAAGCAAAGTCAATATGAGAAACGGGAACATAAAAGCCGCGTCTATCCAGCCCATATTGGTGTAATATATAAGTATAAACGCGCTGAAAGCGTAGGCTATACTTAAAAATATCTGCCAGAACAAGTCTATTTTAAATTCTTTTCTAAGAAAGAACGTCATAGATAAAGCGGCGGCGGTTATTTTAAATATTAAAAGAAACGCTATGCCTTCGACTATCGCGTTTCTTGGGCATATCAAAGTAAAAACTACTTCCCACGGTTTTAAGATATAGAAGCCGGTCGTTAAAACCTGCGTCCCGGCGGCCGTTTCCCAGTTAAATAAAAGTGATTTTTTAAATCCGCTGTGTAGGTAATCCCAGAAGTAAGTGTAATTGGAAACAGTCTGCTGCACCATATCGTCGCACACGACGCTCCCGGAGCCGAACGGGTAAATTTTGTTTATAGCGTATATCGCGAGTATTATCGCGACGCTTAAAAATCCCGTGACGGCGTAGGGCAGCGCTCTCGCGGCTTTGTTGTCTTTGTTAAGACCTTCCCCCAACTTTAAGGACCTCGATCTATTAAAAAATGTTAAACGCATTCTGAAATTCGACGCTTATTTACGCCATGATACCATAAAATAAGGTTTTAGTCAAGAACTAAAATATTGCGCGACGCGCTAAAAGTTACGTTTATATTGATTTTTCGGAAATCATGTGATATATTCTATGTGATTTATTTTAAAAGGATTTTATTTATGGGCAACAATGAAAATATAAGACGCGAAATCGAAAAAAGGCGGACTTTCGCTATAATTTCGCATCCTGACGCGGGCAAAACCACGCTCACCGAAAAATTTCTCCTTTACGGGGGAGTTATACAGTCAGCCGGAAACGTAAAAGCTAAATCAGGCGGAAAACAAACCGTTTCAGACTGGATGGAACTTGAAAAGCAAAGGGGCATTTCAATTACGTCCTCGGCTCTTCAGTTTTCTTACGACGGCTTTGTTATAAATATACTCGACACCCCGGGGCATCAGGACTTTTCAGAAGACACTTACCGCACCTTAATGGCGGCCGACAACGCCGTAATGGTAATTGACGCCGCCAAAGGCATAGAGCCTCAGACGAGAAAACTTTTTAAAGTTTGCAAGATGAGAAATATTCCCATTTTTACTTTTATAAATAAACTAGACAGAGAGGCGAGAGACCCTTTCGATCTTCTCGACGAGCTTGAAACCGAGTTTGGAATCGAAACCTGCGCTTTAAACTGGCCCATCGGCTGCGGCGTAAATTTTAAAGGCGTCTACGACAGGGAAAAAAGCGAAATAGTAGCTTTTAACGAGTTCCACAGCGGCAAAAAGAGAATAGAGGGTATAGAGTGCGACATAAAAGACGCCGAAAAGCTCGACGCTCTTATAGGGGAAGAATCGAGAAAAATACTTTCCGACAATATCGAGCTTCTTGATATCGCCGGAGCGGAATTTAATTTAGAGAAAGTTAAAACGGGCGAACAAACTCCCGTGTTTTTCGGATCGGCTCTTAATAATTTCGGCGTGGAGCTGTTCTTAAAGAGCTTTTTAAAGTATACGTCCCCGCCCCTTTCATACGAAGCTGAAGAAGGTTTTGTAGACCCTTTCGACGAGCGTTTTTCCGCTTTCGTGTTTAAAATTCAAGCCAACATGAATAAAGCCCACAGAGACAGAATCGCCTTTTTAAGAGTGGCGTCCGGGAAATTCGAGAGAGGACGGGAGTATTTTCACGTAAGAGAAAATAAAGAAATCAAGCTTTCTGGAGCTAGGGCGATGATGGCGAACGACAGAACCGAGATCCCCGAAGCTTACGCGGGAGATATTATAGGCGTATTTGACCCGGGGATATTTATGATAGGCGACACGGTTTCCGAAAAAAATATGGGGGTAAAATTTAAAGGCATAAGGCAGTTCGCCCCCGAACATTTCGCCGAGGCGGAACAAATTGACTCCATGAAGAGAAAACAGTTCGCCAAGGGCATGAACCAAATAGCCGAAGAAGGCGCCATACAGATATTCTTTTTTCCGGACGGCGGTCTCGAGCGCGTTATATTGGGAGTCGTAGGTCTGTTGCAATACGACGTGTTGGAATACAGAATGGAACACGAGTACGGCGTGAAGTTTAGAAGGCGCGATTTAAACTACCAGATAATCAAAAGAATAGTCGAAAGTCCCGTTGAATTAGGCGCTCTCGACCTTACAAACTCAGTGTGGGTAAAAGACGTTAAAGAGAGAGATTATTTGATTTTTTCGGGTCAATGGTGCGTCGACTGGGCGTTAAAGCACAATAAAGGGCTTATATTGGAGGATTTTTAAACCATGGACGAATTTTATTTAAACGACTTTATAACGGCTCACGCGGGAAGTTTTAACACGACCCCCAACACTTTATCGTCCGTTAAGACGGCTCTTGACAAAGGCGCGAAATTTATCGAGATGGACGTTCGATTTAACGAAAAGGGAGAGCCGGTTCTTTCTCACAACCCCGTTAAAAAAGCGAATAATGAAAATTTATGCAAGCTTTACGACGCGTTAGCGCTTTTAAAAGACTACGACGGCGTAAAATATAATTTAGACATAAAAGAAACAAAAAACCTTAAATATATCGAAAATCTTGTTAAAAATCTCGACCTTTTGGGAAGGGTTATCTTCACGGGAGTATCCGAGTCCTTCGCGCCCGCGGTAAAAAAAGACTGCCCGTCGATACCTTTTTACCTGAATAAAAAATATTTTCCCTTTATGAAAAACGCGGATAAATTTATAGATTATCTCGTCTTTTTAACAAAGAAATACGGCGCCGTCGGGCTTAACGTCGATAAAAATTTAGCGGGAGAAAAGTTAATAGACGCGTTTCACAGAGAAAATCTTCTTGTTTCGGTGTGGACCGTAAGAAGCGAGGACGAGGCAAAAAAATATATCCGCATGAAAGCGGATAATGTAACCTGTAAAATAGCCGCGTCTCAAATGAATACCGCGTCTTAAATGAAAGCCGCGCTCCGCCCTTAAAACAAAGGGCGGAGATTTTTAGCAGGATTCGTTATTATTCGGCGGTTTCCGACTTAGGTTCCCAGGAGGAGTTCCCTATCCAGTCAAACTCGTAGTTTTTGGCGTCCGTCAATCTGAAGTTTACTTCTACGTCGCCCGCGTCCTTAAGGCTTCCCAAAGGCGTAAGATGCGCCTTAACGTCGCAGTTTATCGTAATATTGAATGAGGAAATTCTCCCCGTGCACGTATATTTGCCGTCGGCCTGTTTTTCGACTTCCGCCGAAAGATCTATAGTGGAGTGGACGCTGTTGTCCTCTTCTTCTATATTGCAGTAAGTTACGGAATAATCGTTAAGCGCGCAGTATTCTTTACTGTTTTCGTTTACGCTCGCTATAACGGCTTCTTTATCTCTGACGCCGAAAACCTTTTGGATTGATTCGGGCTTGTCGCCTAAAACTATGTGGATGTTTAAGTTATCGCCGTCTATTGAGCAATCGGCGTCCACAATATCCGAAATGGCGAGACCCACTTCTTTTGAGTCGGGCGGATAAATAACCGAATTTATAGTGTTTTCGGTAACTTTTCCGAAAGGAACTATTGGGATAGACGTGTCGATACCGCCTATAATTCTGTCTTTAATGGCTTTTGCGGAATCGTTAAGAGATTTTAAAGAGTCGTCTTCTTTAGCCTCGCCCGTACTCGCGTCGTAAGACAGAACCTGAAGCTCGCCGGCGTTTAAGGACTCGCTCGTATTAACTCCCGGGCGCTTGTCGTCGGTAAAGGTGTTTTCATCTTGAATTTTCGCCATAAGGTTGTTATAGAAAGCGAGGATCTCCTCTTCCGACACTGGAACGTCGTCGGATAAATCGATAGTCGCGGCGGCGAATTCCGTTTCGTCCTCAGTCCCCGAAGAGCCGCAGGAGGACATAGTGAAAATCATGACGACCGAAATGAGAAGCCCTAAAAACGCAAGAGTTCTTTTTTTCATATAAATCACCTTTTAAATCATTAGGGGTTTTTACAGACTTATTTTAATTAAAAATATGCTATATGGAGTTACGTTATTTAAAAGTTTCTGTGAATTTTTGTAAGATTAAATTTCCAAGCCTTTCTCATCGTACATGAAGGCTGTTTCCACGGCTATCTCAATGCATTTTTCGATTGTTTTAAGGTTTAATATATCGGCTTTATCGTCTCTTGTGTGATAGTATTTAGGCGGCCCGGGATTCATGGCGGCGAGCGTCGCGGAGGGTATTCCCGCCTGAGTCATGGCGGCGGCGTCGCTGGCTCCCGCGAAAATCACCGAATATTTAGCGTCGACGCCCGCGTTCTCACAGGCTTTTTTAAGAAGAGCGCACACTTTTTTGTCGTGATGGGTAAGACCCGACATGTCTCTGTTGTACACTAAAATATCGTCGTAATCTTTGGCGGTGTCTATGCAGATAAACACGGTTTCCGGGGATTTAAGCTCGTCTTTATGGGCTTCGCAGTACGCCTTAGCGCCTCTTAAGCCGGCTTCCTCGCCCCCCGTTAAAAGCACGTCGACTTCGGTGTTCTCGAAGCGGACGTCGTTATCGTCAAGAAACTTTAAAACGGAAGCGGAGATTAAACAGCCGGTAAGGTTGTCGTTGGCGCCGTCGACGCTGATATTGTAGTTTATAAAGAAGAAAAGCAAACAGTACGACGGAACGAAAGCGATGCTCGCGTATGAGTACCAGGCTACGTCTAGAGAAGGGGACGCGGCATAACCTTTGACTATTGAAACGACGGCGAATACGCAATTCCAAATAAGACCCAGAGCGGCGTAAACGAAAACAAAGTACATTAAAGGAGCGCCGCCCAAGTGAGTATACCGCCACTCGTAAGAAGAGTCCGCGTGACCGCCGAAAATAATCCGCCTTTTAACCTCGCCCGCAGGTTTTCTTGTCAGCAGGGTGTTGTGCGAGGTTTGCTTTTTGAAAAATACGTCCAAAAATCTTTTGTAGAAAAGGAACTCGCCAAAAAGACAGGCGACGCTTACGACCACGAGAAGAGCGGAAACGGCGGCTATGTTGAATATCAGAAATACGGTAGACAGTATAAGGAGTATGGGGATTATTTTCATCCACGCGAAAAAGGCCTTTCCCGCGACTTGATACTCTTCGGTCTTAACGCTGTCGGCGGCTTTGCCCGTTTTTTCGGCGATAAATTCCTCCGCTTTAAGTTCCGCGTCGCTTCCCGCGGGTCTCGGACCTATATCTTTGCATATTTTTTTGATGCACCAGGCGGTGAAGTTGGTACACTCCCTTAATTTTGATCTGTACATAGGTCCCGTATCCTGCGGTTTCATCATCCAACCTCCATTTTATATTTACTTAAATTTTATCACAAAACGCCGTCGATGTCGAGTGTAAATACATATAAAAATTTTTCGCATATATTGTGCAGTTTCACTATACGGTCGACGAGATTGCGACGCAAGGAAGATGTTTTTGCGATTTTCGTCGAGTAAAACGCCGTTCACGCTTGACAAAACGATATTTCAATATATAATTTAAGGTGCGTTTTAGAAAATGAAGGAGGCGTCTTAAAATAGCTAAAAAAAGAAAGTCGGGCGGGATCTTCGAGAACAAAGCGGTTTTTATAACGCTTTGCGCCGTTTTGTTAATAGGGCTTTTTGCCGCCGTTTTTTTGATAACCTACGCTTTTGAAAATAATAAAGATAAAGACAAAACCCCGGAAAACACTGAAAATTACGCCGCGGAAATCCCGGGCGACAATACCGAACTCTCTACCGACAGTCCTCAAAACGCTACTCAAAACGGCGTTCAAAACAACCAAAATGTCGGGGGCGGCGTTGTAAATCCGCAAAATCCCACAACCGGGGCGAGCGGGGGCGTCATAACTCAAGCGCCTTTAACCGCCTCTTCAACCGGGACCACTTTGGCAAATTCGACGAGCGCCGGTTCAACCGCGCCGGGGCAAGAACAACAGCGGCCTTCATCTAACGGGAACGTTATACCTTACCCCTTGGACGAAGCGTCCTGGCAGTTAATTTGCCTTAACAAGAACAGAGTTGTCGAAAAGGGCTACGAAAGCAAAATGTCGCTTTCATATGTCGCGGGATCTAACCAGAGAATGGATTCGAGAGCCGCCGTGTGGTACGATAAAATGTATAACGCGGCTTTAGCCGACGGAATTACGTTGACGCCTTGTTCCGGCTACAGGAGTTACGACAGGCAGGACACGCTTTTTAACGAGTATGTAAACGACTATATGTCGCAGGGGTACGGTTATCAGGAGGCTTATGACAAAGCGTCCACAAGGCGAAATCCTCCCGGGAGTTCCGAACACAACATCGGAATTTGCATGGATATAATTTGCGCGGCGAGCAGCGCGGGATTCGAGAACACGAGCGCTTATCGGTGGCTTAAAAATAACGCCGCCAATTACGGGTTCATCGAACGCTATCCTCAAAACAAACAGAGCGCGACGGGCGTAAAATTTGAGCCGTGGCACTGGAGATACGTAGGGGTTGGGAACGCGCCGGCCATTGCGAGCAGCGGACTTTGCCTAGAGGAATATTTGGGGCTGGTTTAACGGGCGTTTCGGGCTTACCGCCAAAGCGACGGTTGAATCGCCTAACGGACGTTTTAGGAGATTTGCCGCGTTGAAGAGCGTTAAAAACTCGCTTAATCAGTTAATTAGCTTTTCAGCTGCTTCCCGCGGGAAAGTATTTAATGCCGCGCGAAACAGGCGTTTTAACAACTTTTCGTTAAAGAGCGCCCGGGTTTGCGAAACAGGCGTTTTAACGACTTCCCGAAAGAAACGCTCCGTCTTGTCCTATGGCGTTTAAATGTAAAATTTTTGTTAATACTTGACATAATATACTTAAAACGGTATAATTATTGGGTATTGTAAAAATTGATAATTTATGGCTTTTACATAAATTTATCCTTGCTCTTTTTTAGAGCCTATGTCCAAAAGGAGGTGTTACCCATATGTCGATGCAAGATTACGAGGCGGTAGTCATTTTTTCCGTTAAAAACGGCGACGAGGCGGCGTCCGCGCTTAGCGAAAAATTCAAATCGCTTATCGAGGAGCAGGCCGAGCTTGTTTCGGTGGACGAATGGGGTAGGAGGAAACTCGCCTATCCTATCAACTACGAGGAAGAAGGCTACTACGTTCTTTACACGTTTAAGGCCGAGCCCGAGTTCCCCGCTGAATTTAAGCGCGTTGCGGGCATCACGGACGACGCTATACGCGCGCTTGTTGTGAAGCTTGAAAATCCGGCCGAGGCTAAATCCGCCCCCGAACAGGAAGAAGCCCCGGAAGAGTCTTCTGAAGATTCCAAGGAAGAAATTTCCGAGCAGCCTTCCGACGAGCAGGTTAAAGAAGAACCCGCGGAAGAACCCGGCGAACAGTAAAATCAGGAGGAAGTCAAATGTTAAACCGCGCTATCATTATGGGCAGGCTTACGGCCGACCCGGAGCTTAAAACGACTTCATCGGGCATTTCCTTCGTGTCGTTTACCGTTGCCGTGGATCGCCGCTATCAAACGGCGGGACAGGAAAAGCAGGCGGATTTTATAAATTGCGTCGCCTGGAGGCAGCAGGCCGAGTTTATCTCGAAATATTTCAGAAAAGGTCAGATGATCGCCGTAGAGGGTTCGATCCAGACCCGCACATATGACGGCAGGGACGGTACGAGACGCTACGCTGTAGAGATTGTCGCCGACAACATAAGTTTCTGCGGCGGCAAAAGCGAAACGGGAGCGTCCGGCGGTTACTCCGACAGATCTCAAAGAAACGATAACGCGGGACAGGAGGCTGCCTCGTTCAGAAACGGCGACGCGGACGATTTCTCCGAAATCGATTCGGCGCTTGACGATTTGCCGTTCTGATTTTAAATTTACGAATTTTTCTTTTGAGCGCGAGCGAAATTTTAATTTTCTCAAACTCTCTTAATAAAACAGGAGGTTTCCTTAATGGCTTACGACAAAGGCGACAGAGGCGGTCGAGGAAGAAAAGGCCGCAGGAAAGTTTGTACTTTCTGTGTCGAAAAAGTCGACTACATCGACTATAAAGACGTCGCGAAGCTGCGCCGTTTCACTTCTGACAGAGCGAAAATTCTCCCGAGAAGGGTTACGGGCACATGCGCAAAGCACCAGAGGGCTTTGACGACCGCTATTAAACGAGCGCGTCAAATAGCTTTGCTGCCTTATACAAGCGATTAAAATTTATGCGGCGAAGGACTTCTTTCACCGCTTTTATTTTGTTTTATGCTAAAACTTTTTAAATATTTCCGTTCGTATGTTAAAGAGAGCGTTTTAGCCCCTCTTTTTAAGTTGGCCGAGGCGCTGCTTGATTTGCTTGTTCCTCTCGTCATAGCGGCGATAATCGACGATGGAATACCTGAAAACAACAACGTTTATATAGTGAACGCGTGCGTTTTTCTTTTGGCGCTCGCGGCGCTGGGGCTTTTGCTTTCGGTCACGGCGCAGTATTTTGCCGCGAAAGCCGCGTCGGGGTATTCTTCGGAACTTAGAAAATCGCTGTTTCGCCACATTGAGTCGCTCGATTTAACGGGAATCGATTATATCGGCTCGGGTACTTTAATAACAAGAATGACTAACGACGTAAATCAAGTTCAAAACGGGGTAAATCTAGCTTTAAGACTTTTTTTAAGAGCGCCCGTTATAGTGATAGGTTCCGTTATAGCGTCGTTTACGATAGACGTTAAAATCGCCCTTATTTTCGGCGGTTTTGTGGTTTTACTCTCCGTTGTGATTTTTTCGATAATGGGAAAGTGTATTTCTCTTTATAAAAAATCAAACGAAAAACTTGACGACGTTTTAAACGCCGTCAAAGAAAATCTCGCGGGGACGAGAGTTTTAAGGGCCTTTTCCATGGAGCGAGACGAGATAGAAAATTTTAACCGCGTTAATGAAAAATTAACGGCGTTCCAAAAATTCTCGGGAAAAATTTCGGCGATTTTGAATCCCGCCACGTATGTAATAATCAATATCAGCATTATTTTGCTTATTTACACAGGCTCTTTAAAAGTTTATCAGGGCGCGCTTACCAAGGGGAGCGTCGTGGCGTTATATAATTATATGTCTGGAACTCTTTTGGAACTTATTAAATTCGCCGACCTTATAATAAACGTTTCAAAAGGCGCGTCGGGTCTAAAAAGAATCTCCAAGGTATTCGATATCGAGCCTTCTTTTAACGCTCCTTTAGAGACCGCGGGGACGAGTTCGGGCGATTGCGCCGTGGAATTTAAAAATGTCGGTCTTACTTATAAAGGGGCGGGCGGGGCTTCTCTCAGCAATATAAATTTTAAAATTAAAAAAGGCGAAACCCTGGGTATAGTAGGACCCGTGGGCTCGGGCAAAACGTCTTTGGTAAACCTTATAGCGAGATTTTATACCGCGACCGAGGGCGAAATTCTTATCGACGGAATACCGATAAACGACTATAGCGAAAATGATTTAAGAAAAAAAATAAGCGTCGTTCCGCAAAAATCGGTTCTCTTTTCGGGAACGTTAAGGGACAATTTAAAGTGGGGAAAACTTGACGCTTCCGATAATGAAATTTACGGTTGCCTTAAAACCGCCGCCGCGCTGGATATTGTTGAAAAAAAGAAAGACGGTCTTTCTTATTGTATTGAAGAGGACGGGAAAAATTTATCGGGAGGACAAAGGCAAAGACTTTGTATCGCGAGGGCTCTTTTAAAAAACCCGGAAATCCTTATTTTTGACGACAGCATGTCGGCTCTTGATTATTCTACGGAATTTTATCTTAAAAAAGCCTTAAAAGAAGATTATAAAGATACGACGCTCGTTATCATTTCGGGCAGAATCGGGAGCGTAAGGGACGCGGATAAGATTATCGTCCTCGACGAGGGAAAACAAGAGGGGCTTGGGACCGACAGCGAACTTTTATCGTCTTGCACGCTTTATAAAGAAATTTTAGAAAGCTCTTAAAATTATGAAAAAAAATCCCGGGACATTTAAAAAAGTTTTAAAATACGTTAAGCGCTATAATTTTTGGCTATTGCTGTCTTTGGCGCTGGCGTTAGTTTGCGTTTTGGGAAAACTCTACGCTCCCGTTTTAGTGGGGGACGCTATAGACCTTTTAATCGGAGAGGGAAACGTAAATTTTAATAAAATATATGAAATTATAATAAAAACGCTGATTGTCGCTTTAATTACAGGCGCTTCTCAATATATTTTAAACGTAGTAAATAACAGAATGGCCTTTAATATTGTGAGAGATTTAAGGAATAAAGCGTTTAAAAAAATCCAGTCGCTCCCTTTAAAATATATTGACTCTCATCCTCACGGCGATATTGTAAGCAGGGTGATATCCGACGCGGATCAGTTTTCGGACGGGCTTTTGATAGGATTCACAAATCTGTTTTCAGGGGTGTTAACTATTGTCGGAACGCTTTTATTTATGTTTTATATGAACGTAAAAATAGCGTTAGCCGTAGTAATTTTAACGCCTATATCGCTTTTTGTGTCGAAATTTATAGCGGGCGGATCGTATAAATATTTTTTAAGGCAGTCCAAAATAAGAGGGGAGGAAACGTCCCTTATAAATGAGATTATTGAAAATCACAACGTCGTAAAAGCTTTCGGGATGGAAAACGAAAACATAAAGAAGTTTGACGAAATTGACGAAAGTCTCAAAAAAAGTTCTCTTAAAGCGACGTTTTTCAGTTCCCTTACCAATCCCGCGACAAGGTTTGTGAATAATATCGTTTACGCGGCTACGGCTCTTATGGGGGCGCTGGCCGTTTTAGGGGCGTCGTTTTTAGGCGGAGGCTCGTTTACGGTAGGGGCTTTAAGCTGCTTTTTAAGTTACGCCAATCAATACACCAAGCCTTTTAATGAAATCTCAAGCGTAATCGCGGAACTTGAAAGCGCGTTGGCGAGCGCTAAAAGGCTGTTTGACTTAATAGAGGAGACGCCCGAAAAGCCCGATAAAGATAGCGACCGGGCGCTTTTAAACTTCAGCGGGGACATTGATATTAAAGATGTTGAATTTTCTTATAATGACGACAAAAAAGTGTTAAACGGCATAAATCTTAAAATAGAAAAAGGGAAAAGATACGCGATAGTAGGTCCTACGGGGTGCGGGAAAACCACCCTTATAAATTTACTTTTAAGGTTTTATGATATAAACTCCGGCGAAATAAAATTTGACGGAACCGACATACAAAACATTAAAAGGAAAAGTTTAAGAGGAAATATCGGAATGGTTCTTCAGGATACGTATATAAGAACGGGTACGGTAAAGGACAATATAGCCTGCGGCAAAAAAGACGCGAGCGACGAGGAAATTATATTGGCAGCTAAAAAAGCTCGATGCGATGGGTTTATCAGAAGGCTTCCCGGGGGTTACGACGCCGTAATCAGCGAATCGACCGGCAATCTCTCGGGAGGGCAGAGGCAATTACTTTGTATAGCGAGAATCATGATGAGAGATAATCCCGTTTTGATTCTTGACGAAGCCACGAGCGGAGTGGATACGAGGACTGAAATTGAAATCGGAAAAGCTTTTAAGGAATTGATGAAAGGCAGGACGTCAATTATAGTCGCCCACAGGCTCTCGACAATAAGAGACGCCGATATGATAATCGTAATGAAAGAGGGCGGGATAATAGAAATGGGATCGCACTCTGAACTGATGAGCGCGGGTGGATTTTACAGTGAACTTTACAAAAACGCCGGCGGAACTGATTTGGATTAAAGGTTTTGAGCGGTTACGGCCGCGCAAAGCTCGCCGCGCGACTTACGCTTGCAGGCGGCGCCGGTTTTACCGTGCGAATTTTTGGCCGCTCTTTATGGTTTATATTCTTACTGATTTTTGCCTGTGGGTAAGTTACCCCGCCCCTGTCGCTTCTTGCTAAAAGCTTTAAGCTTGATTTTCTGCCCTCGATCGTTATTGTAGCGCCTAAACGCACTATTGTCAATGCATATGCAATAAAGTTCACAATATTAACGTTAAATTCATAAGTTATACAATAAGAAACAACAATTAAAACCTTTTAAACCAAAAAAGACAAATTTTGGCTTAAAGGGTTTTTTAAATTGCGTGGCGGGAGCGGCGATTAAACGTCAGTTATTGGATATTGGATGACAGATTGTAAAATACATAGTTTCGCTAAATATTGAGGCGGCGTTTAGCGATTGACGGGCGGTATTTAGCGATTAGAAAGTTAGATAGATAGTCTTGTAACATAAATTGAGCTGTAAGTAACGCGAAAAATAGCTTTAAGGGTTGCTTGCGGTTGCGCAACGCAAAAGAGAGAGAGAGGGGGGGGGGTAGTGATTAGCGGGCTGTGATTAGAAAATAGTAAATAGTGAATAGTGAATAGCGCATAGCGAACAGCGGTTAGTTGTCAGCGATTAGAAAGACGGATGACTATTATAATTCATTCTTATTTCTGACAACTAACCGCCGACTACTAAACACAAAATTGCGTGCAGCCTCGTAACGGCGGAAGGAAGGAAAGTAACGGAAGAAAAGAGAGAAGAGGAGAAAGGAAGGGAAAGAGGAGAAAAAAGAGAGGGTGTGGGTGAACAAAGCGGCGATTAGTATTTATGGCAATTGGCGAGCGGCGCCGGATTCAGCGTTTAGAACTTAACAGTCGAAATTTTTTCGGCGTCGAGTTTGTTAAAAACCAAATCCGCTTCCCGATTTTTCAGTAATTAGCGAGTAGCGAGCGGCGGGGAATGAGTAAAAATAATTTCCACCGTTGCGTGCAGTTGCGCAACGGTGGAAGCAAAGAGAGATAAAGGGCTGAACCAAT